>NZ_JAKKFF010000034.1 GCF_022229015.1 Micromonospora foliorum
CCGGGCGTTCAGACGTGGGCCCCTCCTATCGTACACGCCCGGCGATCTGCCGCGCCGGCGGCGCCGTCGCGGTGCAGATCGCCGGCCGGGTACGCCTGCTGCGCCCCGCCCCACGGGCATCCACCCGTGCTGGCGACGGCGTACCGGATGCGGCAGGATCGGACTTATGGATCTCGGACTGACCGACCGCGTGTACGTCCTCACCGGCGCCTCCCGCGGCCTGGGTTACGCGACCGCGCAGAGCCTGGTCGCCGACGGTGCGCGGGTGGTGCTCTCTGCTCGGGACCCGGACGCGGTGGCCGCCGCCGCACAGCGGCTGGGTGGCCCGGAGCACGCCGTCGGGCTGACCGCGGACCTGACCGACCCGGAAACCCCGGGGCAGCTCGTCGCCGCCGCCCAGGAGCACTTCGGCCGGCTCGACGGCGCGCTGATCTCGGTCGGCGGCCCACCGGCGGGCAACGCCGCGGCGATCACCGACGAGCAGTGGCGGCTCTCCTTCGAAACCGTCTTCCTGGGCACCGTCCGCGCGGTCCGCACGGTCGCCGCCGCACTGCCCGAGGGCGGCGCGATCGGGCTGGTGCTCTCCACCTCGGCTCGCGGCCCGGTGCCCGGCCTGGGTATCTCCAACGGGCTCCGGCCCGGCCTGGTCGGCGCGGCCAAGGACATCGCCGACGACTACGGCCCACGTGGGGTCCGGGTCGTCGGGCTGCTGCCCGGCCGGATCATGACCGACCGCAACCGGGAACTCTTCGCCGCGACCGGCGACCCGGATCGCGCCCGCGCCGACGCCGAGGCCAGCATCCCGCTGCGCCGCCTCGGCGACCCCGCCGAGTTCGGCCGGGTGGCCGCGTTCGTGCTCTCCCCCGCCGCGAGCTACCTCACCGGGATCACCCTGCCGGTCGACGGCGGCGCGCTGCGCGGCCTGTGACCCCCGAGCGGGCCCGACCTGCCCGTGCCGTGACACCGCCCGAGAAGGCCCAGCCCGACCACCCAGCCGTTGATCGACTCGGCTTCAAGGAAACCGGGCGGTCGACGCCACCGGGACACCCCGACTTCCAGGAACCCGAGTCGATCAAAACACGGCCCACCCGACGGGACCGGGCGGCGGCGGGGACGGCCCGGCCGACCCGCGCGGAGCTGGCGGCCGCCGCCGATCGCACCATCCCCGACGTGCTCGCCCCGGGGCTGGCGGTGCTCTTCGTCGGCATCAACCCGGGCCTGTGGTCGGCGGCGACCGGCTGGCACTTCGCCCGGCCCGGCAACCGGTTCTGGCCCGCCCTGCACCGGGGCGGGTTCACCCCCCGGCTCCTGCACCCCAGCGAACAGGACGAGCTGCCCGGGCTCGGGCTCGGCATCACCAACATGGCCGCCCGGGCCAGCGCCCGCGCGGATGAGCTGAGCACTGAGGAACTCCTCGACGGCGCGGCGATCCTGACCGACAAGGTGGCCCGGTACCGGCCGCGCTGGGTGGCGGTGGTGGGGGTGACCGCGTACCGGATCGGTTTTCAGCGGCCGAAAGCCACCTTCGGGCCGCAGCCGGAGTCGCTGGCCGGGGCCCGGCTGTGGGTGCTGCCCAACCCCAGTGGCCTGAACGCGCACTTCACCCCGGTCACCCTGGGCCTGGCGTTCGCCGAGTTGCGAACGGCGACCGAGCTACCGGACCGTCGGCCCGCCGGAGCACCCGACCTTTGATCGACTCGGCTTCACGGAAGTCGTGCGGTCGCGGCGAGTCGGACACCGCGACTTTCAGGAACCCGAGTCGATCAACGCGCGGGGCTCGCCGGAGTGACAGTGACGCACGCGGCCCCTTGTTGGTTGCCGTCAGTTGGCGGCGGCGGGCGGGAGCACCTCGTCGGCGCGGTAGGTGCCCAGCGGCATGACCACCGGCTCCGGGCCGGTCGCGTCGACGAACGGGGTGGGCGAGTCGGCGACGGCGAACTGGGTCCGGTACAACTCGGCGTAGAGCCCACCGACCGCGACCAGGTCGTTGTGCCGCCCCCGCTCGACGATCCGCCCACCGTCGAGGACCAGGATCTGGTCGGCGTCGCGCACGGTGGAGAGCCGGTGCGCGATCACCAGGGCGGTACGCCCGGCCAGCGCCACCGACAGCGCCCGCTGCACCGCCGCCTCGCTCTCCGAATCCAGGTGTGCGGTCGCCTCGTCGAGGATCACGATCGACGGGGCCTTGAGCAGCAGTCGCGCGATCGCGATGCGCTGCTTCTCGCCGCCGGAGAACCGGTAGCCGCGCTCCCCCACGGTGGTGTCCAGCCCGTCGGGCAGCGCCCGGACCAGGTCGGCCACCTGCGCCCCGGCCAGTGCGGCCCAGATCTCGTCGTCGGTGGCGTCCGGCTTGGCGTAGCGAAGATTCTCGGCGATCGTCTCGTGGAACAGGTGCGAATCCTGAGTTACCACACCGATCTCGTCACGCAGGGAGGCGAGCGTCGCGTCGCGTACGTCCACCCCGCCGACGAGCACCTGCCCGTCGCTGACGTCGTAGATCCGGGAGATGAGCATCGACAGGGTCGACTTGCCCGCCCCGGACGGGCCGACCAGCGCGACCATCTGCCCCGGCTCGACGCTGAACGAGACACCCTTGAGGACCGGTTCGTTGACGGTCCGGTCGAGCGTGGCGACCTCCTCCAGGGAGGCGAGGGAGATCTCGGCGGCGCTCGGGTAGCGGAATCGCACGTCCCGGAAGTCGACCCGGCCGGCGCCCCGGGGCACCGGCACCGCGTCGGGCTTCTCCACGATGCCGGGCTTGAGGTCGAGCACCTCGAAGACCCGGTCGAAGGAGACCAGCGCGCTCATCACGTCCACCCGGACGTTGGAGAGCGCGGTGAGCGGCCCGTACAGGCGGGTGAGCAGCAGCGCCAGAGTCACCACGGTGCCGGCGCTGACGCCGCCGGTCACCGCGAGCCAGCCGCCGAGGCCGTAGGTCAGCGCCTGCGCCAGCGAGGCGACCAGCAGCATCGCCACGAAGAACGTGCGGGAGTACATCGCAGACTGGATGCCGATGTCGCGGACCCGCTCGGCCCGGCCGGCGAACCGGCGGGCCTCGATCTCGGGCTGGCCGAAGAGCTTCACCAGCAGCGCGCCGGCCACCCCGAACCGCTCGGTCATGGTCGCGTTCATCTTGGCGTCGAGGTTGTACGCCTCACGGGTGATGTCGGCCAGCCGCTTGCCGACCCGGCGGGCCGGGATGATGAAGATCGGCAGCAGCACCAGTGAGAGCGCGGTGATCTGCCAGGAGAGGGTGAACATCACCGCCGCGGTGAGCACCAACTGGATGACGTTGCTGACCACACCGGACAGGGTGGAGGTGAACGCCCGCTGGGCGCCGAGCACGTCGTTGTTGAGCCTGCTGACCAGGGCGCCGGTCTGGGTCCGGGTGAAGAACTGCAACGGCATCCGCTGCACGTGGTCGTAGACCCGGGTGCGCAGGTTGAAGATGATGCCCTCGCCGATGCGGGCGGAGTACCACCGTTGGGCCAGCGACAGCAGCGCGTCGGCGACCGCCAGCGCGGCGATGAACAGGGCCAGCCGCACCACGAGCCGGCCGGCCTCGGTGCCGCCCCGGTTGATCGCGTTGATCACGTCACCGGCGAGCACCGGAGTGGCCACGCCGATGATGGCGGCCAACACCACGGTGGCCAGGAAGACGATGATGTCGCGCCGGTAGGGGTGGGCGAACGCGACGATGCGGCGGGCCACCCCGCGCTTGAGCCGGTGGGTGGAGACCTCGTCGCGGTTGCGCATCGACCGGAGCATGCTCCACCCGGCCATGCCACCGCCGGACATCGGGTTGGACATCGCTCACCTCCGGGTTGCCGGGCAGACCGCACCGTCAGGTCAATTCTCCCGACGAGTGTGACAACCTCAGTCGTAACCCGGTTCTTCCCGTGCGGTCCTTACCTATTCTCCCCTGCCGGCGAGGTCACGCAGCCGACGGGTCTGCGCCTCCCGCTCGGCGCGCTGCTGGTCGGCGTGCGACCGCCCGGCGGCACCGGCGAGCAACGCCTTGATCTCCACCACCGCGTCGCGGGCCCCGGAGAGCAGACCGGCGGTCAGGTCCCGCACCGCGGCGTCCAACTCGGCCGGGGGCACGACCAGCGTGGCCAGCCCGATCCGGTCCGCCTCGGCGGCGTCCAACCGGCGGCCGGTCGCGCAGATCTCCAACGCCCGGGCGTAACCGACCAACTCGACGAGGCGCTTCGTGCCGGCCAGGTCGGGCACCAGGCCAAGCGTCACCTCGGCCATCGACAGCTTCGCGTCGGTGGACAGCACACGCAGGTCACAGGCGAGCGCGAGCTGGAAGCCGGCACCGATGGCATGGCCCTGCACGGCCGCGACGGAGACGACATCCGGCCGGTGCAGCCAGGTGAAACCGGCCTGGAACTCCGCGATGCGCTCCGCGCACTCCTGCTCGGGCAGCGTGGCCAACTCGGCGAACGACCCCGGACCGGAGGCGCCGGCCACCGCGAGATCGAGGCCCGCCGAGAACGCGCGACCCTCACCGCGGACCACCACCACCCGCACGTCGCCGGGCAGGTCACGGGAGAAGTCGCTCATCGCGCGCCACATCGCGGGCGTCTGGGCATTGAGCACGTCGGGCCGGCACAACGTCACCGTGGCGACCGGCCCGTCGCAGGTCAGCCGAACCCCGGTCGCCTCGGCGGTCACCGGACGTCCCGGGGCGCGGCGCTGGTGGACGACGCTGAGGGGCGGGTCACGCCTTCTTGCGGCGCCGGGCACCACCGCGCTGACGCAGCTGCACGCCGGACTCGGTGAGCACTCGGTGGATGAACCCGTACGAACGGCCGGTCGAGGCCGCCAACGCGCGGATGCTCTCCCCCGAGGTGTACCGCTTTACCAGGTCCTTGGCGAGCGTCTGACGCTCGGCTCCGACGATCCGGCGACCCTTCTCAGTGCTGGTGGCTGTGCCAGTGGCTGCCATGCTGTGTCCTCACGTCCCAGACTGTGCGGTTCGGATACGGTCCCACCTATTAGACCGCCTCGAACGATCATGCGCCAGATATCAACTCTTCGCCAACCGACACGCTATGCAATGTCAGCTTCCCGATAGAGTGATCCTGGCGATCGAGCGGCAGCAGCGTCCGGGCGTACCACCGCTGCGAGCTGGCGGCAGCCGACGACCGTACCCTTCGGTCCGTGATCGACGTGTTCAGCACCGCGGGCGCGGCGGCCGTGGTCTTCGCCGCCACCGACATCGACGACATCGTCATCCTGACGCTGTTCTTCGTCGCGGCCCGCACCACCGGCCAACCCCGCACCTGGGAAATCGTCGCCGGACAATACCTCGGCATCGGTGCGCTCGCGTTGGCCAGCGCGGTGATCGCGGGTGGGCTCCTGGTGGTGCCCGACCCGTGGACGGGGTTGCTCGGCCTGCTGCCGATCGCGCTCGGCGTACGCGCGCTGCGGGGTTCGGGCGACGACGAGGCGCCCGCGGTCGTCACCGGGGCGCTCGGCGTGGCCGGGGTGACGATCGCGAACGGCGCCGACAACGTCGCGGTCTACGTACCCGTCTTCCGGGCCCTCGGGGTGGCCGACAGCGCGGTGTTCCTGCTGGTCTTCGTGCTGCTGATCGCCCTGTGGTGCGTGGCCGGGGCCTGGCTGGGCGGGCACCGGAGGGTGGTCCGGCTGGTCGAACGCGCCGGCGCCTGGCTGGTGCCGACGATCTTCATCGCCATCGGGCTGGTGATCCTGGTCAGCTCCGGCGTACTCGGCCGACTGGTCGACCTGCTCGGCTGAGAGCCGGCCGAGCCGGCGGGCGGGCCAGGTCTGGGAACGGGCCGAGCCGTTCCCGGTCAGGCCAGCTCGACCAGTTCGAGCAGGTCGTCGCTCCAGGCGTCCTCGTCACCGTCGGGCAGCAGGATGGCCCGGTCCGGCTTGAGCGCCAGCACCGCACCCGGGTCGTGGGTGACCAGGACGATCGCGCCGGGGTAGTTGGCGATGGCGTCGAGCACCTGCTCCCGGCTGACCGGGTCGAGGTTGTTCGTCGGCTCGTCGAGCAACAGCACGTTGGCGCCGGAACAGACCAGGGTGGACAGGGCCAGCCGGGTCTTCTCACCACCGGAGAGCACGCCGGCGGGCTTGTTCACGTCGTCACCGGAGAAGAGGAACGCGCCAAGGATCTTGCGCAGGTCGGTGTCGGACTGCTCGACGGCGGCGGCGCGCATGTTCTCCAGCACCGTCCGCTCCACGTCCAGCGTCTCGTGCTCCTGGGCGTAGTAGCCCAGCCGCAGGCCGTGCCCCGCGTGCACCTCGCCGGTGTCCGGGCTGAGCAGACCGCCGAGCATCCGCAGAAGGGTCGTCTTGCCGGCGCCGTTGAGCCCGAGGATGGCCACCCGGGAGCCCCGGTCCACCGCCACGTTGACGTCGGTGAAGATCTCCAGCGAGCCGTACGACTTGGACAGGCCGGTCGCCGTGAGCGGGGTCTTGCCGCACGGCGCGGGGCTGGGGAAACGCACCTTGGCCACCCGGTCGGAGACCCGCACCTCCTCCAGGCCGGAGATCAGCTTCTCGGCACGACGGGCCATGTTCTGCGCGGCCACGGTCTTGGTGGCCTTGGCCCGCATCTTGTCGGCCTGCGCCATCAGCGCGCCGGCCTTCTTCTCCGCGTTGGCCCGCTCCCGACGGCGGCGCCGCTCGTCGGTCTCACGCGCCTCCAGGTACGCCTTCCAGCCCAGGTTGTACACGTCGATGACCGACCGGGTGGCGTCGAGGAACCAGACCTTGTTGACCACCGACTCCAGCAGCGCGCCGTCGTGGGAGATCACGATCAGGCCGCCCTTGTGGTTGGCGAGGAAGCCCCGCAACCAGGTGATCGAGTCGGCGTCGAGGTGGTTGGTGGGCTCGTCGAGCAGCAGGATGCCGCCGCCGTTCTCGCCGGCGTCGCGGAACAGGATCCGGGCCAGCTCGATGCGGCGACGCTGACCACCGGAGAGGGTGCCGATGGTCTGCGCGAGTGCCCGGTCCGGTAGGCCGAGGTTGGCGCAGATCCGCGCGGCCTCAGCCTCGGCCGCGTACCCGCCGAGGGCGGCGAACTGGTCCTCCAGCGCGCCGTACCGACGGACCAGCTTGTCGCTGGAGTCCTCGGCGAGGCGGGCCTCGACCTCCTGCATCTGCGCCATCAGCACGTCCAGCCCGCGCGCCGAGAGCACCCGGTCGCGGCCGGTGACCTCCAGGTCACCGGTGCGCGGGTCCTGCGGCAGGTAGCCGATGGCGCTGCGCTGGTCGATCTGGCCGCCGTACGGCTGCCCCTCGCCGGCGAGCACCTTCAGCGTGGTGGTCTTGCCGGCGCCGTTGCGACCGACCAGGCCGATCCGATCACCGGGCTGCACGCGCAGCGTGGTGTCGGACAGCAGGATCCGGGAACCGGCACGCAGTTCCAGGCCGGTGGCAGTGATCATGTTTGCGGGCTCGCTCTCGGGGTTCGGAAGGCTGACTCGGGGCACGCGAAACGGCCGGCGGGCTCAAGGGGCCCGACGGCGCGGGGCGGTTCAGCCTTCGCAGCGCAGCACCTGACAAGTGTACCGGGCGCCGCCGAACGGCCTGCCCGGATTACCGATCAAGATCATCGGGTACCGGAACGCCTGTCCGGACCCCGTCCGGCACTCGATGGACGAAACGACACACAACAGACAATTACTGGCATACGGCGATCGGGGTCACCATGGAACTCAACGAGCGGGCCGAAATCGACACCTCCCAGGTCAACGACGTGGGCCGCGGTGGCGGATCCGGCGGCGGCTTCGGCATCCCCATCCCCGGTGGCGGCGGTCGGGGCGGCATCATCGGCATCGTGGTGGCCGTGCTCGTCGCGCTGCTCGGCGGCGGCTTCGGCCTCAATGCCATGACCAACGGCGACGAGGGCGGCGGTCAGGCCGGCGGCACCGACCTGGAGCAGCTGTGCTCCCGCGACAACCCCGAACGTCTCGACGACGCGCGCTGCCGCAACGCGCTCTACGTCAACAGCATCCAGGCCTACTGGCAGAAGGCCTACCCGGAGGTGGGCAAGGGACAGTACGAGCCGACCGACACCAACTTCTTCCAGGCTGCCGTGAACACCGGCTGCGGGCAGGCCGACTCGGGCGTCGGCCCGTTCTACTGCCCCGCCGACAAGCAGGTGTACATCGACCTGAGCTTCTACGACGAGCTGGCCTCCCGGTTCGGCGCCAAGGGCGAGTTCGCCCAGCCGTACGTGCTCGCCCACGAGTACGGGCACCACATCCAGAACCTGCTCGGCACCAACGCCAAGGCCGGCCAGGGCGACCAGAGCGGCCCCCGCTCCGCCTCCGTACGGCTGGAGTTGCAGGCCGACTGCTACGCCGGCGCCTGGGCCAAGCACGCCACCGAGAGCAAGGACAAGACCGGCCAGGAGCCGCTGTTCAAGTCCATCACCCAGACCGACATCAGCGAGGCCGTGCAGGCCGCCGAGGCGATCGGCGACGACAGCATCCAGGAGCGCTCCGGCGGGCGGGTCAACCCGGACCAGTTCACCCACGGCACGTCCGAGCAGCGCAAGCGCTGGTTCACCCAGGGCTACGACCGCGGCGACCCGAAGACCTGCGACACCTTCGGCACCGACCAGCTCTGACCTCGTCGCGAGATCGTGGCAGGCTCCCCCGCGAGCCTGCCACGATCGTCATTCCCACCGAAGCTGCCGGATCAGGTGAGCCGCGAGACCTGGTAGTGGCCGATGAGCCAGTCATCGTCGACCCGCCGCAGGAGTACGCCGAGGTTGACGGTCAGGGCCGGCCGGTCGGTGAAGCCGAACTCCACCTCCAGATAGCCGAGGACCACGTCGTCGGCGAGACGGCGGATCTCCCGGATGTCGTACGCGGCGGTCAGGCCGAGCGGCTGCCCGGCGTAGTACGCCGCGACACCGGCACGACCAACCGTGTACGGCTGCAACCCCTGGAAGATCGCGTCATCGGTGAAGCACGCCGCGACGCGGTCGGGCTCGTGGGCGTCGACCGCCGACTTCCACCGGTCGAGGACGGTACGCAGAATCTGCGCCTCGGACATGATGATCTCCCTGCTGACGGACGTTTCCCATGGCGTGCCTGTCGAGCCGGCGTGCCCTTGCCGGCTCAGCGAGGCGGCTGACCCGGGTCGTTCGGGTGCGGCGTCAACGGCGTCACGGTCTCGCGCCGCCAGGCGCGCAGCGGCATCGACGCGAGCACGGCTTCCAGCTCATCGGCGTCGTCGGCCTGGAACAGCCCCCACGTACGCCACTCCCCCGGCGCCAGCGGCGGCCGCCACAGCCGCAGGAGACTGCCCTGGGCCGTCAGCTGGGCCGAGCGCGCCGCCTCACGCGCGCGCATGTCGGCCACCCCGTCCTCCGAGGTTCCCTGCGGCACCGTCGTCACCATGTCAACCAGAAACTCCACGCGCCCATCCTCCGACCGCCAGCCGGGCAGCACGCCGGGAACCCCGTTTTGGGTGGCGGTCGTCTCCCCCGGTGACGCCGGGATCGGCCGAGGTCAGTCGGGATCGCGCACCAGGATCCGTACCGCCCGGGCCGCGCTCACCGCCGCGACCAGCACCGCGTGCCGGGGTTCCGGCACGTCGAGCAGCCGCTCCGCCCGCAACGGCACGAGCGGGGCCAGCCGCCGGTCGGCCAACACCCCGTCCACCGCCCGCCGGTCACCGCCGCAGACCAGCGCGGCGAGCGTCGTCACCTCCGGCAACAGCAGCCGTACGGCCAGGTCCGCCGCGTCGCCCAGCGCCGCCTTCGCCTGGTTGTCGCGTCGGCGGGCGAACCGGTGCTGCGACCAGCCCCCAGCGGCGGTACGCCCCTGCACGTACCGGGTGTCCACCTTGGAGACGACGAGGTCGGCGCCCTCGGCCACCCCGATCGCCACCGCGCCCTTACGGGCCAGCAGCAGGCCGATCCGACGGGGCATGACAGCGGAGGCCACGAACCCGGCCACATCCGCGCTGGCCGGTGCACCCGGTGGGGCGTACAGCTCGGCGGTTGCCCCGTCCGGGGCGGCGAGCAGCAGGCCGTACTCCCGCGCGCTGGTGGTGGGCGGGCCGTGCCGGTCGGCGAAGCCCTCGACCCAGCGGCCGACGCGGGCCGGGTCCACCTCGACCCACCGGCCTCCGCCGGCTGCGGGTCGACTGGTCACCGCCCGACCGTACGGCACCGCCAGCCCGTCCGGGCCCCCGGGCGGCACGAGGGCACAACGCGGGGTCAGCCGGCCCGGTGGACCAACGCAGTCGGCGGAAGGTGACGGCTAGTCCGGTAGGACCGCGGCCACCGCCAGCGCGGCGATGAGCGCGCTGGAGACCAGGCCGGTGAGCAGCCGGCCCCGGGGCCCGGTCAGCGCCCGGCCGACCACCGTGCCACCGCCGGCGATGACCAACTGCCAGCTCGCCGACGCCAGGAACACCCCGGCCACGAAGAGCGTCACGGGGACCACGCCCGAGTCGGCAGTGTCCCGGCGGCCGAGCACCAGCGCGGTGAAGTAGAGCACCGTCATCGGGTTCAGCAGGGTCAACCCGAGCAGCGCCGCGTAGGCCCGCCCGGGAGTACTCATGCCCCGACCGGCGCGTGCCGTCGGTGGTCGCTGCGAGCGGTGCGCGGACCACGTCCGCCACAGGCCGTGCCCGGCGAGCCCCAGCAGGACCACGGCGGCGACCACCCGCAGCGGCCCGGCGACCGGCGCGATGACGTCGGCCAGGCCAGCGCCGCCGAACGCGGCGACCGCCGCGTAGAGCCCGTCGGCCGTCGCCACGGCGAGCGCCGCGGCCGCACCGACCCGGAACGAGGTACGGGCACTGAGCCCCAGGATGAGGATCGCGATCGCGCCGACCGGGATGGCGACGCCGTAGCCGGCGACCAGGCCGGCGAGGAACGCCCCGCTCACGGACGTCGGCGGCGGGTCGAGGTTCGTCCCCAGAGCGGCCGCTGTCGACGCACGGCAGTCGTCGCACGGAAAGGGACCTGCATCGGGG
>NZ_JAKKFF010000340.1 GCF_022229015.1 Micromonospora foliorum
TGGTCAGCTCGGCGGCGATCCGCTCCGCGTCGGCCGCGTCGGCGGCGAGAAACACGCAGGTCGGGCCGGAACCGGAGACGATGCCGGTGAGCGCGCCGGCCGCCTCGCCGGCCTTCAGCGTGTCGGCCAGCGCCGGGCGCATGGCCAGCGCGGCGTCCTGGAGGTCGTTGCCGAGCGTGCGGGCGAGCACCCGGGGGTCACGCTGGCGCAGCGCGCCCAGCAGCGCGTCGGTGCTGCCCAACGGGCTGCCAGCGGCACCGGAGTCGCGGAGCCGGTCCAGCTCCCGGTACGCGGCCGGGGTGGACAGGCCGACGTCGGCGATCGCCACCACCCAGTGCCAGGAGGTGGGGCGGGCCAGCACGGGGCTGATCGCCTCACCCCGGCCGGTGCCCAGCGCGGTGCCACCGTAGATCAGGAACGGCACGTCGGAGCCGAGGTCGGCGGCGATGCCGGCCAGCTCGTCGCGGGACAGCCCGGTGCCCCAGAGCGCGTCGCAGGCCACCAGCGCGGCTGCCGCGTCGGCGCTGCCGCCGGCCAACCCACCGGCGAGCGGGATCTGCTTGCGCAGGTGCAGTCGGGCGTGCGGCAGCACCCCCGCGTACCCGGCGAGGGCGTGCGCGGCGCGGATCACCAGGTTGGTGTCGTCCAGGGCCAGCTCGCCGGTGCCCTCACCCTCCATGGTCAGCGCGAGGGTGTCGCCCCGGCGGGCGGTCAGCTCGTCGTAGATCGAGATGGCGTGGTAGACCGTGTTCAGCTCGTGGTAGCCGTCCCGGCGCAACGGGCCCACCCCGAGGTGCAGGTTGACCTTCGCGGGCACCCGCACCCGCACCGGGCCGACGGCCCCGCGTCGCTCGTCGTCGTCCGGTCCCCAGGCCTCGGTCACGGGGTCATGTCCCGCAGGTGCAGGCGGATGTCGAACGGCTTGGCCACGATCAGCTCCTCGGCGGAGTCGGCGGCCAGCTCGTACCGGCCGCCGACCAGGTCGTACGCGTACACGTGCAGCGGGTCCTGCTCGATCCGCCAGTAGTGCCGGATGCCGGCGTCCGCGTAGTCGGCCGGCTTCTCCAACCGGTCCCGACGACGGGTGCCGGGCGAGACGACTTCGACGGCCAGCACAACTTGATCAGCCTCGAAGTAGTGGTGGTCGGGCGCCACCGGACGCCGCAGCAGGACGACGTCGGGTTCGAGGGTGTTCCGATGGTTGATCGCCACCCCGACGGCGGTGGCCGGCGTCAACTCGGCCGGCGCGTGCTGCCGTAGCCACATCCACAGCAGGTTGCCGATGGTCTGATGACCAAAGGTCGGGGAGGGGACCACGACGAGGACTCCGTCACGTAGCTCGACGCGGGGGGCGTCGTCGGGCAGAGCCAGCACGTCCTCGATGGTGTGGTTGGCCAGCCGCTGCCGGACGGGATCCGGACTCCACATCCCGTGGGCAGCGGGCTCGATCGGCTGCGCTGTCACTCGTACACCTCCTCGGCGGGCACGGCGTCAGCCTACTTCCCGGCCGGCGTACCGACCGGAGCCGACGCGGCGATGGCGGCGAACTGCTCGACGGTCAGTGACTCGCCACGGGCGCCAGGGTCGACACCGGCGGCGGTGAGCGCCGCGGCGGCCCGGTCGGCGCCACCGGCCCAGCCGGCCAACGCGGCGCGCAGCGTCTTGCGGCGCTGCGCGAACGCCGCGTCGACCACGGCGAAGACCCGCTCCCGGGGTACGTCGGCGCGGGGCGGCTCGTGGCAGGTGAAGGCGACCAGGCCGGAGTCGACGTTGGGCACCGGCCAGAACACGTTCGGCGGCACCTTGCCGGCGCCCCGGGCCTGGGCGTACCAGGCGAGCTTCACCGACGGGATGCCGTACACCTTGGAGCCGGGACCGGCGACGAGCCGGTCGGCGACCTCCTTCTGCACCATCACCAGGCCGTGTCGCAGGGTGGGCAGTACGGCGAGCAGGTGCAGCACCACGGGCACGGCGACGTTGTAGGGCAGGTTCGCCACCAGCGCGGTCGGTGGCGGGTCGGCCAGTTCGGCGGCGGCGATGCGCAGTGCGTCGGCGCGGTGCACGGTGAGCCGGGCGGCGTCGGCCCCGGCGTGCCGTGCGACGGTCTCCGGCAGCGCCCCGGCGAGCACCGGGTCGATCTCCACGGCGTGCACGTGCCCGGCGACCGGCAGCAGCCCCAGGGTCAGCGAGCCGAGCCCGGGCCCCACCTCCAGGGCCACGTCGTCGGGGGTCAGGCCGGCGGCGGTGACGATCCGGCGCACGGTGTTCGGGTCGTGCACGAAGTTCTGGCCCAGCTTCTTGGTGGGCGCGACGCCCAGCCGGGCGGCGAGTTCCCGGATCTCCGCCGGGCCGAGGAGACCGGTCATGCCAGGCAGCGTAGCGACGGGGTCGGTGCCGACCGTCGGGCCGGGCTCACCACGGGCCGAAGGCCCGGTCGCCGGTGGCGGAGATGGCCGCGCACAGCTCGTCCA
The DNA here is from genome assembly GCF_022229015.1 of Micromonospora foliorum. Classification (GTDB taxonomy): domain Bacteria; phylum Actinomycetota; class Actinomycetes; order Mycobacteriales; family Micromonosporaceae; genus Micromonospora; species Micromonospora foliorum. The sequence continues at coordinate 2,472 of NZ_JAKKFF010000340.1, forward strand.
GGTCGGTGCCGGTGGTCGCGGCGAGCGCCCGGACGGTGAGCGGGATCAGGTACGACGCGTTCGGTCGGCCGCGGTACGGCATCGGGGTGAGGTACGGGGCGTCGGTCTCCACAAGCATCTGGTCCACCGGGGTGAGCGCGGCGGCCTCGCGCAGCGCCGTCGCGCTGCCGAAGGTGACGGTGCCGGCGAAGCTCAGCAGGTAGCCGCGGCGGACGCACTCGCGGGCGAAGTCGGCGTCGCCGGAGAAGCAGTGCAGCACCACCCGGTCGGGAGCGCCCTCGTCGTCGAGGATCCGCAGCACGTCGGCGTGCGCGTCGCGGTCGTGGATGACCAACGTCTTGCCGTACCGCTTGGCGATGGCGATGTGCGCCCGGAAACTCTGCTCCTGCGCGGCACGCCCCTCGTCGCCGGTGCGGAAGAAGTCCATCCCGGTCTCGCCGATTCCCCGGACCCGGTCGCGGGCGGCGAGTGACTCGATCTCCCGCAGCGCCTCGTCGAGGTCGCTCAGCCGGGGCGCCTCGTTGGGGTGCAGCGCCACGGTGGCCAGCACGGCCGGGTAGCGGTCGGCGGTGTCCGCGCCCCACCGGGAGGAGGCGACGTCCACGCCCACCTGGACCAGTCGGTCCACGCCGACCTTCGTGGCCAGCGCGATGGCCACGGCGACCGGGTCGTCGGCCGGACCACCGCCGGGCACACCGGCCTCGCTGACCGTGATGTCCAGGTGGGTGTGGCTGTCCAGCACCGCCCGGGGCAGCGACTCGGGGGCGGGCGGAAACTCTCCGGCCCGCCGGGCGGCACGCTCGCGGCGGGATTCAGTGGGCTCGCTCATCAGCGACAGCATCACACACCGGGCCTGTCCATCTGCCCGCCACCCGACGTTCACCTCGACTACGCCGCGCGACTCTACGGTCACCAGCGACCGGACGCGACCGCGTGCGGACCTCATCCCATCGAGCAGGGAGGTGACGGCTTGAGCGTCACTCCCCAGGCCGATGGCAGCGCCGGCGAACGGACCGGCCTGCGCGTGGCGTTCGGCGGCGGCGTGTACCCGGCCGAGGAGATCGCCCGAGGCGCCGCGTACGAGTTGTTCAGCGCCGACGAGGTGGCCGGCTTCGAGTGGGCGCCCCGCCCGGGTAGCGCCCTGCCGTGGCGACGGTTCGTGCACGTCACCGAGGTGACCGCGGTGCACGGGGCGACGGAGCCGGCCGACGAGCCGGAGACGCCGCTGCTGGTGCCCGCGCACCGCGAGCGGGGGTGGGCGTACCTGCACCAGCTCAGCCAGCAGCCGGCGGCGGCGGGCGACCCGACGCTGACGATGGCGCGCGCGTCGGCGGTGGTCCGGCGGGGCACCCGGATGATGAAGGTGCTCTCGGCCCAGCAGGTCGCCGGCTACGTACGGGGTTGGCTGCCGCACGGCTTCTGCTTCCGCGAGCATGACGTGGCGCACCTGCGTACGCCGGCGACGACGACGGTGCTGCGTACCGACGGTGACGCCGGCCGGGACGGCCCGGACGTGGCGTACGCGCTGCGCTGGCGCGCGTCCGACCCGGGCGACTACGACGTGCCGGCCGGCCCGGCACACCGCGGCCTGACCGCGTTGGCCGCCCGGGACCGGCTGGGCGCCCCGGTGCTGGGCACCGGCTTCGTGCCCAGCAATGGTCAGCTCATCCCGGAGTTCATCACCCGGGACTTCGCCGACCTGCCGATGCCGGCGAACGCCGCCCTCATCGCGTACCCGGCGGAGGGGGTGGAGGTGGTGCTGTACACCTACCAGGCCGAGCAGCGCGGGTGGCTGCGGATGGTGGGCCCGCAGTGGCGGCACCTGCTGGCCGCGGTGCCGGGCCTCTCCCCGGACCAGGAGTACGTGCCGAACGCCGACGCGCCCCGCTCCACCCAGTTGGTCGGCATGTACGGCGACACCGAGTACGAGGCGGTCGCCGACCTGCCCGGCGGGTTCCGGGTGCTGGCGATGACCCGGGCGGCCCGTTACCCGGTGGACGCGGTGGCCCGCCGGGTCCGGTTCGCCCAGTGGCGGGGCGTGCCGTGCCTGGTGCTGCGGGAGGAGGCCGGCTGGCTGCGGGTGCGCCTGCGCCACCCGAACCCGGACACCGTGGTCGCCACCGGCGCCCAGTGTCAGGAACGTGGCATCTACGAGGCCTGGGCGCCCGGCGCCGAGGTGACCGACGACCAGGTGATGGACACCCGGTACGCGATGTGACGGCGCGCGGCGGCGGCAGTGCGGCCCGCCGCCGCGCGTCGTGCGTTCAGTCGGCCAGCCGGGCCAGTTCCTCGTCGACGATCGACGGGTCGAGCTTGCGGAACACCGGCTTCGGCACGGCCAGCGGGCGGCCCGCCTCGATCGACACCGACTCCCAGCGCGCGCCGACGGTGTAGTCCCCGGTGAGCACCGGGTACGCGGGACCGCCGTCCAGGTCGTCGACCTGCTCGATCACCGGCATCGGCGCGTGCACGCCGGCGCCTCCGAGCAGCTCGTGCACCTGCTGCGCGGAGTGCGGCAGGAACGGGGTGAGCAGCGTGTTGGCATCGGTGATCACCTGGAGGGCGACGTGCAGGATGGTGCCCATCCGGGGCTTGTCCGCCTCGTCCTTGAGCTTCCAGGGCGCCTGCTCGGAGAGGTACCGGTTGGCCTCGGCGACGACCTTCATGGCCTCACCGATCGCCTGCTTCTGCCGGTGCCGGCCGATCAGGTCGCCGACCGTGGTGAAACCGGTCCGGGCGACGGCGAGCAGCGCCTCGTCGGCCTCGGTGAGCCCGGCCGGGTCGACCGGCGGGATAGCCCCGAAGTTCTTCGCGGCCATCGAGACGCACCGGTTGACCAGGTTGCCCCAGCCGGCAACCAACTCGTCGTTGTTGCGGCGCAGGAACTCGGCCCAGGTGAAGTCGGTGTCGTTGCTCTCCGGGCCGGCGGCGGCGATGAAGTAGCGCAGCGCGTCGGCGTCGTAGCGCTCCAGGAAGTCGCGAACGTAGATGACCACCTTGCGGGACGACGAGAACTTGCGCCCCTCCATGGTCAGGTACTCACTGGAGACCACCTCGGTGGGCAGGTTGAGCCGACCCAGCTCGCCCGGCTCACCGTCGCGGGAGCCCGCACCGGAGTATCCGGAGAGCAGCGCCGGCCAGATCACCGAGTGGAAGACGATGTTGTCCTTGCCCATGAAGTAGTAGGACTGGGAGTCCTTACCCGCACCGTCGGCGGACCACCACTTCCGCCACGCGTCCGGGTCGCCGGAGCGGCGGGCCCACTCGATCGAGGCGGACAGGTAGCCGATCACGGCGTCGAACCACACGTAGATCCGCTTGTCCGACCGGTCGCGCCAGCCGTCGAGCGGGATCGGTACGCCCCACTCCAGGTCACGGGTGATCGCCCGGGGCTGGAGGTCGTCGAGCAGGTTGCGGGAGAACCGCAGCACGTTGGGCCGCCACCCCTCGCGGGTGTCCAGCCACTGCCGCAGCACCTCGGCCAGGGCCGGCAGGTCCAGGAAGAAGTGCTCGGTCTCGACGAACTTCGGAGTCTCCCCGTTGATCCGCGACTTCGGGTCGATCAGGTCGATCGGGTCGAGCTGGTTGCCGCAGTTGTCGCACTGGTCACCGCGGGCGCTGTCGTACCCACAGATCGGGCAGGTGCCCTCGATGTAGCGGTCGGGCAGGGTGCGCCCGGTGGACGGGGAGATCGCCCCCATGGTGGTCTTCGGGACGATGTAGCCGTTGCGGTACATCCCCTCGAACAGCTCCTGCACCACCGCGTAGTGGTTGCGGGTGGTGGTGCGGGTGAACAGGTCGTAGGAGAGACCGAGGCCGTGCAGGTCCTCGACGATCACCCTGTTGTACCTGTCGGCCAGCTCGCGCGGGGTCACCCCGTCGGCGTCGGCCTGCACCTGGATCGGGGTGCCGTGCTCGTCGGTGCCGGAGACCATGAGCACGTCGTGGCCGGCCATCCGCATGTACCGGGCGAAGACGTCGGAGGGAACGCCGAAACCGGAGACGTGGCCGATGTGGCGGGGGCCGTTGGCGTACGGCCAGGCCACTGCCGCGAGAACGTGACTCATGAGCAGTGAGCCTAGTGACCCGTCCGGGGCGTTCGCGAACCAATGGGGGGTGCCCGACCGGCGGACCGGGCCGACCAGCTCGCCCGTTGGTCCGATTTGTCGTCGACACGCGGCTCAGCTGCCCGTTTCGCCTCCTGCGGCGGTGTGCAATGAACGTCGTGACGGGCAGAGGAGCGGCACGGGACCACGAGGACCGTCCCACCGGACCGGCGGTCGGTGACGATCCGGCGCCCGAACCCGCCGTGCCCCGGGTCACCGGGGTCGCGCCCCAGCCGCGGCTGGTGCCCGGCGCCGACCCGGGTGCGCAGAGGCCCACCCCGGCCGGGAGGTCCGCCGCCC
>NZ_JAKKFF010000341.1 GCF_022229015.1 Micromonospora foliorum
CACCGTGCTGGCCGCCCCGGGGCGGGCCGCCGGGCTGCGCCGCTGGGCGGTGGAGGTGACCGCCGGGCCGGACGGCGACCGGCTGGTCCTGCCGTACGCGGACCCGGACGGGCTGGCCGGTCACCTCGTCGGCTACGGCCCGGACGTGCGGGTCCTCGACCCACCGGAGGTCCGCGAGGCGGTCATCCAACGACTCAAGGAGATCGCCGTGCGACACGACGAGCTGGCCGCCAGCGGGGGTGCCCGGTGACCCGCCCGGCCTCCCGCAACGGTTCCCGCGCGTCCGCCGACCGGCTGGCCCGACTGCTCAACCTGGTGCCCTACCTGCTGGCCCGGCCCGGCATCGAGATCGCCGAGGCGGCCGGTGACCTGGGCGTCACCGAGCGTCAGCTCCGGGAGGACCTGGAGCTGCTCTGGGTGTGCGGGCTGCCCGGGTACGGCCCCGGTGACCTGATCGACATGGCGTTCGACGGTGACCGGGTGACCATCACCTACGACGCCGGCATCGACCGGCCGTTGCGGCTGACGCCCGACGAGGCCCTCGCGCTCGTGGTGGCACTGCGGATGCTCGCCGAGACACCCGGGGTGGCCAACCGGGAGGCCGTCGAACGGGCCCTCGCCAAGATCGAGGACGCGGGTGACCTGGTGGGCGCCCCGGTGGCGGTCCGGTTGCCCGGGGACACCCGGCGGGTCGAGGCGCTGCGCGCCGCCGTGG
>NZ_JAKKFF010000342.1 GCF_022229015.1 Micromonospora foliorum
GAGCGTGATGTCTGTGAGTCATCACGATGACTCACAGACATCACGCTCTCTGGAGTGTGGGGTGGGAGGTCGGGCCGCGCTCAAGGCCGTGCCGACGCCCCACAAGCCCGAACGCCCCACAAGCCCGAACGCCCGGAAGCCTGGAGCCGGAAGCCTGGAGCCGGAAGCCGGAAGCCGGAAGCCGGAAGCCGGAAGCCCGGAGCCGGAGCCCGCAGCCCGCAGCCCGCAGCCCGGAGCCGGAAGCCCGGAGCGGGGAAGGGGTCAGCGGTGTGGGCCGGCCGCGTCGGCGTGCACTCGTTGCCGGGCCGGGTCGAGGCGGCCGATCAGGTCGTCGAGCTGGCGTACGAGGTTGGCGGCCGGGGGCATGCCCGGCTCGCTGGTCTCCGCGACGCCCATCTCCGTGATGCCCAGTTCGGCGATGCTGGCCCGGACCCGTTCGTCCAGACGGGCGTGCTCGCGGCGGCCCCGAGCGGTCAGGTACGCCCGGATGCGTCGGCGGTCGACCGGATCGATCCGGCGGAAGACGAGGTTGCGGTCGACGAGCTGGTCGACCAGCTTGGTGAGGGTGCCCGGCGGCAGCGACGCCTCGGCGGACACCTCGCTCATCGGGTGACCCTGGCCGTCGGCCAGCAGGCAGAGCACCCGCCACGCCTCGATGCTCAGCGCGTCGTCGGCCAGAACGGCGCCCAGCCGGCGGGAGAGCAGCCGTTCGGCGCGGGTGAGCGAGCGCAGCAGGTCGGCTGGCGCCCCGGGCACGTCTGACATGAAACTCCCTGGTCCGGTGGCCCTGTCATGGTAGCGAGTCGTCCCGGTCAGTGGTGGGCGCTGGTCTTCCGTCCTGGGTCGGACAATCATGTGCTCATGTCCGCGCCGGCACCGCCGTGGCTGACCGTCGACCGTGCCGTGGTCAGCATCGCGCTGGTCTACCCGATGCGCGGGCCGGCGGGCATGTTCGGCCCCACCTGCGAGCTCTGCGCGCAACTCGCGGTGGAGGAGATCAATCGGTGCGGAGGCGTGCTGGGCCGGGAGGTGCGGCTGGTGCCGGTCGACGGTGGCGCACCGCCGGCCGAGGTGGCCGCCGAGGTCGAGGCGTTGGTGTCGGTGGGGGCCGTGCAGGGAGTGACGGGGTGGCACATCTCCTCGGTGCGCCAGGCGTTGGCGCCCCGCGTCGCGCACCGGGTGCCGTACGTCTACACCGCACTCTACGAGGGCGGCGAACGCACCGAGGGGGTCTTCCTGACCAGCGAGACGCCGGATGCCCAACTGTGGCCCGCGATGCGGCTGCTCGCCGGGGAGCAGGGTGTGCGTCGCTGGTTCGTGGTCGGCAACGACTACGTGTGGCCGCGCCGTACCTCGCGGGCGGCCCAGCGGTACGCGCTGCGCGGCGGCGGGCAGGTGGTGGGCCGGCACTTCCTGCCGTTGGACGCACACGACTTCACCGAGGTGTTGCGCCGCATCGAGCACAGTGACGCCGACGCCGTGTTGATGCTGCTGGTCGGTGCCGACGCGGTGCGGTTCAACCGCGCGTTCGCCCGATCCGGCCTGGATCAGCGCTGCCTGCGGCTGAGCACCCTGATGGACGAGAACATGCTGCTGGCCAGCGGTGCCGGCGCGACCCGGAGGTTGTACAGCACGGCGGGTTTCTTCGCCGGGCTGGTGACCCAGGAGAATCTCGACTTCCACGGCGAGTTCGCGCGGCGGTTCGGGGTGGAGGCACCGCCGCTGGGCAGCCTCGGGGAGTCGTGCTACGAGGGCGTCATGCTGCTCGCCGCGCTGATCGGCCAGGCCCGCACCCTCGACGTACGGGCCATCGAGACGGCCGCCGACACGGTCGCCTACCAGGGGCCCCGTGGGCGGTTGCGGCTGCGACAGCGGCACGTGCGTCAGCGCATCTACCTGGCCGAGGCCGACGGGCTCGACTTCACCGTGCTCGCCCAGCTCTGAACCGGGCACCGGCACCCGCCCGAGCGGCCCCTTGACAGCGCCACCCAACCCCGTCCTAAGATGCTTCCTGCGTGAAGTATCTGGCCGCGGGGCCAGATCTCGCCATTGTGTGCCATCGTCGACGGATTCGTCCGTCGACCATTGTGGTGGCACTTATTCTGCGTCTTTCCGAACGGCCGGCACCGTTTCCTCCCAACGGTGCCGGCCGTTTTTCGTGCGCGCTGCGGCGGCCCTTCGGAAACAGTCAATTAAGGACCGGGAAACACCCGCGCAATCATGCCGGTCGACGCTTTCCCTGCCCATATCCGATCCGATGCCCCGCGCGGCGTCCACCCGCCGACCCGGCATCGCTCACGTCAGCTCCATCGGACCGCACCGACCGTCCTTTCACCACTTGAGTGCACCGCAGGGAGAGTAGATGTCACTATTCCGGGACCGCCGCATCCTGGCGGGTGCCATGACCCTGGTCGCCGCGGCCGCGTTGACCGCGTGCGGCAGCAAGACCTCCGACGAGGGCAGCGCGGCCGGCGTCACCGCCGACGTCTCCGGCGACACCGTCAAGGTGGGGCTGCTCAACTCGCTCTCCGGGACCATGGCGATCAGCGAGGTCACCGTCCGAGACTCCATCATGCTCGCGGTCGAAGAGATCAACGCGGCCGGCGGTGTCCTCGGCAAGAAGATCCAGCCGGTCGGTGAGGACGGCGCCTCGGACTGGCCCACCTTCGCGGAGAAGGCCGAGAAGCTCATCTCCGAGGACCGGGTGGCCGCCGTCTTCGGTTGTTGGACGTCGGCCAGCCGCAAGGCGGTCAAGCCGGTGTTTGAGAAGAACAAGGCGTTGCTGTTCTACCCGGTGCAGTACGAGGGCCTGGAGCAGTCGCCGTACATCTTCTACACCGGAGCGACGACCAACCAGCAGATCGTTCCCGGGCTCGACTATCTCAAGTCGCAGGGCGCGAAGTCGGTCTATCTGGTCGGTAGCGACTACGTCTTTCCCCGGACCGCCAACAAAATCATCAAGGCGTACGCGACCGCCAACGGGATGACCGTGCTGGGTGAGGATTACGCGCCCCTGGGCTCCACCGAGTTCGGCACCATCGTCAACAAGGTCAAGTCGTCGGGCGCGGACGCGGTGTTCAACACGCTCAACGGTGACAGCAACGTGGCCTTCTTCAAGGAGTACAAGTCGGCGGGCCTGACCGCCGCCGCGATGCCGGTGGTGTCGGTGTCGATCGCCGAGGAAGAGGTCAAGGGCATCGGCACCCAGTACCTGGAGGGCCAACTGACGGCCTGGAACTACTACCAGACCACCCCGGGCGCGGCGAACTCGAAGTTCGTGGCCGCGTACAAGGCGAAGTACGGCGCGGACAAGCCGACGAGCGATCCGATGGAGGCCGCCTACGTCGGCGTGCACCTGTGGAAGGCGATGGTCGAGAAGGCCGGCGCCTTCGACGTGGAGAAGGTCCGCGCAGCCTCGGACGGGATCACCTTCGACGCGCCGGAGGGTCTGGTCACCGTCGACGGCAAGACCCAGCACATCGCCAAGACCGCCCGGATCGGCAAGATCGGCGCGGACGGTCTGATCACCGAGGTGTGGAACTCCGGCAAGCCGGTCGCTCCGGACCCGTACCTGAAGACCTACCCGTGGGCGAGCGGCCTGAGCTGACGACGCCGGCCCGGGCGGGACGCGTTGCCGCGCGCCCCGCCCGGGCCACCCGACCAGCAGTTCGGAGTACCCACCGTGACAGTCCTCTTCGGTCAACTCTTCACCGGCATCAGCATCGGCGCGGTGCTGCTGCTCATCGCGCTCGGCCTCGCGCTGACCTTCGGCCAGATGAACGTGATCAACATGGCGCACGGTGAGTTCATCATGGCCGGCGCGTACACCACCTACGTTCTGCAACAGAGCATCACCGGCGCCGGCCTGTCGCTGGTGGTCGCGCTGCCGGTGGCGTTCGTGGTCGCCGGCACCATGGGCGTCCTGCTGGAGGTGCTGCTCATCCGCCGGCTCTACGCCCGGCCACTGGACACCCTGCTGGTCACCTGGGGTGTGTCGCTGATGTTGCAACAACTGGCCCGGGACGTCTTCGGCAGCCCGAACGTGCAGACCCGCGCGCCCGAGCTGCTCACCGGAAACGTGGCGCTGCCCGGCGGGCTGACCATCGCCAACAACCGGCTGTTCATCCTGGCCCTGGCGCTGGCCGCCGTCGCGGCGCTCACCCTGGCACTGCGACTCACCCCGCTCGGGCGTCGAATCCGCGCGGTGGTCCAGAACCGCGACCTCGCGGCCGTGTCCGGCATCGCCACCTCCCGGGTCGACCGGACGACCTTCTTCCTCGGCTCCGGCCTGGCCGGGCTCGCCGGGGTGGCCCTCACCCTGCTCGGCCCGATCGGCCCGACCATGGGCACCAACCTGATCATCGACGCCTTCCTGGTCGTCGTGGTCGGCGGGATCGGCCAGCTCAAGGGCAGCGTGATCGTCGCCTTCGCCCTCGGCGTGCTGCAGGCCACCGGGGAGTACCTGACCACCCTCAGCGTCGCCAAGGTGATCGTGTTCGTGGCGATCGTCGCGTTCCTCCAGTGGCGGCCACAGGGCCTGTTCACCCTGCGGACCAGGAGCCTCGCATGACCGCCGTCACCCCCGCGCCACCCAGCACCGCCGTGCACCCGGCGCCCGTCGGCGCCGTACCACCGGGTCGCCCCGCCGGCCGCTCGCGGCTGCGGACCCTTGCCGGCTTCGCCTTCGGCGCGGCGGTGCTGTTCGCCGTCGCCCCGCTGGTGCTGTCGGACTTCCGGCTGGCGTTGCTCGCCAAGTACCTCTGCGTCGCCATGGTCGCCGTCGGCATCGGGATCGCGTGGGGCCGGGGCGGGATGCTCACCCTGGGCCAGGGCGTCTTCTTCGGCCTCGGCGGCTACGCGATGGCCATGCACCTCAAGCTCGCCGACGCGGGCCCGGGTGGGATGCCCGACTTCATGCAGCTGTACGGGCAACTCGACGAGCTGCCGCTGTGGTGGCGGCCGTTCGCCAGCCCGTGGTTCGCGCTGCCCGCCACGGTGCTGCTGCCGATGATCGTCGCCTTCGGGCTCGGCTCGCTGGTCTTCCGTCGCCGGGTCCGCGGCGCGTACTTCGCCATCCTCAGTCAGGCGCTCGCCGCCGCCATGGTGATCCTGCTGATCGGCCAGCAGGGCACCACGGGTGGCACCAACGGGCTCACCGACATCAAGGGCTTCTTCGGCTACGACCTGGACGACCCGGTCAACCAGCGGATGGTGTACTTCGTCATCGCCGGGACGCTGCTGGCGTTGCTCGCGCTGACCCGTCAGCTCATCCACAGCCGCTACGGCGAGTTGCTGGTGGCGGTTCGCGACGGTGAGGAGCGGGTCCGCTTCCTGGGCTACGACCCGGCGTCGGTCAAGCTGGTGGCGTACGTGGTCGCGGCGGGCATGGCCGGGCTGGCCGGGGCGCTGTTCGTGCCGGCGGTGGGCATCATCTCGCCGGCGCTGATCGGCATCGTCCCGTCGATCGAGTTCGTCATCGGTGTCGCGGTGGGCGGCCGGGCCACCCTGCTCGGGCCGGTGCTCGGCGCGGTGGCGGTGGCCTGGGCGCGTACCGCCCTCTCCGAACGGTTCCCGGGCACCTGGACGTACCTGCAGGGTTTGCTCTTCGTGGTCGTGGTGGCGTTCCTTCCCGGCGGCCTGGCGTCGCTGTGGGCGCTGGCCCGCCGCCGTGACGTCGGCGCGCGGCCGGTGCGCCGCGGATGGTTGTCGCTGGGCCGACGACGGGCCGAACGGACGGAGGTGCCGGCGGCATGAGCGGCGAGCGGTTGGACGGGTTGTCCGTCCGTGACGTGCGGGTCACCTTCGACGGTTTCACCGCCGTCGACGGCGTCTCCCTGGAGGTGCCCGCCGGTGACATCCGGTTCCTGATCGGGCCGAACGGCGCCGGCAAGACCACACTGGTCGACGCGATCACCGGTCTGGTCCGGGCCACCGGCTCGGTCCGGTTCGGTGACGAGGAACTGCTCGGCCGGCCGGTGCACCGGATCAGCCGGCTCGGCATCGGGCGGACCTTCCAGACCTCGACGGTCTTCGAGGAGCTGTCGGTGTTGCAGAACCTCGACATCGCGGCGGGCGCCCGGCGCAGCTGGGCGACCCTGGCCCGCCGCCGCCGGGGTGTCCCCGACGAAATCGCCGCCGCGCTGGAGACCATCGGGCTGACCGAGCGGGCCGCGCACCTCGCGGGGACGCTCGCGCACGGCCAGAAGCAGTGGCTGGAGATCGGCATGCTGCTGGTGCAGGACGCGCGGCTGCTGCTGCTGGACGAGCCGGTCGCCGGGATGAGCCATGAGGAACGCGACGCCACCGGCACGCTGTTGGAGACGGTCAGCCGGGATCGCACGGTCGTCGTGATCGAGCACGACATGGACTTCCTGCGTCGGTTCGCGCGCAGCGTCACCGTGCTGCACGCCGGCCGGGTGCTCAGCGAGGGCACGGTGGCGCAGGTCCAGGCGGACCCGCGCGTGCAGGAGGTCTACCTTGGCCACCCGGTCGACGCCGGGTCGGCCCGCACTGGCCTGGAGGCATGATGCTGACGCTGCGCGGGGTGCACGCCGGGTACGGGCGCTCTCGGGTGCTGCACGGGGTCGATCTGACGGTCCCGCCCGACGGGGTGGCCGCCGTACTCGGGCACAACGGTGCCGGCAAGAGCACCCTGCTGCGGGTCGCGGCCGGGCTGCTGCGCCCGAGTGCCGGGACGATCGAGCTGGACGGTGAGGACGTCACCCGCGCCGGGCCGCACGAGCGGGTGGCGCGGGGGATGGCGTACGTACCGCAGGGTCAGCAGTGTTTCCCGCACCTGACCGCCGCGGAGAACCTGCGGCTGGTCGCCGACGGCCGGCGCGACGGGGCGGTGGCCACGGCGGAGGTGCTGGACCTGTTTCCGGCGCTGCGCCCGCTGCTGCGGCGTCGGGCCGGGCTGCTCTCCGGCGGTCAGCGCCAGCAGTTGGCCATCGCGCGGGCCCTCATCACCCGGCCTCGGCTGCTGATGCTCGACGAGCCGACCGAGGGCATCCAGCCGTCGGTGGTCGCCGAGATCCAGGAGCGGATCGTCGAGCTGACCCGGCAGTCCGGTTTCAGTGTCCTGCTCGTCGAGCAGCATTTGGGCTTCGCGCTGCGGGTTGCCGACCGCTACCACGTGCTGGAGTCCGGCCGGGTCACCTCGCACGGCGACGGGGGTGTCACGGCGGAACGGGAGGTCCGGGCGGCCCTGGCGGTCTGATCGGCGCGCCTGCGGTCAGGGCTGGACGCGGTCGAGGAAGTCACGGACCAGCCGGACGACCTCGTCGAGGTGTGTCTCGAGCAGCCAGTGCCCGCCGTCGAGCAGGTGCAGCTCGGCGTCGGGCAGGTCCCGCAGGTACGCGCGGGCCGCGCCCTCCGGCATGTAGCCGTCGTGCGGTCCCCACACGATCAGCGTGGGCGGCCGGTGGGTACGCAGGTACTCCTGCTGACGGGGGAACCAGTCGACGGTGCTGCCCTGGTCGGCGAGGAGGCGCAGCCAGGCGTCCCGTCGCCGGGGGTCCGTGACCAGCGCGCCCGAGAGCCGCCACAGGTCAGGGCTGACCCGGTCGGTCAGCCGGTCCGGCAGCTCGCCCAGAAACTCACGGCGAAAGCCCTCCTCACCGATCGCGGCCGCCAACTGGTCCCGCCCCTCGTCGGTCGGGTCACGCCAGAACCGCTTCAGCGGCTCGTACTTGGGCCCGTGCTGGTCGGGGTAGATGTCGCCGTTCTGGATGACGAGGCCGGCGACCCGCTGCGGCGCGGCCATCGCCAGTCGCAACCCGAACTGGCTGCCGTAGTCCTGGAGGTAGACCACGTATCGGGTGAGCCCCAGCGCGTCGACGAAACGGTGGAGCAGGTCGGCGTGGGCGTCAAAGGTGTACGAGAACCGGCTGGGGTCGGGCAGGTCGCTGTAGCCGAAGCCGGGGTAGTCGGGTGCGATGGCGCGCCAGCGATCGGCCAGCGCGGGCAGCAGGTGGCGAAACTGGAACGACGACGACGGGTACCCGTGTGGCAGCAGCACGACCGGCGCGTCGGCGGGACCGGCTTCTCGATAGAAGATCGTGATGCCGTCGACCTCGACCGTTCGGTGCCGTACAGCGATGTCGGCCATGACCTCTCCTGACGCGTCAGGCACGGTGTGGGTGGGCACCCTCGACCGTGCCAGAAGTCGAGCCGTCGTGCCGCGGCATCGCCGTTGCCGGTCAGGTCCTCGGCGCGGGCCCGGTCGAGTCGCGGACGACCAGCAGGTGCCCGGTGGGGCGGCGGCGGGGGCGGGTGGTGCGCGGCTTGAGCGCGAGGGTGAGCGCCGTGCGGCCCATCTCGGTCATCGGCAGGCGGATGGTGGTGAGGCTGGGTGCGAGGTCGGCCGCCACGGAGACGTCGTCGAAACCGACCACGGACATCCGCGCGGGCACCGGCACGCGGCGGGTCCGCAGCGTGGACAGCACGCCCATGGCCATCACGTCGTTGAGCGCGATGATCGCCGTCGTCTCGGGATGTTCGTTGAGGATCTGTTCGGCGGCGGCGCGCCCACCGCTGCGGGTGAAGTCGCTGTGCACGACGGTGAGGTCGGCGGGGGACCGCCCGCGTTGCCGCAGGGCCGACGACACCCCGGCCAGCCGGTCGGCGACGGTGGTGAGGCCGGCGCTGCCCGCGGCGACCGCGATCCGCCGGTGGCCGAGATCCATCAGGTGCTGGGCGAGGGCGTAGCCGCCGGCCTCGTTGTCCGGCAGGACGGCGTCGACGCCGAGCGCGTGGCGTCCGATGGCCGCGGCTCGTCCGCCGTGGTCCTGGAACGCGGCCAGCTCGGCGCGGGCCGCGCTCTCCATCCGTGGGTCGTCGTAACCGGAACCGCTGATCAGGACGATGCCAACCCGCTGGGCGATCAGGTGGCGCAGCTCTTGCAGCTCGTAGTCGGGGTCGCGGCCGGACTGGCAGATCTGCACCAGCAACCCCTGCTCGGCGGCGAGTTGGATGACCCCGGCGGCGATCTCGGAGAAGTACGGGTCGTCGACCTGATGGACGATCAACCCCACCGTTGAGGTGGCGCCGCTGGCCAGGGTGCGGGCGTACGGGTTGGCCACGTAGCCCAGCTCACGGGCGATCTGCCGGATCCGGTCGGCCACCTCGGCGCTGACCCCCGTGCGGCCGGTGAGGGCGCGGGAGGCGGTCGCCAGCGAGACGGCGGCGTGTTCGGCGACGTCCACGAGGCGCGGCCGCTGGCGGGCCCTGGGCATCGGCAACCCTCCGGAAACATTCATGTCACGCAATCTATTGCGAGCGACATTCATCGAAGCCTAGGGTACGTAAGCGCTTACGTTGCCGGTGCCGGCAGGTCGCGAAACGAGGTGACAGCCATGTCCAGGGCCCGCCGAGCGGCCGTCTCCCTCCTGGCGATCGGCGCACTGACCGGCGCCAGTACGCCGCCAGCACAGGCGGATCGCAGCGACGTCCACCCGGTACTGCGCGCCCACCTGGTCGCCGCGTACGACTTCGACCACCCGGTGCCCGGCGATTCCGCCCTCGAACGCGACCAGGGGCGTTCCGGCACCGAGATCGAGCTGATCAACGGCGGTGCCGCCATGCGGGTGCCGGACCGCGCCTACCGAGGCAGCCGCAACGCGGTGCAGACCCGGCAGGTCGCCCCCACTGTCGCCGGCAACGACGACTGGAAGGCCGGCACCTGGTCGGCCAGCGGGGTGCGGACGCTGCGCGCGTTCAGCGCCACCAAAGGCACCACCGTCATGGGCTGGTTCAAGCTGAACATGGACAGCCCGTTGCCCAACTCCACCACCGCCGACCCGGACGACAGGTACAACGCCATCGGGCTGGCCGGAGTGCTCACCGGCGACTCCGACGGCCACGGCGTCCGCGCCCTGCTGGAGCTGATCGACGTCGACGGGGAGTTGCGTCTCGTCGCGCTCGGCCGGCGGCTCGACGGCGGCAACTCGCAGACCTTCGCCGCCACCCGGGACTGGCGCGAGCTTCTGCCGGTGGGGGAGTGGGTGCACCTGGCCGCCACGTTCGACTTCGACACCGGCGCGCTCGCCCTCTACCGCAACGGCGAACCGGTGGACGGCTTCTACACCCGCGCCGACGACCCGTGGCTGGTGTCCGGGCCCGGCCCGCACGTGACCACCGCGTCCGACCCCCGGGGCATCAAGATCGGCGGCAGCTTCCCCCAGGACACCCTCGAACGCAACCCGTGCGACTGCCGGATGGACGGCCTGATGCTCCTCGACAGTGTGGTCTCCGCGAACGATGTGCGGAGGCAGTACCGCCACCTTGCCCGCTGACCACCCTCGGCACCGTCCCACCGAGAAGGAGACACGCGTGCGCACCCTGCACCGCCGCGCCGGCACCGTCCGCCGGCCCACAGTAAGGGCCGGCCTCACCGCCCTCGTGCTGATCCTGTCCACCCTGGTCGCCGCGCCCGCGCGGGCCGCCGACGCGGTCGACGACCCGGTCCCCGCGATGCCGGTCCAGTCCCGCCTCGGGCTGGTCCTCAGCGAGTACGCCAGCTTCCCGCAGTCGTACCCCACGCCGGCACCGACCGACGCGCGGCTCATGCGTACCGCGCGGATCAACACCATCATGGAGGTGCCCGACGGCTCCGGCCGGCGGGCGGTGCCCGACCTCAACGGCAGCCTCTACCTCGTCGAGGGCGGCGTGCCCCACGTCTACCTGGACGTGGCGGCGACGTTCGCGCCACGGTTCTTCTCCGGTCGTGGGCTCGGCCAGGGCTTCGGGTACGTCGCGTTCCACCCGGAGTTCGGGGTGAACGGCCGCTTCTACACCATCCACACCGAGTTGGCGTCGACGACGACCGCCACACCGGACTACGCCCAGCCCAACACGCTCTTCCACGGTGTCATCACCGAGTGGACGGCGACCGATCCGGCCGCCGCCACCTTCGCCGGTACGCACCGCGAGGTGCTGCGCATCGGCTTCGGCGGCCAGGTGCACGGCATCCAGGAGATCAACTTCAACCCCACGGCCAAGCGTCACGACCGTGACTACGGCCTGCTGTACCTCGCCGTCGGCGACGGTGGCCAGGGCGCACGCAACACCGACCCGCAGAACCTGGCCCTGCCCCACGGCAAGCTGCTGCGGATCGACCCGCAGGGCACCAACGCCCCGAACGGGCGCTACGGCATCCCGCCCGCGAACCCGTTCGTCGGCCGGGCCGGCGCGCTCGGCGAGCTCTACGCCGTGGGGTTCCGGGACCCGCACCGGTTCAGCTGGGACCGGGCGACCGGCCGGATGTACCTCGGGCACATCGGTGAACACGCCGTCGAGGCGATCTACGAGGTCCGCGCCGGGGACAACTTCGGCTGGAGCGAGCGCGAGGGCTCGTTCGTCTTCGACAAGACGGCCACGAACCCCTGCGACCGGCTGCTCCCGCTGCCCGCCGACGACGACAGGTACGGCTACACCTACCCGGTCGCCGCGTACGACCACGACCCCGCCGCCGGCTGGAACTGCAGGGATGACGTTGGTGTCGCGGTGGCCGGCGGTTTCGTCTACCGGGGGCGGGCGCTGCCCGCGCTGCGCGGCAAGTACGTCTTCGGCGACCTGGTCGACGGCCGGGTGCTCTACACCGAGGCCAACGAGATGCGCCGCGGTCGGGGTCTGGCCACGATCCACCAGCTCGCGCTCTTCGACGCGGCGGGCACTCCGGTCCGGATGCGCGACCTGTCCGCACCGGGCGCGCCCGGTGACCCCAATCGGGTGGACCTGCGCTTCGGCACCGACGCCGCCGGTGAGCTCTACGTCGTCGCGAAGGCCAACGGAAAGGTCTGGAAGGTGACCGGCACCAGGGAGTACGCCAGCGGTGACGTCGGGGACGTCACAGTGCGCCGCACCGCCGGGGCCGCGAACTGGGCGCCGGTGACGCCGGCGAAGTGGCAGTTCACCCACGACCAGGTGATCCTCGCCGAGGCCGGGGACAGCCGGCCGGGTCCGCGCCGGCCCTTCGAGTACGCCGTGCTGACCAACGGCCCGGCGTGGTCGTCGGTGCGGGTCGACGCCCAGGTACGACTCGACACACCGGTGGAGGTCACCAACCGGGACGTGATCATCGTCTTCGGCTGGCGCTCGGACACCGAGTTCTACTACGCCCACCTCTCCACCGACAACACGATCTACCCGCACAACGGCATCTTCAAGGTGAACAACGCCGACCGGGAGCGCATCGACCACCAGTGGAACGGCCGCTCCCGGGGCGCCAACCCTGCCATCACCGATGCCAGGTGGCACCGGGTCCAGGTGGTGCACCTGCCGGCCACCGGCGAGATCGCCGTCTACGTCGACGGGCACCGGGACCCGCTGCTGACCGCCAAGGACACCACGTTCGGCTCGGGACGGGTCGGCTTCGGCTCGTTCGACAACGTGGGCCGACTGCGCAACCTGACCGTCACCGGCACACCGGCCTGAACCGGGCGCGGTGGGGACGGCGGCGCGCGC
>NZ_JAKKFF010000343.1 GCF_022229015.1 Micromonospora foliorum
CGGCGGCCGGCGTGCGCGGGGTGGACCGCACCCGCTGGCTGCTGGACCGGGCGGCGGCAGCCGACGTACCCGCCCGACTGCGCAGCCTGCGGTGAGCGCGCGGAGGAGCCCGCTACTCGCCGCGTCGACGGCGTAGTGCGGCGAGCGCCTCGGCGAGCAGGGCCTCCCCCTCCTCGGCGGTGCGCCGCTCCTTCACGTACGCCAGGTGACTCTTGTACGGTTCGGCGCGGACCCGGCCCGGCGGATTCTGGGCGTCCCGCCCGGCGGGTAGGCCGCAGCGGGGGCAGTCCCACAGGGGTGGCGGCTCTACGTCCGCGGCGATCCGGATGTCGACCCGGTGGTCGTTACGGCACCAGTAGCTGACGTCCTGTCGGGGGGCGGGTTGGTGCCGCCCGTCCGGGCGCATCGGTGCGGACCCGACCCGGGCTCCCCGGATAACGTTGCCATTCGGCACGGCTGCTCGCTCCTGTCGTCGGAGGGGACCCGCCGTCTTCGGGGGTGGAGCGGCGGGCGACGCGGTGCAGCGGAGAAAAGCCTGCGCGCGGCCCGTCGAGTGACGAACCGCGCGCAGATTGTACGACTTACTGAGCCTGCTCAGGCGCCGCTGTTCATTTGGAGGCGCAGCCAGAGCCCGAGCCCGATGATCGCGGCGAACCAGACGACGCTCACCAGAACGGTGTAGCGGTCCAGGTTTTTCTCCGCGACCGAGGAGCCGGCGAGGCTGGAGCTGACGCCACCGCCGAACATGCTCGACAGGCCGCCGCCCTTGCCGCGGTGCAGCAGGATCAGCATGGTGAGCAGAATGCTCGTGATGACCAGCAACACGATCAACGTGTATGCGAACCAGATCGGCATGGCTGGGGTCAGTTCCTCTCGTAGCGATCCTCGCCCGGTCTGATCGGGCACGGCGGCACCGACCGGCGGACGGGCGGTGTCAAGGATACCGAGCGATCAGCGGGCGAGGTGCTCCGGGAACCGGCAGATCTGAGCGAATTCCTCCGCGTCCAGGCTGGCGCCCCCCACCAGGCCCCCGTCCACGTCCGGTTGGGCCATGATCGAGGCGACGTTGGACGCCTTGACCGAGCCGCCGTAGAGGACCCGAACCTGGTCGGCGGTCTCCTGGTCGAAGCGTTCCGCCAGTCGCTGACGCACCGCCCCACAGACCTCCTGGGCGTCTTCCGGGGTCGCGGTCTTGCCCGTGCCGATCGCCCAGACCGGCTCGTACGCGATCACGACCTGCCGCACCTGCTCGGGGGTGAGCCCGGCAAGGCCCCCGTCGAGCTGGTCGGAGCAGTGCGCCACATGGGTGCCCTGCTCGCGGACGTCCAGCCCCTCCCCCACGCACAGGATCGGGGTCAGGCCGTGCGTCAGCGCCGCCTTGACCTTGGCGTTGACCAGGGTGTCGTCCTCGTGGTGGTAGGCCCGCCGCTCGGAGTGCCCGACCACCACGTACGTGCAGCCGAGCTTGGCCAGCAGCGGCCCGGAGATGTCCCCGGTGTACGCGCCGGACGCGTGCGGGGAGAGGTCCTGCCCGCCGTAGCCGATCAGCAGCTTGTCCCCGTCCACCGCGGTCTGCACGGTGCGCAGGTCGGTGAAGGGCGGCAGCACGACCGTCTCGACGTCGGTGAGCTGCTTCTCGGTGAGGCTCGCCGCCAGCTTCTGCACCAGCAGGTTGGCCTCGAGGTGGTTGAGGTTCATCTTCCAGTTGCCGGCCATCAACGGCCGGCGGGTGGTGCTCGACATTCAGTTCTCCAGGGCCGCGATGCCGGGGAGGGTCTTGCCCTCGAGGTATTCCAGGGAGGCGCCACCACCGGTGGAGATGTGCCCGAAGGACGACTCGTCCAGCCCCAGGGCACGGACCGCGGCGGCGCTGTCACCGCCGCCGACGACGCTGAACGCGTCGGCCTTGGTGATCGCCTCGGCGATCCCCCGGGTGCCCGCCGCGAAGGCAGGCATCTCGAACACGCCCATCGGGCCGTTCCAGAAGATCGTCTTCGCCTGGGACAGCGCGGCGCTGAAGCCAGCCACCGTCTCTGGGCCGACATCCAGGCCGAGCCGGTGGCTCGGGATGCCGTCGACCCGGACCGTGTCGTGCGCGGCGTCCGGAGCGAACGCGTCCGCGACCACCACGTCGACCGGGAGCATGATCTTGCCGCCGGACCGCTCCAGCAGGTTGCGGCAGGTCTCGACCATGTCCTTCTCCAGCAGCGAGGTGCCCACCTCCAGGCCCTGGGCCTTGAGGAAGGTGAAGCACATCCCGCCACCGATGAGCAGCCGGTCGACCGTGGGCAGCAGAGCCTCGATCACGGCGAGCTTGTCGGACACCTTCGACCCGCCGAGCACCACCACGTACGGGCGCTCCGGGTCACCGGTGAGCTTGGAGAGGACCTCGACCTCACGCAGCACCAGCCGGCCCGCGACGTGCGGCAACCGGGCCGGTACGTCGAAGACGCTGGCGTGCTTGCGGTGCACGGCGCCGAACGCGTCGTCCACGTACGCGTCGCCGAACGCGGCGAGCTGGTCGGCGAAGGCACCCCGCTCGGCCTCGTCCTTGCTGGTCTCACCGGCGTTGAAACGCAGGTTCTCCAGCAGGGCGACCTGGCCGTCGGCCAGGTCGGCGACGGTGGAGCGGGCGGAGTCACCGACGGTGTCGGTGGCGAAGTGCACAGGCGCGCCGAGCAGCTCACCGAGCCGCCCGGCGACCGGGCCCAGGCTGAACTGCGGGTCCGGAGCACCCTTCGGGCGGCCCAGGTGCGAGCAGACGACCACCTTCGCGCCGGCCTCGACCAGCGCGCCGAGGGTCGGCAGCACCGCGCGGATCCGGCCGTCATCCGTGATGGCACCGGTCTGCTTGTCGAGCGGGACGTTCAGGTCGGCGCGCACCAGCACGCGCCGACCCGACACCCCCTCGGCGAGCAGGTCGTCGAGGGTCCGGATGCTCACAGCGACGAACCGACCAGCTTGACGAGGTCGACCAGCCGGTTGGAGTAGCCCCACTCGTTGTCGTACCAGCCGACGACCTTGACCTGGTTGCCGACGACCTTGGTCAGCGGCGCGTCGAAGATGCACGACGCCGGGTCGGTCACGATGTCGGTGGAGACGATCGGGTCCTCGTTGTAGACCAGGATGCCCTTGAGCGGGCCGTCCGCGGCGGCCTTCAGCGCGGCGTTGACCTCGTCCACGGTGGTCTCGCGACCCACGTTGACGGTGAGGTCGGTGACCGAGCCGGTCGGGATCGGCACCCGCAGGGCGTACCCGTCGAGCTTGCCCTTGAGGTCCGGCAGGACCAGGCCGATCGCCTTGGCGGCGCCGGTCGAGGTCGGCACGATGTTCAGCGCGGCGGCCCGGGCCCGACGCAGGTCCGAGTGCGGCGCGTCCTGGAGGTTCTGGTCCTGGGTGTACGCGTGGATCGTCGTCATCAGACCGTGCTGGATGCCGAACGTGTCGTGCAGGACCTTCGCCATCGGAGCGAGGCAGTTGGTGGTGCACGAGGCGTTGGAGATGATGGTGTGCTTCGCCGGGTCGTAGGTGTCGTGGTTGACACCCATGACGACGGTGACGTCCTCGTTCTTCGCCGGGGCGGAGATGATGACCTTCTTGGCCCCGCCGTCGACGTGCGCCTTGGCCTTGGTGGCGTCGGTGAAGAAGCCGGTCGACTCGATGACGACGTCGGCGCCGACCTCGCCCCACGGCAGCTTCGACGGGTCCTTCTCGGCGTACGCCTTGATGGTCTTGCCGCCGACGGTGATCTCGTCGGCGGTGGCCTTGACCTCGTAGGGCAGGCGACCGAGGATGCTGTCGTACTTGAGCAGGTGGGCGAGCGTGGCGTTGTCGGTCAGGTCGTTCACCGCCACGACCTCGATGTCGGCGTCAGACGCCAGCACTGCCCGGAAGAAGTTACGGCCGATTCGGCCAAAGCCGTTGATGCCAACCCGGATGGTCACAGGTCCCATCTCCTCGCGTTCTGGTCCGCCGGCTTCAGACAACGGGCCGGCGGGAATGGTGTGCGCCGACCGTTGGAGCCGGCCGTCGACGGTTCATCTCGGCCACCCCGCCGCGCGGTCTGAGGACCTGACCGCCCGAGGCGGTGGGCACGACGAGGAGTGCCGGTGTCGGCCCCCTTGCCGTACTCAGCGACCCTATCCGAGCGTGCGGGACCACGCTGCGCCGGGGCGCTCCCGGGCGCACCGTGCGGCCCCACCGTCCTATCAGACCACGAGCATGTCGGGCGTGACGGCTGCTTCCGTATCCGGGATGCCAAGGTCGCGGGCCCGCTTGTCGGCCAGCGCCAGGAGCCGGCGGATCCGCCCCGCGATGGCGTCCTTGGTCAGCGGGGGTTCGGCCAGGGCCCCCAACTCCTCCAGCGACGCCTGCCGGTGCTCCAGGCGCAGCCGACCGGCGTCGGTCAGGTGGTTGGGCGCCTCGTCGGCGAGGATCTCCAGCGCGCGGGTGACCCGGGCCGCGGCGGCGACCGCCGCCCGCGCCGAACGGCGCAGGTTCGCGTCGTCGAAGTTGGCGAGCCGGTTGGCGGTGGCCCGCACCTCGCGGCGTACCCGGCGCTCCTCCCAGGCCAGCACGCTGGAGTGCGCGCCGATCCGGGTGAGCAGCGCGGCGATCGCGTCACCGTCCTTGACGACCACCCGGTCCACCCCGCGTACCTCGCGGTTCTTCGCGGTGATGCCGATCCGCCGGGCCGCGCCGACCAGCGCCAACGCCGACTCCGGCCCCGGGCAGGTGATCTCCAGCGCGCTGGAGCGGCCCGGCTCGGTGAGCGAGCCGTGGGCCATGAACGCCCCCCGCCACGCGGAGACCGCGCAGCAGACGTTGGCCGCCACCACGTGCGGCGGCAGCCCGCGCACCGGGCGACCCCGCACGTCGAGCAGGCCGGTCTGCCGCGCCAGGGCCTCGCCGTCCTTGACCACCCGCACGATGAAGTGGCTGCCCTTGCGCAGCCCACCGGAGGCCAGCACGTGGATCTCGCTGGGGTAGCCGTAGACCTCGGCGATCTCCCGCCGCAGCCGCCGGGCCACCGCCCCGGTGTCCAGTTCAGCCTCCACCACCACACGGCCGGAGACGATGTGCAGCCCGCCAGCGAAGCGCAGCAGTGCGGCCATCTCCGCCCGTCGGCAGCAGGGCTTGGGCACGTCGACCCGACTCAGCTCGTCCTTGACCGCGGCCGTCATCGCCATTGTGCGTCCCCTCACGGACCTGTTCCGGCGTGTCGCCGGAGATTACGTACGTGTCTAACGATCGGCGCCCAGGACAGGCACCAGCGCGGCGCCCAGGGCAGCCGGATCATGGCGGGGAGTCCCGTCGACAACGGCGACGGGGGCGAGGACCAGGCGGGCACCCAGCGATTCTGCCGCACGTTCGACCGGTTCGGGGTCACCCACCGCCTTGGCATCGGCGAGCACAAGATCCACCTTGAGCTCGGGAAGGTACCAGTGCAGCGCCGCGAGATGGTCGGCGACGGAGAGCCCGAGGGTCTCCTTCTCCGCGGCAAGGTTCAGCGTGACCAGCCGCCGGGCCGAGGTGGACACGATCGCGTCGGCCAACTGCGGCACCAGCAGGTGCGGAAGCACACTCGTGTACCAGCTGCCCGGCCCGAAGATCAGCCAGTCGGCCGCCCGGATCGCCTCGATGGCCTCGGCGCAGGCCGGTGGGGCGCTCGGGGTGAGCCGCAGCGACTCGACCCGCCCGGTGGTGACGGCCACCTGGTGCTGGCCACTCACCGTGCGCACCTCGTCCGGGGCGGCCGGGTCGGCGCCGCGTACCCGCGCCTCGATGCCGACCGGCTGGCGGGACATCGGCAACACCCGGCCGACGGCGCCGAGCATCGCGCCGGCGTGCTCCAGCGCGGCCACCGGGTCGCCGAGCAGTTCCATGAGGCCGCAGAGCACCAGGTTGCCCACCGCGTGCCCGGTCAGG
>NZ_JAKKFF010000344.1 GCF_022229015.1 Micromonospora foliorum
CCAGCGCGTCGAGCGCGGCGAGCGCAGCCCCGCCGTACGGCAGTGCGGCGCCGCCCTGGTCGAGGGGGGTCACGCCCAGCGCGGCGAGCATTCCGGCGCCGGCGTCGTTGGTGCCGGAGCCGCCCAGCCCGATCACCACCGTGCGGGCACCGCTCTCCACCGCGGCGGCCACCAACAGACCCAGCCCGTACGACGTGGTGACCTTCGGGTCGCGTTCGGCCGCGGAGAGCAGGTGCAGGCCGCACGCCTGCGCGCTCTCCAGATAGGCGGTCGCGCCGTCGGCGGTGAGCAGGATCTCACCGGCCGCCGGTCGGCCCAACGGATCGACCGTCGACACCGGCACCCGCCGGCCGCCGAGGGCTTCCGCGAGCACCTCCACGAAGCCCGGCCCGCCGTCGGCGAGCGGTCGGATCAGCAGATCGTCTCCGTCGGTGACGGTGCGCCAACCGGCGGCGACCGCGGCGGCCACCTCCGGTGCGGGCAGGGTGCCGGCGAACTTGTCCGGGCAGAGCAGCACGCGCATGCCGAGCAGTGTGGCAGCCCACACCGAGCGAGGCTGCGTCGCGCTCGCGCTGTGGGACCATGGGCTACGTGACTTCGACCTGGGTGGAACCCTCCAACACGGCGACGGCTCTGCTGCTGCTCGGCCGGGGCAGCGACCCCGACACCGAGCGCGGCGTCGAGTGTCCGGGCGACCTGCCGGCGCCCAGCGACCCGGATCTGGTGGCCCGTGCCACCGCCGCGAAGGCGAAGCTGGGCAGCAAGGTCTTCGTGCTGGGGCACCACTACCAGCGCGACGAGGTGATCCAGTTCGCCGACGTGACCGGCGACTCGTTCAAGCTGGCCCGGGAGGCCGCGGCCCGCCCGGACGCGGAGTACATCGTCTTCTGCGGCGTGCACTTCATGGCCGAGAGCGCCGACATCCTCACCACCGACACCCAGCGGGTGATCCTGCCCGACCTCGCGGCGGGTTGCTCGATGGCCGACATGGCGGTCCTGGGCCAGGTCGAGGCCGCCTGGGACACGCTGACCGAGCTGGGCATCGCCGGCGAGACCGTGCCGGTGACGTACATGAACTCCTCGGCCGACATCAAGGGTTTCGTGGGCCGCAACGGCGGTGTGGTCTGCACCTCGTCCAACGCCAAGCGCGCCCTGGACTGGGCCTTCGAGCAGGGCTCGAAGGTGCTCTTCCTGCCGGACCAGCACCTGGGTCGTAACACGGCGGTGCTGGAGATGGGCCTGTCGCTGGACGACTGCGTGCTCTACGACCCGCACAAGCCCGGCGGCGGGCTCACCCCGGAGCAGCTGCGCGACGCCAAGATGATCCTCTGGCGGGG
Organism: Micromonospora foliorum; assembly: GCF_022229015.1. GTDB lineage: Bacteria > Actinomycetota > Actinomycetes > Mycobacteriales > Micromonosporaceae > Micromonospora > Micromonospora foliorum. Next base: position 1,338 of record NZ_JAKKFF010000344.1, read on the forward strand.
GCACTGCTCGGTGCACGGCCGGTTCACGCTGGACAGCGTCAACGACGTACGGGAGCGGGTGCCGGGGGTGAACGTCCTGGTTCACCCGGAGTGCCGGCACGAGGTGGTGACGGCCTCCGACTACGTCGGCTCCACCGAATACATCATCAAGACGATCGAGGCGGCTCCGGCCGGCTCGGCGTGGGCGCTCGGCACCGAGCTGAACCTGGTCCGCCGGCTCGCGCTGGCGCACCCGGACAAGCAGATCATGTTCCTGGACAAGGCCGTCTGCTACTGCTCGACGATGAACCGGATCGATCTGCCGCACCTCGTCTGGGCCCTGGAGGAGCTGGTCGCGGGGCGGGTCGTCAACCAGATCACGGTGGACGCCGACACGGCGCACCACGCCCGGGTCGCGCTGGACCAGATGCTCGCCCTGCCCGGCGCGGACACTCCGCCACCGACGGAGTCCTGATCACGATCCGTAGCGCTCTTGGTACGCAAAAGTGCCGGATCACCGATTAATGCCACACACGCCGATGTGACCGAGTCCTTTTTCGTCACCGAGGGCTATGCTCCCCAAGCGACGACACACGCGGGCCGTTTCGACATGGCCGCATCCGGGGTAGCGAGAAGGTTCAGGCGCCCCACCATCAACACGGCAGCACCGACGCGCTGGAGGTTGCGTTGACCGACGACGTCCTGGTTGTGCACGGAGGCACTCCGCTCGAAGGGCGGATCCGCGTGCGCGGCGCGAAGAACCTGGTATCGAAGGCGATGGTCGCCGCGCTGCTCGGCGACAGCCCGAGCCGACTGTTCGACGTGCCCAAGATCCGCGACGTCGAGGTGGTGCGAGGTCTGCTCGGCCTGCACGGCGTCAAGGTGACCGACGGCACCGAGGACGGCGAGCTCGTCTTCGACCCGGCGAACGTGGAGAGCGCGAGCACCGACCAGATCAACGTGCACGCCGGTTCCAGCCGGATCCCGATCCTGTTCTGCGGCCCGCTGCTGCACCGCCTCGGGCACGCGTTCATCCCCGACCTGGGCGGCTGCCACATCGGCCCGCGCCCGATCGACTTCCACCTCCAGGCGCTGCGGGAGTTCGGTGCCACGGTCGACAAGCGGCCGGAGGGGTTGCACCTGTCCGCGCCGAACGGGCTGCACGGCACCAAGTTCGCCCTGCCGTACCCGAGCGTCGGCGCCACCGAGCAGGTGCTGCTGACCGCCGTGATGGCCGAGGGCGTCACCGAGCTGCGCAACGCGGCGGTGGAGCCGGAGATCATCGACCTGATCTGCATCCTGCAGAAGATGGGCGCGATCATCAAGGTCCACACCGACCGGGTGATCGAGATCCAGGGCGTTCCCAAGCTGCACGGCTACACCCACCGGCCGATCCCGGACCGGATCGAGGCGGCGAGCTGGGCGGCCGCCGCCCTGGCGACCCGTGGTCACGTCGAGGTGCTGGGCGCGCAGCAGGCCGACATGATGACCTTCCTGAACATCTTCCGCTCGGTCGGCGGCGAGTACGAGGTCACCGACGCCCGCGCACCGAAGCTGGGCGACCCCGGCCAGGAGGGCGGCATCCGCTTCTGGCACCCGGGTGGCGAGCTGAACGCGGTGGCGCTGGAGACCGACGTACACCCGGGCTTCATGACCGACTGGCAGCAGCCGCTGGTCGTGGCGCTGACCCAGGCCCGCGGCCTGTCGATCGTCCACGAGACGGTCTACGAGCAGCGGTTGGGCTACACCGAGGCCCTCAACTCGATGGGCGCCAACATCCAGGTCTACCGGGACTGCCTCGGCGGCACCCCGTGCCGCTTCGGCCGGCGCAACTTCAAGCACTCCGCGGTGATCGCCGGGCCGAGCAAGCTGCACGCCGCCGACCTGGTCATCCCGGACCTGCGGGCCGGGTTCAGCCACCTGATCGCGGCGCTCGCGGCCGAGGGCACCTCCCGGGTGTACGGCGTGGACCTGATCAACCGGGGCTACGAGGACTTCGAGGCGAAGCTCGCCGACCTGGGCGCGCACGCCGAGCGTCCGTAACCTCGGTCACCCTTCGCTCTCTCCGACGGCTCCAGGTCGCGCTGCGACCTGGAGCCGTCTGTCGGTGCACCGCGATGTGCGGCGGGCGCGGGCGGTTGGCTACCCTTGCCGCGTGCCGTCGCTCTTTCGCCGCAAGTCCACCGACCTCGTCGACGAGGCCGTCACCTCGGTGACCCCCGAGGAGACCGCTGAGCGTTCCCGGGGTTACACCCCGGCCAAGGGTCGGGAGACGCCCAAGCGGCCCACCGCCGGCCGTCGGCCGGCCGGCCCCACGCGCCCCCTCACCAAGGAGGAGGAGCGGGAGCGTCGCCGCCAACTGCGCGCCGAGGCCGCGTCGGAGTTCCGCCGCGAGGGCGGCCCCCGCGACCGTGGCCCGGAGCGGTTGTTGGCCCGCAACGTGGTCGACTCCCGGCGTACCGTCGGCACCTGGTTCTTCGGCGGCGCGCTGATCGTGCTGGTCGGGTCGAACGCGGCCATGCCGCCGCTGGTCCGGTTGGTCTCCAACGTGCTCTGGGGCGCGCTGGCGCTGGGTGTGGTCGTCGACTCGGTGCTGATCTGCCGCAAGATCAGCAAGCTGGTCCGGGAGCGCTTCCCGAAGACCGACCAGCGGATGGGCTCGCTCTTCCTCTACGCGGTCATGCGGTCGATCACCTTCCGGCGGATGCGCGCTCCGGCGCCCCAGGTCAAGCTGGGCGACAAGGTCTGAACCCCGGGCTCCCGCAAGATCCCCGCAAGATCAGCGAAACTGCTGCCTCAGGCATCTCAGAGGCAGCAGTTTCGCCGTAACTGCGCGGATCCTGTCGTGCGTTCATCATGCTGAACGGGTCGCCGCTGTTCGCCACACCGAACGTTCGACCCAATGGAGCGAAGGCATGCCTTCGGAACCGGCTGCGCCGCTTGCCACCATCGCCGCCGCCCTGCGCCGGGAGCGGGAACGGGTCGGCATCTCGCTGACCGAGCTGGCCCGCCGGGCCGGGGTGGCCAAGTCCACCCTCTCCCAACTGGAGTCGGGCACCGGCAACCCGAGCGTGGAGACGCTCTGGGCGCTGGGCGTCGCTCTCGGGGTGCCGTTCAGCCGGCTGGTGGAGCCCGTCGACGAGCCCGTACGGGTCATCCGGGCGGGCGACGGGCCCGACGTCCGCTCCGAACAGGCCGACTTCAGCGGAAAGCTGCTCAGCGCCGGCGCGGCGCACCTGCGCCGGGACGTCTACCTGATCAGGCTGGAACCGGGCGCGGTCCGAACCGGCCACGGACACACCCCGCGCAGCGTCGAGCACGTGGTGGTCGCCGCCGGCCGACTGCGGGTAGGGCCCGAGGGTGCGCCGGTCGAACTCGACCCCGGCGACTACGCCACGTTCCCCGGCGACGCCCCGCACCGGTACGAGGCGCTCGCTCCCGGCACCTTCGCCGTCCTCATCATGGAGCATCCCTGAACGAGCCCCCGATCCCGCCGGGGCCAGGTGGTCTTCGAGTGCGGTAGGGTCGGAGTCCAGATTCGGTTATAGGACCAAATGTCCGAAACCAATGGGATAACGTTTGCGCCGGTGGGCGGCACCACAGTGGCGGTGAGCGAGCCCACGCCGTTACCCTCCATCCGCAGCCACGGCCTGCCGGAGCGGCGACCTGACCGGCACGTGCGGCCCCAGCGCGACAATTTGCAACGAGGTGACAACGCGTGAGCGAGCGGACGCGAGCCGGCCACCGGGGCGTGGCAGGCGGCGACCGGACGCCCAGCGGTCACCCGACGGCGGCTGCGGACAGCTCACCCCCGGCGAGGATCGGCCCGGCGGCCGGGTGTGGCGACGGGCTCGACGGATGAACGGCCGCTACACCGACCGGTGGCCGGACCCGAACGAACCGTCCTGGGTGGTCGAACCGACCACCGAGTGGCACCCCCAGTTCCCCGGCCAGCGCTACCCCGGCGACATCGGCATGCCGCACCAGCCGCCGCCGCGCGGCCGGGCGACGGTGTCCGGTCGCGCCGAGGTGCCGCCGCTCGCCCCCACCCGCCCGGACGGCACCTACCTCGGCCGGTCGTGGTCCGACGAACCACCGGCGGAACAGGCACCCCAGGGCCGGTCCTGGGTGGACGACGAACCGGACGAGACACCTACCTACGGCCGACCCCGCGGCGACGAGCGGCCCGCGGACACGTCCGCCTACGGCCGGCCCGACAGCGCCGACTCCCGCCACTACGACCATGAGCCGTACCGTCGTCCGCTGCCCGAGCCACCCCGCCGCGACGAACGCCGCTCCCCCGAGTCGGACCGGCGTACCGCCTGGTCCGACCGACGCCCTGCCGACGAGCGGGGACCCGCGCGGGAAGCCGCCTGGCACCGGGACCAGCCCACCCCCGATCGGTACGACAGCCGCCGTCCCCGGCAGGAGCCCACCGAGCGGGATCGGGGTTACCGGGGCACACCGCCGGTCTCCCCCGCGCCCCGAGCAGAACCCGGCTGGGTGCCCGAGCCGGACGACGCGCCACGTCGGCGCGGCACACCGGAACGACCGGCGGCTGGCTACGAACGGCACCCCGGCGACGGGTACGGCGTCCGACCCACCCGCGACCACGACGGCCGGATCGCCGACGCGGTCGACCCGTGGGCACCGGTGGACGGCCGCACGCGGTACCGCGCCGACGGGTACCCGGACCGGACCGCCGACGACCCGCGCCGCCCAGAGCCGCGCTACCGCCCGGACGAGGGGATCGGGGCAGCGCCCGCGCCCAACGGTGGACGACGGCGTCGCCCCGAGCCGGACCTGCCCGACCAG
>NZ_JAKKFF010000345.1 GCF_022229015.1 Micromonospora foliorum
GGCGATGTCGGCGAACGCCCGGTCGAGCCCGGCCGCGCCGTCCAGCAGGCCGACCGCCCGCACACCGGGCGTGTCGATCACCGCACCGCCGCCGGGGATGGGTACGAGGGCCCGCCAGGTGGTGGTGTGCCGACCCTTGCCGTCGACCCGCCGGATCGCCTGGGTGGGCATCATCACCGCCCCGACGAGGGCGTTGACCAGGCTCGACTTGCCAGCACCGGACGGGCCGAGCAGGCCGAGCGTGCGGCCGGGCGCCACCTCGGCGCGCAGCGGGTCCAGCCCGAGGCCACGTTCGGCGCTGACCGGCAGCACCGGCACCCCGGGGGCGACCGCGGCCAGTTGGCGGGCCAGCGCGGACGGGTCGGCCGCGAGGTCCGCCTTGGTCAGCACGACCAGCGGCCGGGCGCCGGACTCGTGGGCCAGGGCGAGCAGCCGTTCGATCCGGCCCACGTCCGGCTCGGGGTGCACCGGCTCCACCACGGCGGCGGCGTCGAGGTTGGCGGCCAGCACCTGGCCGCTGGCGTCCTTGCCGGCGGTACGACGGATCAACGCGGCTCGCCGCGGCAGCACCACCTCCACGGTGACGCGGCGGTCCGGCCAGTGGGTGAGCAGCACCCAGTCCCCGGCGCAGGGCAGCGCGGACGGGTCCCGCGCGGCGGCGCTCAGCACCGCCCCACCCAGGCTGGCCCGAACCGGGCCGACCGCGGTCAGCACCGTGCAGACCCCCCGGTCCACCCGGGCCACCCGACCCGGCTGGTGCTCGCCGCGACGCGCGGCGTACGCCGTCCGCTCGGCGTCCCAGCCGAGGGCGGTCAGATCGATCGTCATGGCATCCTCATCGGTGTCGAAGCTGGTGATGGCGGAACACGCGTGCCACGTCCGGCATGATCACCACCTCCGTCCGATGTCCCGGTGCCGCGTCTGCCGCTGACGGTAGGTGGCGCGCCGACGCGCCGAAAGCGATTTCCCCGGCGACGGCGCGACGGCGGACCGCTAGGGTCGACGGGTGACCACGGATCCGCTGCTGCTGATGGGCGAGGTGGACGCGGCCACCAGCCGACTACTCCGTACCGCTGCGTCTTTCGACACCGCCGACCTGGCCGCCGCGTCGCTACTGCCCGGCTGGACGCGCGGCCACGTGCTGGCGCACCTGGCGCGCAACGCCGACGGCTTCGTCAACCTGCTCACCGCGGCCCGCACCGGAGAGGCGCTGCCGATGTACGCCTCGTTGGAGGCCCGCACGGCGGACATCGAAGCCGGTTCGAGCCGGCCACCGGCGGAGCACCTGGACGACCTGCGCCGCACCGCGGACCTGTTCTCCGAGGCGGTCGCGGCGATGCCGGCCGAGGCCTGGGCGGCGACGGTGCAGGCGCGTAAGGGCCCGTGGCCGGCCGCGCTGCTGGTCTGGGGCCGGCTGCGGGAGATCGAGGTGCACCACCTCGATCTGGCCGCCGACTACCGGGCCGCGCACTGGTCGGAGACGTTCGCCCACCGGCTGCTGCGCGAGGCGGCCAGCCACCACGCCATGGGGCCGACACCGCCGTCGATGGTGTTGCGCCTCGACGGCAGCGAGCACGAGGTGGTGATCGGTGAGCGCGTCGGCGCCCCGGTCGTCGCCGGTCCCGCCCCCGACCTCGCCGCCTGGCTGATCGGCCGTGCCGACGGCGCCCCGCTCTCCGTCACCCCCGACGGCCCCCTGCCTACTCCACCGGAATGGATCTAGAAACGTCATGACATACAGCGGAGACGTCACGCACGGCGGCGCCCCGGCGGTTCGGGAGCTGGACGGGCTGACCATCAGCAAGCTGTCGGTGGGCCCGATGGACAACAACGCCTACCTGCTGCGCTGCACGGGCACCGGTGACCAGGTGCTGATCGACGCCGCCAACGAGGCACCCCGGTTGCTCGAACTGATCGGTGACGGTGGGCTCACCGCCGTGGTGACGACCCACCAGCACATGGATCACTGGGTGGCGCTGGAGGAGGTCGTCGCCAAGACCGGCGCCCGGACGCTGGTGCACGCCGACGACGCGGCGGGGCTGCCGATCGAGGCGGAGCGGCTGGCCGACGGCGACACCGTGGCGGTCGGCGACTGCGCGCTGGAGGTCATCCACATCAAGGGGCACACCCCCGGCTCGATCGCGCTGCTCTACCGCGACCCGGCCGGCACCCCGCACCTGTTCACCGGCGACAGTCTCTTTCCCGGTGGGGTGGGTAACACCGACAAGGACCCGGAGCGCTTCGCGGCGTTGATCGGCGACGTCGAGCACAAGCTGTTCGACCAGCTACCGGACGACACCTGGTTCTACCCGGGCCACGGCAAGGACAGCACGCTGGGCGCGGAACGCCCCGCCCTCCCCCAGTGGAAAGCCCGAGGCTGGTAACCCACCACACAGAAGACCCGACGTCGACCAAGAACCACCAAGATCACAACCCACCGACGGCGGCGGCACCCCCGAGCGAACCGGAACCACGACGGGGGTGGGGGCCCGCCGTGCCCGGCGCAGGGATCAAGCCTGACCGCCCGGAGCCGGGCACGGCGGGCCCCCGCCCCACCACCGCAACCCGGCTCCGAGGCCGGGCACGGCAATCCCCTACCGCACCCGGCCCCGAGCGCCCCCACGCCCCCACGTCCCCCAGAGAAGCAGCTCAGCCAACGACGGAGAACAACCGCCGCCGCGCCCCCAGCAACGCGACGGAGGCCAGCACCAGCCCGACGCCCATCGTGACAAGCAACGGGCTGGGGTCGCCCGGCAGCAGCCCGGCCACCGACCGTGACGCGGTGCCCAGGGCGAGGTAGAGACCGGCCCAGGCGGCCGCGCCGATCGTCGCGCAGCCGAGAAATCGGCGGTACGACATCCGCAGCCCGCCGGCGGCCAGCGGCAACAGCGCGTTGAAGACCGGCAGGAACGGCGCGACGACCATCATCCGGCCGCCGCCGCGGCGCAGGATCCCTTCCGCCGCCGTCCAGCGGGTCTCGCCGATCCAACCGCCGACGCGGCTGTGGCGCAGCCGGTCGGAGTAGCGTCGGCCGATCAAAAAGCTCAGCGACCAACCGGCCAGGCAGCCGACCAGCACCGCGGTGAAGGTGGCCAGCCCGGTGCTCGGGCGGCCGACGCCGACGGCGGCGAGGATCGCGACGTCGCCGGGGACGAGGACACCCAGCAGGGGTACGGCGTCGAAGAGCATGACGAGCCCGAGCGCACCCATCAGCAGCAGAACCGGTAGTTCTCCGATCTGGGCCAGCCATTGCGTCATGCGTCGACGCTATGGCCGCCACGCCACTTCGGACATCGGGTCGTAGCCCCCAGTGACCCCTGGGATCCGCCTCGGGGTCGCCCCTGAGTCGGGGTCCGGTCTCAGCCGGGTCGCAGCACCTGCACGTGGCGTAGCGACGAGTCGACAGACGGTTCGGTGGTGGGCACCGGGTAGTCGGCCAGCACGGTCAGGCGGTCCGTCGGTAGGTGTCCGCGGCCGGGGTCGCCGACCAGCACGTCGGCGCCCGCGGCGGCGGCCCGCTGCAGGAAGGGCAGCATCCGGTCGGCCATCGCGCGGTCGTAGAAGACGTCCCCGGCGACCACCAGGTCGACCTTCACATCGGTGCTGTCGAGCAGGTCGTCTCCGGTGGCGTCGACGGCGACGTGGTTGGCCCGCGCGTTGAGGGTGACGGCGGCGACGGCGTACGGGTCGATGTCGTTGGCGATCACCTCGGCGGCGCCGGCGAGCGCGGCGGCGATGGCCACCAGCCCGGACCCGGAGGCGAGGTCGAGCACCCGGCGGCCGGCGGCCAGCTCCGGGTGGTCCAGGAGGTGGCGGGCCAGGGCCTGGCCTCCGGCCCAGGCGGACGCCCAGTACGGCGCCGGCAGCGCGTGCCCGGCGGCGGCCTCCATCCGGGCCCACCAGACGATCGCGTCCTCGGCCAGGTGCAGCCGCACCTCGGGGACGAACGGAGTGGGCATCAACCGGAGCCGGTCCAGACCGGCGCCGGGTGCGTGGATCTCGCGTTCCAGCTCGGTCAGCGCGTCGGCTGCGGCATCCCTCATCGGCGCAAGCATGCCCCAGCGGCGGTTGGTCGGGGCGGGTTTCGCATGCCGCCGCGCAGAGTTCACCCGAGTTCCGTCAAAGACCTACGGCACTTCGGCCAGCGGATCGGGGTTTTGCCCGTTACTGTCGAACAGGTACGGGCGATCATCGGCCAGAGGCCGAGGGTCAGCCGCTTTGAACAGGGAGAGATGCATGGCAACCGGCACGGTTAAGTGGTTCAACTCGGAAAAGGGCTTCGGCTTCATCGAGCAGGACGGTGGAGGGCCGGACGTTTTCGTCCACTACTCCGCCATCGCTTCGAGCGGCTACCGGGAGCTCAACGAGGGCCAGAAGGTCGAGTTCGAGGTGACCCAGGGGCAGAAGGGTCCGCAGGCGGACAACGTCCGCCCGATGTAGCTCCGTGCCGGTGACGGCGGCCGGTCTCCGGCCGCCGTCGCAGCGCACTCAAGACGCCGCCGGGGCGGCGGGCAGGTCCCGCCGCCTCCGGATCGGCCCCACCAACAGAATCAACGGGGTGACCGCCAACCAGGCGGTCATCACGACGATTGCCGTCCCGACGCCGTACCGCGCGCCGATCGCACCGGCCAGCACGGCTGCCAACGGGATCGTGCCGTAGTTGAGCAGGTGCATGCTCACCGTCACCCGGCCCAGCAGGTGGTGCGGCGTGTACGTCTGCCGGAAGGCGCCCTTGACCACGTTGCCGATGGCCACCCCCAGGCCGATCAGCAGACCGCCGAGGGCCGGCCAGACCAGCCCGACGCCGGGTGCGGCGAGGGGAATGAGCAGCGCGGGTGGGCCGGTGAGCGCCGCCGCGATCAGCAGGGCCCGCGCGGTGCCGCAGCGCCGCGCCACAGTGGTGGCGAGCAGCGCTCCGATGATCCCGCCGGCGCTCATCACTCCGACGAGCCCGCCCACCAGGCCCGGCTCGAGACGCAGTTCGCGCACCAGGAAGACCACCAGGACGGCCTGGTAGCCGGTCAGCCCGATGTTGCTGGCCGCGCCGAAGACCGTGAGCACCCGCAGGTACGGGTCCCGGATGACGAAGCGCAGCCCCTCGGTGATGTCCCGGCGCAGCGATCGGGTTCGCTCCGAGGGGCGTACCCGTGGTTCGCGGGTACGGATGCGCAGCAGGAACACCGCGGAGAGCAGGAACGTGAGCGCGTCCAGCAGCAGTGCGGCGACGGCGCCGGTGAGCTGGGCGATCAGGCCGGCGAGGCCCGGTCCGACGACGTAGCTCACGGTCTGGGTCGCCTGGAGCTTGGCGTTGCCCTCCGGCAGTTGCCCGGGTCGCAGCAGCACCGGCAGGTAGACCTGGTCGGCGGTTTCGAAGAAGACCCGTGCGGCGCCGGCGCTGAGGGCGACCACCAGCAGCTGCGCGACGGTGAGCCGACCCAGCAGGGCGGCCAGCGGCACGCTGAGGAAAGCCACCGCGCAGAGCAGGTCGCAGATCACCATCACCGGTCGGCGGGGCAGCCGGTCGACCCACGCGCCGGCCGGCAGGCCGATCAGCAACCAGGGCAGCCAGGCCGCGGCGGTGAGCACCGCCACCTGGAAGGTGCCGGCGTCGAGGACGGCGACCGCGACCAGCGGCAGCGCGACAGTGGTGACGTTGCTGCCGACGCTGCTGACCGCCTGGCCGGCCCAGAGCAGCCGGAAGTCGCGGTGCCGCAGCAGCCCACCGGTCGGCCGGACGTCGGTGGAGTCGCGGGTGGCGGTGGTCACGGTCGGGCCGGTACGCCGTGGACGAACACGAAGACCGGCCGCCGGTCGGCGCCGTCGTCGGGCAGGTCCCGGTTGGCCCAGCGCGCGAGGACGTCGATCAGCTCGTGGCTCAGCTCGGCCAGTTCCTCGGGCGTGAGGCGCAGCCAGTGGTCGGTGGAGAACGGCGCGTCGTTCCAGCTGGCCTGGGTGGTCTCGTCGGCGGCGTGCCAGGCCCGGGCCAGGGCGACGTGCCGGTCCAGGTTGAGCGAGGTGGCGGCGTCGGCGACCGCCCGGGAGGCCGGGTCGGCGTCGAAGTCGGTGTTGGACCAGCGCAACGCCCGGGTGACCAGGCGCCACCACCGCTCGCGCCGGTCCCGGGCCAACTCGGGCGCCTCGGTGATGAGGTCCGCGCCGGCGAGGACCTTGAGGTGGTGGCTGACGTTCGCGGGGGCCTGGTCGGTGCGCTCGGCGAGCAGGCCGACGGTGGAGGGGCCATGGACCTTGAGCACGTCCATCAGCCGGCGGCGCAGCGGGTGGGACATGGCGGCCAGCACCCGCGAGTCGGTGATCTGGCGTACGTCGGAGCTGTCCATGACGACAGCCTGGCATCCGCAACAGCTCTTGCGCAACAACTGTTGCTCAACAGCCGTTGCGGAAACGCGCCAAGAGGGGCGACCCGGCGGCCTCGGGCCGCCCCTCGCTCAGGCGACCAGCCGGCGGGCCAGCTCGTCGGCGACCTGCTTGGCCATGGTGGGCGGGATGGCCGCGGCGATCTTCTCCGGCGTCAGCGAGGCCAGCACGCCCTGGACGATCGCCGGCTCGTCGGTGAAGTCCTGGTTGGACAGCGCGGTCAGCGCCGCCTGCAGCGCGCCTATCTGAGCGGCGAGCGACTTCAGCGTCGGGTGTGCCGGGGTGTAGTTCGGCACGGTGACGTCCTCACCCATCGCCATCCGGGTGTAGATCTGCCCGACCGGGTTGCGGCCATCCAGCACGGTGAGGTTCTTGTGAACCGTGGCCAGCCAGTTGTGTTCTTCGGGGGTCATGTCGTCGTCCTCCAGGAGTCCGATGGAGCTGAGGTAGCGCCGGAACAGGGGTCGCTGGTCGCGGCCCGCCTTGATGGCGTCGCGGAAGAAGCTGAAGTGGGTGTGCCAGCGGTGTGAGCTGTCGCCGCTGGTGCGCTTGCCGAGGCGGTCCCACCGCTTCACCGTGGTGCCGTCGGGGCTGTAGATGATCTCCCGGATGTCCCGGGCGTCGGCCGCGTTCGCGGCGCACTGCGCGACGCACCAGACCGAGAAGCTCGGCAGGGTGTTCGTCCGGCCACCGGAGAGGACACTGAACTGGCCGACATCCAGCGCCGCCGCGTCGAGGGTCAGCCCGGCCCGGTCACGGGGCGACTCGACCACCGAGTAGTCGTTGGGGACCACCCGGTCCGATCCGCAGTGGTAGCCGCCCCGGTGGGCCGAGTCGCCGACGATGCCGACCTCGCCCGGGTCCAGGTCGTCCGAGCCGGGGGCGTTGTCGAGGTGAGTGAGGAGCAGGCTTCGGACGGCCAGAAGATTAGCCGGGGCCCGGGTCATGGGGTCCCCCTTTCCGAGAGGTGGGGACCGGGCACGACGTCACACCGCGTACGCGGTGCTGGGCTTCGGACGAGCCCGGCCTACTGGTGCACGGCGCCGGGCGTTGACTCAACCATAGCCCGCGTTTTGGACAAACGCCCAGCTCAGAATGGGTCTGTTCAGATTGGAGGCTGCGGCGGGGCTGAGTGGACGATCGGCAGCAGCAGCGCCGAGGGGTGGGCCGGGTCGTGCAGAACCTGCCGCCGGCCGGCACGCAGCGTCACCGCCGTGCCGAGGGGTTCCCCGGTGCCGGGGTTGCGGGCCCACCGTGGATGGGCGCCACCGGAGACCTGCACCCGCAGTCGGTGCCCGGCGGCGAACCGGTACGCGGTCGGCCAGAGCGGCACCGGAATCCGCAGCACGCCGGAAGGATCGGCCGGGAAGCGCTCCGGGGTGACCCGCACCAGGCCGTCGCACACGTTCCACGAACGACCCTTGCGGTCCACGTCGCACAGACGAACGAAGACGTCCAGGTACGGCAGGTCGCTGCGGACGTGGATCTCGGCGCGGACCGGGCCGATCACCTCGACCGGCCCGGTCAGCGGGTCGCTGGTGTAGGTCAGCACGTCCGGGCGGGCCTCGACGCGCCGGTTGTCCACCGGCCCGGCCCGCTGGGCGACGAGCAGTGGCCCGCCCAGCGACGGGGTGGGGTCGGCGGGGTCGTAGCGGAACTCGTCCGGCGTCGACGCGACCGGCGGGCGCGCCGCCAGCGCACCACCGGGTTGCAGGTGCCAGGCGGTCTCGACCGCCGGTGGTGGCCAGTCCGGCAGGTCCCGCCAGCCGCCGCCGGCGCCGCTGACGTACAGCCGGACCGGCGACACGGCGGGTCGCGACCGCCCGGGCGGTCGGGGCGCCGCCGGCAGGTGCTCGTCGAGCCAGGCCAGCCCCTCGCGCAGCGCGGCCACGAACAGCCCGGGGCTGCCGTGCGTCCACGGGCCGATCACCAGGCGCGGCGGTGTGCCGGCGGCGCGCAGAACGGCGTGGTCGTCGAGCTGGGCGGGCAGGAAGATGTCGTGCCAACCGGTGACCATGACCACCGGCGCCCGCACCTGGGCGACCTGGTCGGCGAAGACCCGGGTCCGCCAGTACGCGGCCTGCGGGGTGTGGTGGCGCAGCCACTCCTGGAAGAACGGGATGGTCACCCCGGTGGCCACCTGGTCGGCGTCGGCCAGGGGGAGGTGCTCCAGCGCGGCGGCCAGCCGGGGCTGCCCCCGCTTGAGCTCCCACTGCCGGGCCAACCACGGCACGGTCTGCGCGTGCAGCAGCTCCGCCCAGGTGAGCACGGTGTCCAGGGCGAAGGACTCCCCCGCGTACGTCGAGTCGCGGGTGGCCGAGGCGGTCACCACGGCGACCATCGCGCGCAGCTCCTCGCCGGCGTCGGCGGCCAGCGCCCACTGCGCGAAGCCCTGGTAGCTGACCCCGAACATGCCCAGTTGCCCGGACCACCAGGGTTGGCGACGCAGCCAGTCCAGGGTGTCCGCGCCGTCGTCGCGCTCGTGCACCAGCGGGGCGAAGGTCCCACCGGAGCCGCCGGTGCCCCGGCACGACTGGATCACCGCGTGTCGACCCCGCGCGGCGAGCAGCCGACCGAGCAGCCGCAGTGGCCCACCCCGCCCGTAGGGGGTGCGGATCAGCACGGTCGGCGCGCCGCCGACGCCCGGGGCGTAGTGGTCGGTGCGCAGCACCACACCGTCGCGGGCCCGCACCGGGAGGTCACGGGTGACCCGGACCGGGCCGGGCCGGGGCG
>NZ_JAKKFF010000346.1 GCF_022229015.1 Micromonospora foliorum
CCGGAGACCGGCGTGCTGTCACCGCGCTCCACCAACGGGAAGACGCTGGCCCCGCGCAGCTCGTCACCGTGCAGCACGGCGGGCTGCACGGGCGCGGCGCCGCGCCACGCCGGCAGCAGGGAGAAGTGCAGGTTGATCCAGCCGTGCCGGGGGATCTCCAGGGCCGCCGGCGGCACCAGCGCGCCGTAGGCGACCACCGGCACGCAGGCCGGCTCCAACTCGCGCAGCCGGTCGAGGAACTCCGGGTCGCGGGGGCGGGCCGGCGTGAGCACCTCGACGCCGTGCTCGTCGGCCCACGCGCCGACCGGGGAGCGGGACAGGCCCCGCCCACGCCCGGCGGGCGCGTCGGGCCGGGTGACCACGGCCACCAGCTCGTGTCGGGAGGCGGCGACGGCGGCCAGGGCGGGCACGGCGACGGCCGGCGTACCGGCGAAGATCACGCGCATCCGGGTCAGCGCCCCAGACCGAAGGGGTCGCTGAGGTGCGGGCTGAGCTTGACCGTGGGCGGGGCCGCCGCGTCGTACCACTCGGCCTGGCGGATCGCCTTCATGGCTTCCTTGCGCCTCTCCGGGTCCAGTCGGTCCAGGAAGAGCACGCCGTCGAGGTGGTCGGTCTCGTGCTGCACGCAGCGCGCCATCAGGCCGGTGCCGACGATCTGCATCGGGTCGCCGAACGAGCTGAAGCCCTTGGCGACGACGTTCTGCCGGCGCTTGGTGTCGAAGTAGAGCCCGGGGATCGACAGGCAGCCCTCCGGGCCGTCCTGCTCCTCCTCGTCGGGGAACTCCAGCACCGGGTTGATCAGGTGCCCGAGGACGTCGTCGACGTCGAAGGTGAACACCCGCAGGCTCACACCGAGCTGCGGCGCGGCCAGGCCGGCGCCGTTCTGCTCACGCATCGTGTCGGTGAGGTCGGCCACGAGCCGACGGAGCTCGGCGTCGAAGTCGACCACCGGATCGGCCGGCGTGCGCAGCACCGGATCCCCAAACAGACGGATGGGCTGGACGGTCACGCGGGACGGCTCCTTCTTCGGGTGGACGAGCGGTGCTGTACCAGTCTACGGAGTGCCCGGCCGGACGCCGGGCGGCGCACCTCGGTCAACCACCGCCGGTGTGCCCAGCGTCACCGGCAGGCTCTCGTAGCCACGCAGGGTCAGCCGCGTCCGGTGCCGGGGCGGCTCGGCCAGAGCCAGCTCGGGCAGGCGGCGCAGCAGCATCGGGAAGGCCAGCTGCGCCTCCAGCCGGGCCAGGCCCGCGCCGAGGCAGTAGTGCGGGCCGGCGCCGAAGGACAGCGGGTGCGCCTGGCCACGGGTCGGGTCGAAACGCTGCGGGTCGGGAAACCGGCGCGGGTCCCGGTTCGCCGCGCCGAGCAGCAGCAGCGCCGTGCTGCCGGCCGGCAGGTCGAGCCCGCCGCAGCGCACCGGCGCGGTGCTGGTCCGGGTGGTCAGCTGCACAGGCGAGTCGTAGCGCAGCAGCTCCTCGACGAACGCCGGGGCGAGCGTGGGATCGGCGCGCAGCTCGGCGGCGGCGGCCGGGTGACGCAGCAGCACGACGAGACCGTTGCCGAGCAGGTTGGTGGTGGTCTCGAAGCCGGCCACCAGCAGCACCACCAGATTCGCCAGCAGTTCGGCACCGGTGAGCCGGTCGCCGTCGGCGTCGTGCACCTGGACCAGCGCGGTGGTCAGGTCGTCGGCCGGCGCCCGCCGCCGGGCGACGATCAGCTCGACGAAGTAGTCGCGCAGCTCGGCGGCGCCCGCGTCGGCGACCGTCAACTCCTCGGGGGTTATCTCCGGCTCCAGCACCCCGGTCAGGTCACCGGCCCAGCGGCGAAACTGCGGCCGGTCGGCCGCGGGTACGCCGAGCAACGCGCAGATCACCCCGACCGGCAGCGGGTACGCGAAGTCGGCCAGCACGTCGACCGGAGCGCAGTCCTCGGCACGGGAGACCATCGCGTCGAGCAGTTCCTCGGCCTGTGCCCGCACCACGTCGCGCATTCCGGCGATCCGACGCGGACTGAACGCCCCGGCGGCCAGCCGCCGCATCCGACTGTGGTCGGGCGGGTTGGTCCGCAGCATGGACCGGGCGATCGACGACACCGCGGGGCTCTGCCGCCAGTTCGGCCAGACCTGGTCACGCAACGCGTCGTCGAGCACCCCGAGCCGGGGGTCGCGCAGCAGTTCGTCGGCCTCCGGGTAGCCGGTCACCACGTACAGGCCCGGCAACGCCTGCACCACCGGCCCGTGGGCGCGCAGCCGCTCGTACGTCGGGTACGGGTCCACGCGCCCCTGCGGTGACATGAGCAGTGTGAGCGCTTCGGCAGCCTCCATGGCCGGCCTCCCCCGTCGATGCGTCGGAGGCTCCATCATCCCGGTGCGGCCACCATCCGGCAGCCCTCGGCGCCGGGCGGTCGAGCCCGACGGCTCAAGCGCCGGCGGCTCCGGCCCCGACGCGCAGCGCGGTGGACCATCGAACCGGTGGCCGCAGCGACCGCCGGCAGCCAGGGCTCAGGCGCTGGCGGCCGGGTCCCCGGCGAGCACCGCGTCACCACGGAGCAGCGCCGGCTCGGGCAGCGGCAGTTGGATCTTGTGAGCCGCCTCCCAGTCGTAGATCAGGCCGGGACGCACCTGGGCGGCGAAGTAGTCGATGGCGGTCATCCCACCCACCACCGGCTCGTCGACCTCGGCCACCAGCTGGGCGGGGACCAGGGAGAACCCGTTCTGCAGGGCGGCGCTGAGGCGGCGGTGACCGTCGACGACGAAGAAGTACTCGCCGGTGAACCCGATCTTCAGCGGTTCGAGCGCCTCGTCGCCGGCCTCGGCCACCCCACCGACGAAGTCGGTGTCCCACAGCCCTCGCAGGGTGGCGATGTCCTCGGTCGGGTAGACCCGGGCCGGGTCCAGCAGCAGCAGCGGCGGCGCGTCGCGCAGCACCTCGGCGCCGAGCGTGCCCTCGTACGCGGCAACGATGTGCTCGATCACCTCGGCGGCGGACGCCCGGGTGGTGTCGCAGATCAGGTCATAGTTGCGCAGCCGGGCCTTGTCCACCCCGTAACGGATGATGAACCGGCTGCGCTCGCTCGCGCTGCGCTCCCGGAGCTTGGCCTTGGCCTCGTCCAGGGAGGCGTAGCTCTCCGCCGGCCCGGAGGGTCGGGCGAGCACCCGGCGGGCCGCCTCGCCCGGCTCGGTGATCATGTGCACCTTGAGCGCGTCGGTGAAGAAGTGCCAGGCCAGCCGGGAGTCCATGACGAGCCGCTCACCGGAGGCGGCGATGTCCCGCTGGAGCTGGTCGACGTAGCCGTCGACGGCCTGGTCGAGCTCGGCGTGCAGGTTGAGCTGCAACGCGGTCATCTGCCGCTGCTGCGCCATCTCCCGGTAGAGGTCCCCCACGCTGACCCGGCGCATGCCGAGCCGCTTGGCGATCTCGACCGACACGGTGCTCTTGCCGCTGCCGAGGTCGCCGTTGAAGACGATCGATTGTCCAACGGTCACGACTGGTCCACCCCTGATCACCGGCTCATTGACATCATCGACCTCGCGCCCGACCGACGCGTTCCCGCCATCGTCGCGCCATCCCGCGACGGCTCCAGCTCGGCGCGGCTGACGCCCCCTCGAAACCTGGAGCCCGTCGTACGCCTCGGCATGACGGGCGATGCTACCACTCGGCCGCCACCGCTTTGCCGGACGCGGTGTGCGAGCGGCCACCGCGGCGGGCGAGGTCCGCCACCGTCGGCACCGGCCGAAACTGCTCAGAACAGGCTCAGCGGATCGACCTGGAGACGAACCGGATCGGCGGCCTTGCGGGCTGCCCGAACGCCGGCGGCCGAGTGCAACGCCTCGGCGAGCGCGGCAGCCCGGGCCCGGGGAACCCGGACCAACATCCGCTCCCGGCCCTCCTCGGCCGGCACCGGCCCGAGCACCTCGGCGTCGTCCGGCAGAGGAGGGCCGGGAGCGGATGT
>NZ_JAKKFF010000347.1 GCF_022229015.1 Micromonospora foliorum
TCCCCAACCGAGCCCCGTCGCCACGCAACAAGCACCACGCCGACATCCGGGTGGAGACCGCGCCGGGACGCACCACCTCCCGCGTCCTGCTGCCGACCACCGAGGGCCCCCCGGACCAGCCACGCGACGCACCGACCACCTAGAGCCAGCGAGCGGGCAGTACCCCGGTCGGCCGCACCACCCCTTCGCACCGCCCCGCCCCGCCCCGCACCGCCCCGCCCCGCCCCGCCCCGCAAGATCGTGCTCGATCCGGGAAGTAGTGGCATCGCGGGGCGGGGCGGGGCGGTGCGGGGCGGGGCGGGGCGGTGCGAAGGGGTGGTGCGGCCGACCGGGGTACTGCCCGCTCGCTGGCTCTAGGTGGTCGGTGCGTCGCGTGGCTGGTCCGGTGGGCCCTCGGTGATCGGCAGCAGGACGCGGAAGGTGGTGCGTCCCGGCTCGGTCTCCACCCGGATGTCGCCGTGGTGCTTGTGCACCACGATCCGGTACGAGATGTCCAGCCCCAGGCCGGTGCCCGCCCCGACCGGCTTCGTGGTGAAGAACGGCTCGAAGATGCGCGGACGCACCTCCGGCGGGATGCCCGGCCCGGTGTCGGTGATCTCCACCGCCAGCAGGTCGCCGACCCGTCCGGTACGGACGGTCAGCACGCCCTTCTCCCCCATCGCGCCCAACGCGTTGTCGATCAGGTTGGTCCACACCTGGTTCAGCTCGGCCGCGTACGCCGGGATCGGTGGGAGGCCCCGGTCGTACTCGCGGACCAGCTTGACCTCGGCGGGGATCTTGCCCTTGAACATCACAAGCGTGGCGTCGAGCAGGTCGTGCACGTCCACCACCCGGTGCGGCGCGCGGTCCAGCTGTGAGTACTGCTTGGCGGCGTCCACCAGCCCGGAGATCCGGGTAACCGCGTCGCCGATCTCGCGCATCAGCAGCTCGGTGTCGACGGTGTAGGTGAGCCAGCGCACCGCCGCCTCCAGGTCCGCGGCCCCGACCGCGGCCTTGACCTGCGCCAACCAGGCCGCGTCGAGCCCACCGCCGACCAGGATCGGCGCCAGGTCCCAGGCCCCGCCGACCCCGTGCTCCTCCAGCCAGTCGGTGAGGGTGTCCTCGGCGTCGGCGGTGGCCATCGGGGTCAACTTCGGCGCGGTGGCCACCCGGGCGACCGCCTCCTCCTGCAACGCGACCAGGCCGTGCAGGGCGCTGCCGTCGAGCCGCCCATCGGCGATCATGGCGAGCTTGTGCCGCATCCCGGCGACCCGGTCCCGCAGCACCGACGTGGCCCGCACCGCCGCCGCGGCCGGGTTGTTCAGCTCGTGGGTCAGCCCCGCCGACAGCGAACCGAGGGCCAACAGCCGCTCCCGTTCGCCCACGATGGCCTGGCTGTTCCGCAGGCCGAGGAACAGCCCCTCCAACAGGTGCATGGGCATCGGGAACCAGGACCGCAGGGCGTACGCGAAATCCTCCGCCGGCAGCACGAAGAAGTCCGAGTCGACCAGCGCCCGCATGCTGTTGCGGTAGATCTGGTCGACCTGGTCACCCAGGTACGCCTGGACGGCACCGCCATACACCCCGCGCTGATCGGTCCGACTGACCTCGACGTCGTCGCCGCGCACCTGCCGGCTCAGCGCCACCGCGCCGCGCAGCAGCACGAAGAAGCAGGTCCCGGGCTCCCCCTCGGCGTACACCAGGGTGCCGCCCGCACGTTGCTCGACCCGGCCCCGCTCGGCCAGCCACTCGAGTTGCCCCTCGTCGAGGGACTCGAACAGGAACAGGGTGCGCAACTGCGCCGGCGTCAGCCGGTCAGACTCGGTGGTCACTGCGACTCCTTCGCTCGCGACTGCGGGGCTCGCAACACCGGCTCACTCCTCGCGCTCACTGGGACTCCTTCGCTCGCGACTGCGGGGCTCGCAACACCGGCTCACTCCTCGCGCTCACTGGGACTCCTTCGCTCGCGACTGCGGGGCTCGCAACAGCCGGCTCATTGGGCTTCCAGATAGCGGTGCACCAGCGACACCGCCATCGCGCCCTCGCCGACGGCCGAGGCCACCCGCTTGACCGACTCGGCTCGCACGTCCCCGGCGGCGAACACGCCCGGCACGCTGGTTTCCAGGTGGTACGGGTCGCGCGACAGCGACCAGCCGGCCGGCCGCCGACCCCCGGCGAGCAGATCCGGGCCGGTCACGATGAAACCGCGCCCGTCGCGGACCAGCACCCCGTCCAGCCAGTCGGTGCGGGGCTCCGCGCCGATGAAGATGAACAGCCAGGAGGTGTCGACCGAGCGGGCCTCCCCGGTGCGGGTGTCGCAGAGCGTGAGCCGTTCCAGGTGGTCCTCCCCCGCCCCGCCGACCACGGCGGTGTGCGGGTGCACGGTGATCCGGTCGATCCGTTCCAGCTGGTCGATCAGGTAACGCGACATCGAGTTGGTCAGGTCCGCACCACGGATGAGCAGGTGCACCCGCGACGCGTACCGGGAGAAGTGGACCGCCGCCTGGCCGGCGGAGTTGGCCCCGCCGACGATGTAGACGTCCTGCTCGACACAGCTCGGCGCCTCGGTGGCCGCAGCGCCGTAGAACACCCCCCGGCCGGTGAAGTCCGCCAGCCCCGGGGCGTCGAGCACCCGGTACGACACACCGGTGGCCAGCACCACGGTATGTGCGGCGATCTCGCTGCCGTCACCGAAGCGCAGCAGCCGGGCGCCGCCGGCCTCGCTGAGACCGACCACCTCCCGGGCGCTGAGCAGCTCGGCGCCGAACTTGACCGCCTGCCGCCGGGCCCGATCGGTCAACTGCGCGCCGGAGACACCGTCCGGGAATCCCAGGTAGTTCTCGATCCGGCTGCTCTGCCCGGCCTGACCGCCGGTCGCCCGTCGCTCCACGAGCACGGTGCGCAGCCCTTCCGACGCGCCGTACACCGCCGACCCGAGGCCGGCGGGGCCACCACCGATCACCACCAGGTCGTAGAAGTCGCACGCCGGCACCACGGTCAACCCGGCCAGCGCGGCCAACTCGGCCTCGCTCGGCGCGACCAACGCCTTGCCCTCGGGCGTCACCACCAGCGGTACGTCCGCCTCGGTGGCCCCGGCCGCGTCGAGCAGCCGGACGCCCTCCGGGTCGTCGGACAACAGCCACCGGTACGGCACCAGGTTGCGGGCCAGGAAGTCCCGGACCTTGAACGACGGCGCCGACCAGCGGTGCCCGACGACCCGGATCTCGGCGCTGGCCGCGTCCGGGGTGACCGCCCACGCCTCCAGCAGCCCGTCGACCACCGGGTAGAGCTTCTCCTCCGGCGGGTGCCAGGGCTTGAGCAGGTAGTGGTCCAGGTCGACCACGTTGATGGCCTCGATCGCGGCGTCGGTGTCCGCGTACGCGGTGAGCAGCACCCGGCGGGCGGCCGGGAAGATGTCCATGGCCGCCTCCAGGAACTCGACGCCGGTCATCTCCGGCATCCGGTGGTCGGCCAGCAGCAGTGCCACCTGTTCGCCACGCAGTTTGACCTCGCGCAACGCGTCCAGCGCCTCCGGCCCGGAGGACGCCCGCAACACCCGGTAGCGGTCGCCGTAGCGGCGCCGGATGTCCCGGGCCACCGCCCGGGACACCACGGGGTCGTCGTCGACGGTCAGGATCACCGGGTTCGCCATGGCGCCATGAAATCACCTGCCGAGGGTCGACCGCACCATCGCCGGGGCCCGGAGCACGGTTGACCGCCTCGCAGGCGGGTAAGCCGGGGAGCCGCGCGGGTGGCCGGACATCGACGACCCGCCCGGTTGCCGTGCACACCTCGGGGGGCCCATGGCGGACGCGACACCGACCGGACCGACCACGTCGGGTGGGATCGTGGAGCTGCGGGTGCACGGTGTCTCCGGCGCGGGGGCGGACCAGGTGTTGGACCGGCCGCACGTGCACCAGGTCGCCGGGGACCGCAGCGGAGGGTTCTACCGACCGCGTCCCGGCTATCCGGACTCCACCGGGACGGACGGGGTGACGCTGGAGGCGTACCGCTGGAGTGACCTGCCGTCCGGCACGGCGGTGCGGACGCTGTCGCTGGTCTTCCTGCTGCCGTTCATGCTCTGCAACGTGGCGCTCTGGATGCGCCCGGCGAACACCGTCTCGACGCGCGGCTTCATGGCGCTGTGCCGGGTGCTCGCCCTCACCCTCACCGTCCTCTACGTGCTCTCCATCGTCGGGGTGGCGCTGGACCTGATCGCGTGGCGCTGCATGGACACCCCGTCGTGCCTGGCCGGCCGGAGCTGGCTGTCCTGGCTCGGCGGGCGCCCGATCGGGCTGCGCCTGGGGGTGCTGGCGCTCGTGCCGGTCGGCGCCATCGGCCTCGTCTGGTGGCTGGGCGCTCGCCCGAGCCATTCGTTCGACGCGTTCCGGACGCCGTCGACGAAGACGTCGAAACACCAGTTGAGCGCCGTCGGCCAGTGGGACGGCGAGCCGCTGGTGGGTCGGCTGCGCTCGGTCCACGTCGCGGCGGCGTTCGCCACGCTGAGCGGCAGCCTGCTGGTCGCGCGAGCCAGCCAGCACCGCTCGGCGGTGATGGCGATCCTGCTGGCGGCCACCGGGGCGGTGCTGCTGGCCTGCCTGCTCCTGGTCACCGTGGTGCCCAGCATCGACCGCACCGAGCCGTCGCCCCGGGTGGACGCCGTCTTTCGCGGGCTGCGCACGATCGCCTGCGGCGTGACGATGCTGGTGATCGTGCACGTCGTCATCAGCCCGGCGCCGTGGCCGCAAGGCGGTGCGCTGCCCGGTTACAGCGCGATCGTGGCCTGGCTGTTCGTCAGCCAGACCGTCCTGGTGGTCGCGCTCGCCACCCTGGTGATCTGGCGGCGCGGTGGCGGGCAGCGCAGGTCACCCATCCGCGCGTTGGGAGCGCCGGTCTTCATGACGATCTCGGCCGGGCTCGCCGTGGCGTTCTCCGCCGAGCTGGTCTACCGGGTGGCGGACCTGCTCGATCGCGAAGGGACGACCGCGGACAGTCTGGAGACCAGCCCTCCGCTGGCGTACAAGTGGGCGATCTTCGGGTTTTTCCTGGCGGTGGTGACCGCGCTGCTGGTGGCCGGCCTGGTCACCAGGGTGACGCGGCGCGGGCGGCGGCGGGCCGCGCGGGCGATCGTGGCCGCCGACTTTCCGCACGCGCCGCCGCACGCGGCGGAGCGGCTGCGGCGGGTCGAGCAGGCGGTGGCCCGGGCCCGCTTCACCGAGCGACTGGAACCGCTCTCCGTGGTGTACGCCGGCCTGGCGGCGGTCGGCCTGGCCACCAGCCTGCTCGGCCTGCTCCAGCTCCTGCCGGGTGATGTGGCGCAGCGGTACGTCGGCGTGCCGGAGAGCATGGTCAACTTCCTGATCGGGTCGGGTAGCTACGTGATCGCCGCGATCCTGCTCGGCCTGGTGGTGGGCGGCATCTTCGCGTACCGGACAGCACAGTTCCGCCGGTACGTGGGGGTGCTCTGGGATCTGGGCACCTTCTGGCCCCGGGCCGCGCACCCGTTCGCGCCGCCCTGCTACGCCGAACGGGCCGTGCCGGAGCTGGCCAAGCGGATCACCTACCTGGTGGAGCAGGGGCAGGGCGTGCTGCTGGCTGGACACAGCCACGGCTCGGTGCTGCTCGCCGCCGCGGTTCTGCAACTGCCCACCCGGATCACCGACCGGGTCGCCCTGCTGACCTACGGGTCGCCGCTGGGCCGGCTGTACTCCCGGCTGTTCCCGGCGTACGCCGACGAGCCGGCGCTGCGGGAGATCGGCGAACGGGTCGGCTGGCGCTGGATCAACCTGTGGCGCGACACCGACCCGATCGGCGGCTGGATCTTCGCCTCCCACCGTCCCGGGGAGGCCGAGACGCTGACCGGGCCGGCGGCGACCGTGGACCGACGGTTGACCGACCCGCAGGACGTGGTGCCGGCGCCCAGCGACAGCGTTCCCCCACCGATCCTGGGACACTGGCCGTGTGAGTCGCAGGAGGCGTTCGCGGACGCGGTACGGGACCTGAGCGCACGACTACGCCCCGCGCGCCCGGCACGCGACTGAGCCGGCCGGTACGACCGCTGCGGCGGCCGGATATCGTCGCCTGGTGACCCCGTCCAAACCGCCCGCACGCCGGTTGATCGCCTCGAACAAGAAGGCCCGGCACGAGTACACCGTGCTGCGCACGTACGAGGCGGGCATCGTGCTGGTCGGCACCGAGGTGAAGTCACTGCGGGAGGGACGGGCCTCGCTGGTCGACGCCTTCGCGCACGAACGCGACGGCGAAATCGTGCTGTACGGCCTGCACATCGCCGAGTACGCCTACGGCACGTGGACCAACCACGCGCCGCGCCGCAACCGCAAGCTGCTGCTGCACCGCGCCGAGATCGACCGCATCCTGGACAAGGTCCGCGAGGGCGGGGTGACCCTCGTCCCGCTGTCGATGTACTTCGAGAACGGCTTCGCCAAGGTCGAACTGGCCCTCGCGAAGGGCAAGCGCTCCTACGACAAGCGCCAGACGCTGGCCGAGCGCGACGCTAACCGGGAGATCGCCCGCGAGCTGGGCCGGCACCTCAAGGGCCACCCCCGCAGGCCCTGACGCCTTCGCCGTCGCGGCGGGCACGTTCCGCCCACCGGGGGCGGGCACAGGCGGTGGCTGCGCTGGTAGGAGCGGCGGCGACCGGGAGGGGACGGCCCGGAAGGGTCCGCCGTCTTTCTGGACAGGCTGGCGCCCGTCGGAGTGTTCCGACGGGCGCCAGCTTCAGTGCGATCCGGGCAAGCAGCCCGGTGGTGTGGACTAGTGCGCCGCACCACCGAAGCGCTGGCGGCGACGCCAGGCCAGGGTCAGCAGCAGCATGATCGCTCCTGCGCCGACCAGGCCGCCGCCGAGCTTCATGGGCGTACCGAGGCTGTCACCCGTGACGGGCAGCGGCTGCTTCTTGTGCAGCACCCGCAGCTCGGTGGAGGCGGTACGGCCGGACTCCCGGCCGGTGGCGGTGAAGGTCAGCAGACCCGTCACCGACGGCTTGTAGCTCTTGGTGAAGCGGCCCTGGCCGTTGGTGTACGCCGTGAAGTGCAGGGGCGCGCTCGCCTGGTAGGCCACCGGAGCCATGGCCACGGTGCTGCCGTCGCTGCGGCGAGCCGGAGCGACGGCCGGAGCGGCCTGCGGAGTGACAGTCACGTTGATGTCGACCGTCTCGTTCGGGCCGAAGTTGGTACCCGTCAGCACGACCGTCTCGCCGAGGTAGATCGTCGGACGGTTGACGGTCAGCGACGCGGCGGTCGGCGGGTACGGCGGCGGTTGCGGCGGGTCGGTGGTCGCGCTGGGCGTCGGCTGCGGCTGTGCCGCCCCCGCTGCCGTCGGCACGGCCACCACGGCCAGGCCGACCGTGAGCGCCATGATGATGCGGGATAGCCGCATGATTGGTTCCCTCCTACTGATCACAGCTTGGTGCGGAATGAACTTGGGTGGTCCAGGGGCTGGCGGTGGGGGTCAGCCACAGCTCGGCCTGCCCGACGCCGGTCTTGGCCGTCAGCACGGTGACTTCCAGCGCCCTCTCGGCGCCGGGGCCGATGTCGACGCTGGCCGTCGCCACCTGGCGGCGGCGTTCGGTGCCGCTGCCGAGCGCCGTCTCGGCCCCGTCGAGTCGGGCCTCAAGAACCGCTCCACCTGCCGGGCTGAAGATCGACACCAACGTGCGGGCGGTGTACGGGTCGCCAGCCAGACCGAGGCCGAGCACGGACTCGCTAAGTCCGGACTTCGGCGCCGTTGAGCGCAGGGTCACCCGCAGTCGGAGCTCACGGCGGCCGTCCGACCGGCATTCGCCGACCGTCAGGTTCGCCGTCGGCCGCAGGTAGTAGCCGAGCTTCGCGCCGCTGCCGTCGTTGAGGAACACGCCGACAGTGGGCACGGTGTCCTGTTCCGGAAGCGTCCCGGCCATCCGGCTCTCGCCGAATGTCCGCTGTTCCTCAGGTCGGGCACTCCAGAACAATATCCGGCGTTCAGTGATAGCACGGTCAAATGCGGACAACAACACCCGCGGGTTGACATTCTTCTTGAAGAAGGTGTCGAACACCGAAGCGGCCGAGGCCGCGAAGAAGTCGTCCTGCTGTTTGACGTCGAGGGTCTGGTAGCTGTCGTTGAGCAGGGTCTGCACGACCTTCTCACTGGCGAGCGGGACACCGCCGGGGACCAGCACCGGACCGGTCGCCTTGAGCAGGTAGGACAGCACCACCGGGTCGACGGCGAGCACGCCGTCGACCGTGGTGCCGGTCTTGCGGCGGAACATCTCGCGGTACAGCGTCGCGGCGGTCGGGAAGTGCGGGGACAGGTTGACGTCGGCGGGGTAGATGCCGGGCAGGTCCGTCCACAGGGCCCGGGTCTCGGCGGGCACCTTCACCGCGGGGATGAACCGGCCGAGCGAGGCACTGCTGCCCTGCTTGCCCATCTTCACCTTGCCGTTCTCCGCCTCGATCATCGCGTACGCGCCGAACATGCCGCCGGTGGCGCGCAGCTCGGCGAGGTTCTGCGAGACGAGCAGGTAGCGGCGTGGGCCGTTCGCGCCGAGCAGCGGCGGAAGCAGTCGGGCTCCCTGGTCGGCGGCCGTGGTGAGGCTGGCCAGCCGGTCGATCTCGTCGCGGAGGTCGGTCAGCGCCTGCCGGATCTGGCTGACCAGGCTGTCGGCTGGCACCGCCGCCAGGTTCTGGCGGGTACGTTGCACCGACTCGTGGACCTCGGTCAGGTGCGTGGAGACGTCGGCGAGTCGGGCGAGGTCGACCCGGCCGCCGGTCGGCACCAGGCTGGTGAGGTCCGTTCGGAGCAGGGTCGGGAACGCGTGCCGGGCCAGCTCGTCGATGGCCACGGCGATCTGCGCGACGGCGTCGAGGTCGTCGCCGGCGATCGGGGTACGCCGTCCGAGCTGCCAACCCGGGTCGGCGGTAGCCGCGCGGGCCGCGCCGGCCTGCTCCTGGAGGGCGGCGAGCGTCCGCAGGGCACGGTCGGTGTCCCCACCGACGATCTGGGCACTCAGCTCTCGCGCCAGGCCGGCGGCGTTGAGCAGGTGGGTGCGCGCCTGCCAGCCGCGGAAGCCGATCCACCCGCCGGTCGCCAGCAGCAGCGAACCGACCACCAGGGCGCCAAGGAGCGCCCGTCGCAGTCGGGCCCGCCGACGACGCCGGGATCGGCTCCGCCGCCGGATCGGTCGTTCGCTCACCGTCACACCACACTCCCGTTCGCGGAACCGGACAGAAGGTCGATTCCCTGACGTTCTTAGCACGCCCCAGGGAAGTTCGTACCGTTATTACGGTTGTCGTCCTTTAAGCGAGTTTTCTTCGTGGTTCCGTGGCGGGCTCTGCGACCCGTCCGGCCGCCTCGTGCAGCAGCCGTTCGATCTGGTCCACGCCGGCGGGCAGCGACATCTCCCGCAGGTACGCGGCCCGCCCCCGGCGACCCATCTCGGTGCGGGTCGACGGCGGAATGGTGGCGGCCAACCAGAACCGGTCGGCCAGCGCCGCCCAGTCCTCCGGCGGGCAGGACAGCCCAGCCCGAGCCCGTTCGACCAGCTCGGCGGTGTCCCCGCCGGCCGACGCGATCACCGGTGCGGCACAGGAGAGCGCGGCCTGGAGCTTGCCGGGCACCGTGCCGCGCAGCTCCGGAAGGTCGCGCAGCATGACCAGCTGGTAGTCGGCGGCGGCGTACAGCTCGGGCATGTCGACCGGCGACCGCCGCTCCAGGAAACGGATGTTCTTCGCGCCCAGCTCGGCGGCGAGCCCCCGCACCCGCCGCTCCGCCGTTCCCGAACCGACCAGGACCAGATCCATGGTCCGGTCCAGCGCCGCGGCCGCCCGGACCGCGGTCTCCAGCCCCTGCCGCGCGCCGATGGTCCCGGCGTGCATCACCACGCACCGACCGTCTCGACGGACCAGCTGGCGGGCCGCCGCGCCGGGCGTCGCCGGGTGGAAGATCCGCTCGTCGGTCCAGTTCAGCACCAGCCGGACCCGGGCCGGGTCGGCGCCGGCGGCGACCACCAGGTCCCGCATCGACGGCGCGGCGACCGCGATGCGCGCCGCGGTCCGGTAGATCCGCGTCATCGTGCTGCCCATCCGCGCCGCCCAGCGCCCCTCGCCCCCCTCGTCGGCGCCGTCACGGGCCCAGACGTCCTGCACGTGCAGCACCGCCGGCACCCGCCCGAGCAACCGGAGCACCGCGGCGGCGGCGAACGTCGTCGCCGGCAGCTGGAAGACGTAGAGCGCGTCCACGTCGCCGAGGAACCGGCGTGCGACCAGCCCGGTACTGCCGGCGAAGGAGAGGTAGCTGGCCATCCGCCCGCCAACCGACGCGGCGCCCCCGGGGTACCGGGGCACCCGTCGGACGCTCAGCCGTTGACTGTGCGTCTCGTGGTGCCACCGCTGTCGCCAGCCGGGATAGACATGCCCGCCGGGATAGTCCGGAAAGCCGGTGAGGACACGTACCTCGTGCCCCCGCGCGGCCAACTCCTCGGCGAGGCTCCCGGGGATGAACGCCGGCTCGGGCGGAAAGTGGTAGGACAGGATGCCGATCTTCACCGGTGCGCCCCCGTCCCGCAGGGATCGCCCGCGGCCGGCGCGGCACCACGACCGGCGCGCGACCGGCCCGCGTACGATGCCGACAACCCCTCCCTGCACGACCACCGGCGTCGACGCACCGCCCTCGCGGTGCGAGCGCCCGTGTCCGTACCGATGAGAGGGGCACCGATGGCTGATCGCGTGTTGTTCGTCTGCCACGCCAACCTGTGCCGGTCGCCGATGGCCGAGTACCTGGCCCGTCGGCTGCTGGCCGACCGAGCCGTCGAGGTGGCCAGCGCCGGCACCGACGCGATCGACGGGCTGGCCATGCACCCGTACGCCATGGAGGTCGCGACCGAGAACGGCGCGGACCCGGCGGCGTTCCGAACCCGGGGGTTGCGCCCCGAGTTTCTGGTCGACGCGACGTTGGTGCTGACCGCGACCCGACGCCAACGCTCGGTCTGCACCGCGTTGGCGCCGGGAGCGCTGCACCGGACGTTCACGCTGCGCCAGTTCGGCCGGCTGGCCGCGGCGGCCGAGCCGCCCGCCGACTCGGCGGACGACCCGTTGCGGGCCGCGATCGCCGCCGCCGCCCAGGCCCGGGGACGGCTACAACCCGCCGCCCCGGACGAGGACGACCTGCGGGACCCGATCGGCGGTACCGCGGCCGACTTCCGACGCTGCGCCGAGGAGATCGAACGGTCGCTGCGACCCCTCGCCGCGCTCATCGGGGCAGCCGGGTGAGTTCCTGGGTGTGGTCGGGGACACCGTTGACCCCGTCGGCGGCCGCGCTGTGCCGGCCCGCCGCGGCCCGGTCGGCCGACGCCGAAGCCCCGGCCGTCGAGGCGACCACCCGGTAGGCCTCGTACTGGTACGCCTCGGCCTTGGCCACCTTGGCCATGTTCAGCACGCAGCCGAGCAGCCGGACCGAGACCGAGTGCAGCGACCGGGCCGCCGCGGCGACCTGGGTACGCGAGGTACGGCCCTGCTGGGTCACCAGCAGCGCGCCGTCGGCCTGCACGGCCACGACCACGCCGTCGGTCACCGCGAGCAGCGGCGCGGTGTCGATGATCACGATGTCCGCCGACTCACGCAGCGCCAGCAGCAGGTCCGACATGGCCTTGGAGCCGAGCAGCTCGCTCGGGTTCGGCGGGGCCGACCCGCTGGGCAGCACCAGAAGCGACTTGTCCCCCCAGCGCTGCACGACGTCGCCCACCTTCACGTCGCCGACCAGCACGTCGGTGAGGCCGACGCCGGCGTCCAGGCCCAGGTAGTCGTCGACCTTGGGGCGGCGCAGATCCGCGTCGACAAGCAGCACCCGCCAGCCCGCCTCGGCCAGTGCGATGGCGAGGTTGCAGGAGAGCGTGGTCTTGCCCTCGCCCTGCAGGGCACTGGTCACCGCGATGACCCGGGCCGGCTCGTGGACGTCCACGAAGCGCAGGTTGGTCCGCAGCTTGCGGACCGCCTCGGCGCGCGCCGAGGTCGCGGCGTCGCCCACGATCAGCGGGGCGCTGCGGGCGTTGGCCTCGAACGGAATCTCACCGAGCAGCGGGCTGCCGGTGGCGCGTTGCAGGCCGGCCGCGTCGCGCAGTCGGACGTCGGCGACGCCCCGCAGGATCGCCAGGCCGATGCCGAGGATGAGGCCGACCAGGCCACCGAGGGTGAGGTTGCGGACCGGCTGCGGCGAGACGGGGTTGGCGCTGACCCGCGGGCCACTTACCACCTCGATCTTGATGGGCGTCTTGCCCTCCGGCGTCGTCTCCACCTTCTGCACGAGTTCGACGAACTTGTTGGCGAGGCTCTCCGTCACGCGCAACGCGCGGGTCTGGTCGGTGTCGGTGACCGTCGCCCGCAGCAGAACGGTGCCGGTCTCGGTGGAGGTGCTCACCCGGCGCTGCACCTCGTCGGCGGTGAGGCCGACCGGGGTCTCGGCCACGACGCTCTGCGCCAGCCGGTCGCTGCTGAGCAGGTCGGCGTACGACTTGACGCGCTGCTGGAGGAAGAGCCCACCCTGGTAGGCGTCGGTCACGCCGGTGCTGGGGGTGGTGACGAAGAAGGTCACCGAGGCGACGTACCGAGGTTGGGCCCGTACGGTCAGGAACGCTGAGACGCCGAGAGCCACCATGACCGTGACCAGCGCGACCCACCAGTGCCGACGCACGTGGCGCAATTGGCGGAGCAGGTCCATCAGGAGCGCCCCCGTGCCGGTCCGGTTACGGCAAAGAACTTCACGAAAACCCCCAAGGTCGTCTCTAAACTCGTGAAACCATTAAAGCGGCTCATACGGCTTATGTCCGGAGTTATGTATTTTCTGGGACCGAGAAGTGCGCCCGCATGACCAACCCGACAAACGTCCATTCGGCTGCGGCGACAACGGGGAAAAAAGTCGAAGGCCGATCGGATGGCGTCCGATCGGCCCAGCGGTCGCCGCCGACCACACCGCCGGATAGGGTCGACAGCGGTGTGCCGGGAAGTCTGGTCGGCGAGTGGATTCCTGCTGTCCCGACTCCCGTAGGGGAACCCGCACATGACCTCCCGCACCCCACCGTCGGGCCCGCGTCCGCCGAAGATCCGGCTGTTCTCCCGGTCGTCCTGGCCGGAGGCCCGGCACCTGGCCGACGTGCTGCGTACCGAGACCGTCGGTGGCGCGCTGCTGCTGACGGGTGCCGTGATCGCGCTGATCTGGGCCAACTCGCCGTGGTCCGACTCGTACACCCGGCTCGGCGACGTCGTGCCCTGGCCCGGCGCGCCCTGGCACCTCGACCTGGACGTGGCCACCTGGGCGGCGGACGGCCTGCTGGCCATCTTCTTCTTCGTGGTGGGCCTGGAGCTCAAACGGGAGTTCGTCGCCGGTGACCTCCGCGACCCGCGACGGGCCGCCCTGCCGGTGGCGGCCGCACTCGGCGGGATGCTGCTGCCGGCGCTGATCTACCTGGCGGTGGTGCTGAGCGCGGGCGGGGAGGGCCTGCGCGGGTGGGCCATTCCGACCGCCACCGACATCGCATTCGCGCTCGCCGTGCTGGCGGTGGTCAGCTCACATCTGCCCCAGGGCCTGCGCGCATTCCTGCTCACCCTCGCGGTGGTCGACGACCTGTTCGCGATCACCATCATCGCGATCTTCTACACCGCCGACTTCCAGCCCGTTCCGCTGCTCGCCGCGTTGGCGCCGATCGGCCTCTTCGCGGTGCTGGTGCAGCGGGGGCGTACCTGGTGGTGGGCGCTGATCCCCCTCGCGATCGCCGCCTGGACACTGATGCACGCCTCGGGTGTGCACGCCACGGTGGCCGGTGTCCTGCTCGGCTTCACGGTCCCGGTGCTCGCCCGCCGACGCGTGGACGGCGGTCAGGCGGCCACCGGCGACGCGGGCGACGCGGGCGACGCGGGCGA
>NZ_JAKKFF010000348.1 GCF_022229015.1 Micromonospora foliorum
GCGCCGTGGCTGCGGGTCACCGGAGGTGTTGTCTGCCTCCCGCAGGGTCGCGAACGTCACGGCCGCCTCGTTGAGCAGCGTGGCCACCGCGCGGGGCGACTTCTTGGCCCGGTCCTCGAACGCGCCGGCGCAGCGGACCCAGACCAGGTACTCGACGTCGTCCACCTCGCCGACCCGGGGCACCTCGAAGTCCAGGCCCTTGGTCCAGTCCTCGCGGGTGTTCTGCGGGGCGCCCCACGGGTTGCCCTTGTTCTCCAGGTTGCGCAGCGTCACCCCGGCGGCGCGCAGCGCCCCGATCAACGTGTTCTGCACGAGGTACGAATCCGGAAGCTGCCAGCGCGCCTGCTCCGGGGCGACCGCCCAGCGGACCGTGCCCTCCGGCAGCCGGGTGGGTGGCGCGGGGATCCACGAGCCCGGCCCGTGCCGGACCACGTGGAAGCAGTGCTCCAACTCCGGCCGGAGCGGGTCGCCGGGGCGGACCAGGAACATCCACCGCCCGGTGGGCGTGACCAGCACCGGTCCGCGTACGCCGGTGCCGGCCGGGTGGATCTGGACCGCGTCGAGCACGTGCCGGCCGAGGTGGGCGGGCACCTCCAGCACGTCGAAGGCCCGGCCGGTGGGCAGCAGCACCCCGTGCGGTCGGCTCCGCCACCAGGTTGCCACCCGGGCCGGGTCGGCGCTGGCGCCCAGTTCCCAGTTCTCCAGGGCGGGATGGCAGCCCACTGTGGGACAGCCGGCCCGGCCGCAGACGAAGCGGCTGCGGGCCAGACAGGCACCCGGGGTGACCTCCCAGCCGTGTACGGCGTAGCGGATGGCGACCCGCCGCAGCCGGACGCGTTCCAGCGGCGACAGTTCGGCGACGCGTGGTCCGACATTCCCCCACATGTATGCCAACTCCTCTCGTCGGGCCCGGCGTTCGCCAGGTCGCATGTCGAGCACCGTCACTGCCGTAACCCACGATCGTTGAGGTTGACGAACGGCTCGTGCAACTTGCACGAAAAGTACGAGGACTAGCTGTACGGCTGACGTACATCCTGTGCGACCAGGCAAAACCTGAAAGTGAACGGCAGTCGCCGCACCCGCGGACATCGCCCCGACTCGATTGGTGTCGGTGGCAGGGGAGGATGGGGAGATGGACGAGCTACCCATAGGACGGCGAGTTGCCTACTGGCGGGGGCGACGCAAGATGTCGCAGCAGGTCTTCGCGGACCGGCTGGGCAAGTCCAAGAGCTGGGTGGACAAGGTCGAACGCGGCGTCCGCCGGTTGGACAAGTTCTCCGTCCTCTACGAGATCGCCGACATCCTCCAGATGGACGTGCAGCTCCTGATGGGCAAGGATCCGGAGCGGCGCGCCGACGCCCTCAACTGCATCGACCAGGTCGAGGTGCAGGAGATCCGGGCGGCGCTGGAACGCTACGACTCGATGAGCGCGTACTTCGACGCGGCGCCGTACCCGCCACCGATGGACGACATGCGCAAGGCCGTCAACCACGCCTGGCTCACCTACCAGTACGGCCGCTACGGGATGCTCACCCGGGCCCTGCCCAAGCTGCTGCGCGACGCCCAGGCGGCCGACGCCGCCTACGGCGGTGACCAGGCCGCCGAGGCGGCCCACCTGCTCGGGCAGGTCTACCAGATCGCCTCCTCGGTGCTGCGCAAGCTCGGCGAGTGCGAGCTCGCCTGGTTGGCCGCCGACCGGTCGATGGCGGTGGCGCAGCGGGCCGACGACCCGCTGCTGGCCGGGATCGCCACCACCCGGGTGTGCAACGCGCTGGTCGCGATGGGGCGGGCCCGCCCGGCCCTGGAGCTGAACGTCCAGATCGCCAACCGGCTGGCACCGGGTGGGAGCAACGAGATCTCCCCGGCCCGCCTCTCCGTCTACGGGATGCTGCTGCTGCAGGGCGCGATGGCCGCGTCCCGCATCGGTGACTCGGCCAGCGTCGACGACCTGATCAACTGCGCGCAGGAGGCCGCCACCCTGCTCGGCGGCGACCACAACCACTACTGGACGTCGTTCGGCCCGACGAACGTCGAGCTGCACCGGGCCGCCGCCGCGGTGGAGCTGGGCGACGGGGGGCGGGCCGTGGAGGTGCACCAGCTGCGCATCGCGGAGCCCTCCTTCAACGCCCTGCTGCCCGAGCGCCGCGCCCACCACCTGCTCGACATCGCCCGCGGGTACGCCCAGATAGGTGACGTGGCCAACGCCGGGGAGATGCTGCTGCTCGGTGATCGGCTCGCCCCGTCGGAGATCCGCTGCCGGCCGATCGCGCACGAGGTGATGTCCGACATCCTCCGTCGCACACGTGGTGCGCCGCCTTCTCCGGTAGCGGAGTTGGCTGAGCACATGGGAGTAGGGGTATGAGCGCGGAGCCGGTCTGATGGCCGGTGCAGCGCGCAACAGCGGGCACCGCGAGGTGCTCTACGTCATCGCCTGCGGTTCGCCGCTGGCTCGGCACGTCGGTCGTCTGGTCGACCTCGCCCAACAGGACGGTTGGGACGTCTGCGTGGTCACCACGCCGGACGGCGCGAAGTTCGTCGACCAGGCGGCCCTGATCCGGCAGACCGGCCACCCGGTGCGGACGCACTACAAGAATCCCGGTGACCCGGACGTGCTGCCGCCCGCCGACGCCATGATCGTCTGCCCGGCCACCGTCAACACGGTCAACAAGTGGGCGGCCGGGATCACCGACACCCTGGCGCTCGGGCTGTTGGTCGAGGCCCAGGGCAAGGGCGTCCCCATCGTGGCGGTGCCGTACACCAACGCGGCGATGGCCTGCCACCCGGCGTTTCGGGCCGGGGTGGCCCGGCTGGCCGAGTGGGGCGTCACGGTGCTCTTCGGCGACGACGTGATCGCTCTGCACCCGCCGGGAACGGGGGAACAGCACACCCACGCCTTCCCCTGGGCGATGCCGCTGGCGGCGCTGCAGACCGTCTCCTGGAGCGCCGCCTGACGCGTCCGGCGGATCTTCCGCCCGACGCGGCCGGGCCGGGTGTCACCGCCCGGTGGCCTCCACGCCGGTAAGCTGGCCCGCCGTGAGCACAAGCGGATCCGCCCCCACGGTCAGCGACGTGGTGACCGAGCTGGAACGGCGCTTTCCGCCGGTCTGGGCGGAGGAGTGGGACCGGGTCGGCCTGGTGCTCGGCGAGCCGGCCGCCCCGGTCCGCCGCGTCCTCTGCGTGGTCGACGTGGTGCCCGAGACGGTCGACGAAGCCCTCGCCGCCGACGCGGACATGATCGTCTCGCATCACCCGCTGCTGCTGCGCGGGGTTTCGTCGGTCGCCGCGACGACCTTCAAGGGGCGGATCATCCACCGGCTGATCCGGGCCGGGGTGGCGCTCTACGCGGCGCACACCAACGCCGACGTAGCCTCCCCGGGCGTCTCCGACGCACTCGCCGCCCGCTTCGGGCTCACCGGTCTGCGCCCGCTACAGCGCCCCGCGCCCGGCTCGCCCGCCCACGGCGACGACAGGGGTTTCGGCCGGATCGGCGAGCTGCCCGAGCCGATGACCCTCGCCGAGCTGACACGGCACGCCGCCGCGGTGCTCCCCGTCACGTCCTGGGGAGTTCGCGCGGCGGGGGATCCCGGGCGTATGGTTCGTACCCTCGCCGTCAGCGGCGGGTCGGGGGACAACTTCCTCGGCGCCGCGACCGCCGCCGGGGTGGACGCGTTCCTCACCGCCGACCTGCGGCACCACCCGGCCGGCGAGCACCTCGCCGCCGATGGTCCCGCCCTGATCGACGCCGCCCACTGGGCGACCGAACGACCGTGGCTGGACGACCTGGCCGCCTTCCTCCGGGAGGCGCTGGACGTCGAGACGCTGGTGTCCGACCTGGACACCGACCCGTGGACCGTGCACGCCGCCGCACCCGTTGTGGACGACAAGGAGCCCGACCGTGAAGGCTGACCCTCAGGTGCAGCGCCGCCTGCTCGACCTCCAGGCGATCGACACCAACCTCGCCCAGCTCGCCCACCGCAGGCGAACGCTTGCCGAGCGGGCCGAGCTGGAGTCGCTGGCCCGGGAGCTGTCGTCGATGGAGGACGAGCGGGTCCGCGCCCAGGTGGCGGTCGACGACCTGGACCGGGACATCGCCCGGTTGGAGAAGGACGTCGAGCAGGTCCGGGCCCGCAAGGAGAAGGACGAGAACCGGCTGGCCGCCGGCACCGGCCCGGCCCGCGAGCTGGAGGCGCTCCAGCACGAGCTGGTTTCGCTGAAGCGTCGCCAGGGCGACCTGGAGGACGCCGAGCTGGAGCTGATGGAGCAGCGGGAGACCGCGCAGGGCGTACTGGACGGCGTCGAGCAGCGGCTGGCCGAGACCCGGGACAAGCGGGCCGCGACCGAGCAGCGCCGCGACGAGGCGCTGGCCGAGATCACCAAGGAGGAGGAGTTCAAGCGGGGCGCCCGGCAGCCGCTCGCCGCCGACCTCCCGAGCGAGCTGGTCACCCTCTACGACAAGATCCGCGCGGACACCGGGCTGGGTGCCGCGCTGCTCACCGCGGGCCGTTGCGGCGGGTGCCGCCTGGAGCTGTCCGGCGCCGACCTGGCCCGGATCCGCAAGGCCGCCCCCGACGACGTGGTCCGCTGCGAGGACTGCCGACGGATCATGGTTCGCACCAACGAGTCGGGCCTGTAGGTCGTGGCGCCGCGCGTGGTCTCCATCGAGGCCGACGGTGGGTCCCGGGGCAACCCCGGCCCCGCCGGCTACGGCGCGGTGGTCCGCGACCCGGAGACCGGCGAGGTGCTCGCCGAGCGCTCCGAGTCGCTCGGCACGGCCACCAACAACGTCGCCGAGTACCAGGGCCTGATCGCCGGGTTGACCGCCGCCGCCGAACTGGGCGCCGCCGAGGTGGACGTCCGGATGGACTCCAAGCTGGTGGTCGAGCAGATGTGCGGCCGATGGCAGATCAAGCACCCCGGCCTGCGCCCCCTCGCCGCCCAGGCCGCCGCGCTGGTGGGCCGGTTCACCGCGGTCCGGTTCAGCTGGATCCCGCGCGAGCAGAACCGGCACGCCGACGCCCTCGCCAACGCCGCCATGGACGCCGCCGCGGGCCGCCCCCCGGCAACTG
>NZ_JAKKFF010000349.1 GCF_022229015.1 Micromonospora foliorum
CCGGCCGGCAGAACCCGGCCAGCGCGCGGCCCGCTGACCGGCCGGCAGGGCTGGGCTCGCACCCCGTCGGTACCGCGCCCGGTCAGGTCGGGGTCCCCGGTCAGGTCGGGGTCGCGGCCAGTTCGGCGTTCGCGCGCTGGGTGACCAGGGTGAGCGCCCGGGCGGCGGCGCTCGCCTCGTCGGTCGGAATGCCCGCGTAGAGGCGGGCGCCGATGTCGGCGACGGCGTCGGCGATGCGGGCCTGCACGGTGTGACCGGCGTCGGTGAGCCGCAGCCGGGGCGCGCCCGCGTCGTGGTCGACCTGGGCGAGGTTCGCCTCGACGAGGGTGGCGAGCACCCGCTGCACCTCCTGTTCGTCGACCTTGCGGGTGCTGGTGATCCGCTGGATGAGTGGTGCGCGTTCGACCGGGCCGTTGGCGAGGGCGTTGAGGACGAGCACCTGGTTGAACTCGATGCCGAGGGGAGCGGTGGCCCGTTCGAGCAGGGCCCGGGTGGCGTAGTGGGCCTGGCCGATGACCTGGCCGTTGAGGGTGGGAACGGTGGACATGACGCCTCCTTCAATACGTTGGCTGAACCAACGTTGGTAGCACCAACGTAACACCCGATCGTGGGTCGCGCCAACGATTCCTGGTAGGCTGCGCCACATGGACAACGCGGCCCCGCAGTCACCCGCCGGGCTCAGCACCACAGCGAGCTGGCTGCTCAACCAGACCGCCAGCCACGCCGGCCGCCTGCTCAGCGAGGGCTTCGCCGCGCACGACCTGCGCGGCTACCACTACCGGCTGCTCGCCACCCTGGCCGAGGACGGTCCCGCGAGCCAGGCCGACCTCGGCCGGCGCTGCGGCATCGACCGCAGCGACGTGGTGGCCGCCATCAACGACCTGGCCGGCCGAGGGCTCGTGGTACGCGCCCCCGACCCGGCCGATCGCCGCCGCAACGTCATCAGCGCCACCGACGCCGGCGCCGACGAGGCCCGCCGGATGGGCGCGACCCTCGAACGCGTCCAGGACGACCTGCTCGCCCCGCTGTCCGCCAGCGAGCGCGAGCAGCTGACGCGACTGCTCACCCGACTGCTGCACCACCACAGCCGGCACTGACCCGCCTCAGCGGGCCTCGCGCAGCTCCGCCAACCGGGCCTCGATCTCGGCCAACTCGGCGCGCAGCTTCTCGGCCTGCTGCTCCGCCTCGGCCCGCTCGGTGCCGAGAATCTGCTCCACCGCCTCCTGCACCCCCGGCACGTCGACCAGGGCCACCATCTTCAACGCCTCCGCCGGCTTCACCACGTACGGCTTCGCGAGGGCCTTGCTGCCCTGCTGCGCCGCGACGGTCCACTCACCGTCGGCGTACGCCAGGGTCACGGTGAGACCGGCGGGGCCCTTGGGCTTGACGGCCTTGACCGCCCGCCGCGCCGGCGGCTTCTCCGTCTGCTCCACCTTCGGCTCCTCCTGTCGCTGCGCGGGCACCCGCGGCGTGTCCAACACGAACTCCGGCGCGGGCGCCGCCGGCGGCTCGGGCTCGGGCTCCGGCTTCGGCTCCACCATTCGACGAGTGACGCCCTTGGGCGCCACGGCCAGGTCGGCGGGGGAGAACGGCAGCTCGTCGCGGCCGAAGCGCACCACCACGAACTCGTCGGACACCTCGGGGTCGGTCAGCTCGATCACCTGACCGACCTGACCGGCGATCTGCCCCGCCGCCGCGGTGAACACCACCCGCGGTTTGCGCCCGGCCGCCAACGCCTCCCGGATGCTCTGCACCTCGCTAGTGGACAAACCCTGGCCGGCATCCATCACAACCCTCTTCCGTACACCTGTTTGATTGCTGTCTTGATACCAGCCGGCTGCGACACCCGCCGCACGGGGCTCACACCCACTCAGCCGCCCAGCGCCCGCAGCGCCCGGTCCGCGTGCTCGTTCATGCTGACCTCGCTGTGGATCACCTCGATGACCCGCTGGTCAGTGCCTATCACGAAGGTCATCCGCTTCATGCTCAACGGCCCCAACGGCACCCGCCGCTTGACCCCGAACTGCTGCGCCACCGCGCCATCGGCGTCCGACAGCAACGGATAGTCGAAGCCGTGCAGCTTCGAGAACTCGGCCTGCTTCGCCACCGGGTCGCGGCTGATGCCCACCCGCGTCGCGCCCAGCGCCGTGAACTCCGCCGCGAGGTCACGGAAGTGGCAGCTCTCCGCCGTGCACCCCCGGGTCATCGCCGCCGGGTAGAAGAACAGCACCACCGGCCCGGCCGCCAGGAACTCCGACAGCCGACGCGGCGTGCCCGTCTCGTCCGGC
Organism: Micromonospora foliorum; assembly: GCF_022229015.1. Taxonomy (GTDB): domain Bacteria; phylum Actinomycetota; class Actinomycetes; order Mycobacteriales; family Micromonosporaceae; genus Micromonospora; species Micromonospora foliorum. The sequence continues at coordinate 2,289 of NZ_JAKKFF010000349.1, forward strand.
AGCTCGAAATCCCGCACCACGTCGCCGACACCCACACCCGCCACCGCGCACCTCCATCGTCCGATCGACCGCGCGGTGAGCGTAAGCGATCACGCCCAGAGCGCCGCCACCTCGTCGGCCACCACGTCGGCCTGGGTCCGCCCGGCCCGCGCCGCCCCCGCCCGCCGCGCCGGGTCCAGCACGTTGCGGCCGA
>NZ_JAKKFF010000035.1 GCF_022229015.1 Micromonospora foliorum
CCGCCGGCGCGGTCGCCGTCGTGCTGCTGGCGGTGCCCGCGGTGCCGGGCCGTCCGTGGCAGGGGCCGCTGGCCGTCGTCGCCGCGGTCGCCGTCGCGCTACCGCTGCTCAGCCACGTGGTACGCCGGCTCGGCGGGATCACCGGCGACGTCCTCGGCGCCACCGTCGAGGTGGTCACCACGCTGGTCTACCTGGGTCTGGTGCTGTCCGGCTGAACCGGGCCCGGCGGGCCGGGTAGCGTTCGGCTCGACAACACCGGCGCGGCCACCGGGGGATCCCACAATGCTCATCACGGACGACTTCCTGCCCGTACCGGTGCCGGAGTCGCTCAGCGCGACCTACCTGGTGCCGATGGCGGGGCTACCGAAGGTCAGTGCGAAGACCGCGGTGGCGGCCCTGACCGGCCGGCTGGCCGAGCCGGTGCACGGGCTGGCCCGGCAGATGCTCGACAGCCCGCTGATGAGCGTCGACACCCGGCCGATCTCCGAGTTCCCCGAGCTGCCGCCGGACCTGCTCACCGCGTTCGGCGCCACCAAGGAGCAGCTGGCCCGGCTGGCGGCGGCGACGCACCTGGTGGTCGTACAGGCCGAGTACCGGCCCGGTTGGCCGCCCGCGCACGAGTGGGCCGCCCGGGCGGTCGCGGCCGCCGTGGCAGAGTCTGTCGACAGCGACGTGGTGGACGTCTTCGGCCTCCAGTTCCTCGACCCGGCGACCGCGCTGCGCTCCCTCCCCGACGAGCAGGGCCGCGTCCGACTTGTCGACTGGGTGCTGGTGCCGTATTCGTCGGACACCGAGGGCCTGTGGTTCACCACCAAGGGGCTACGCCGCTTCGGTCTGCTGGAGTTGCAGACCCAGGGGGTGCCCGACCACCTCACCCGCGCCTGGGGTGCGGTGATGACCGGGGCGGCCCGCCGACTGCTGCGGGACTGGACCGACGGGCTCACCGGCGAGGAGGTGCCGGCGTTCGTGCAACTGCCGGTGCTCGCCACGGTCACCGGGCACGACATCGCGGTGGCGTACGGCAACCCGGAGCAGCACGGCGCCACCGCCCCGGTGCTGCTCCGCCTCGAACTGGACCCGGCGACCGACCCGGAGGCCGACTCGTTCCTCAGTCTGCGCCCGCCGGCCGGGCACCCCGGGCCGGACGGGCGCTACTACGCCGCCGCCTGCGCGACCCTGTTCTCCGGGATCCAGCCGGACGTGCGCTACGCCCGATCCGGTGACGCGATGAGCCGTGCGGTCGCCACCGCCCGAGCCGCGCTGGGTGACGCGCGGGCCCGGTTCGTCGCCGGCCAGCTCCCCGCCGAGTCGCAGCTGGTGGTGAAGTACGGCCTGCCCGGAGACGACGGCCCGGAGTACGTCTGGGCGGGCGTCACCTCGTGGGAGACCCCGGAGCGCATCGTCGGCGTGAGCGCCAGCGACGCCAACACCGACCAGAGCGTCCGCATCGGCGCCCCGGTCGTCGTGGAGACGTCCGACGTGGTCGACTGGGCCGTCCTGGACGCGACAGGCGTCATAGAAGGCGGCTGGACCCAAGCAGTCCTGGACTCAGGAGAACCCCCAACCCCCACCCGCTGACCCCTGACCTCCCGCCCTAGTTGATCAAGAGGTTTGCGTCAGAATCTCGTCCGAACATGACGCAAACCTCTTGATCACCGGGACGAGGGGCAGGGCGGGGTGGGCGAGGGGCTGGGGGTGGGGTTACTTCACTGAGGGGGTTACGAAGGGGGGTTTCGTCAGCTTCAGGGGGGCTCGGCGGCCTCGGATGTCGATCTCTACCTCGTCGCCATCCGCGAGGTTGGCGTCGGTGTTCAGCAGGGCCAGCGCGATGCCCTGTTTGCGGGTTGGCGAGAAGGTGCCGCTGGTCACGGTGCCGACCCGGGTGTCGCCCACGTGCAGGGTCATGCCGGGCCGCGGGATGGCCCGGTCGACGGCCACCAGGCCGCGCAGCGTACGCCGGGGGCCGGCGGCCTTCTCGGCAAGCAGCGCGTCGCGGCCCCAGAAGGCCGGCTTGTCCCAGCCGACGGCCCAGCCGGAGCGGGCCTGCACCGGGCTGATGTCCAGGGAGAGGTCCTGCCCGTGCAGCGGGTAGCCCATCTCGGTTCGCAGCGTGTCCCGGGCGGCCAGCCCGCAGGCACGCAGCTCGAACGCCGCGCCGGCGACGAAGAGCGCGTCCCAGACGGCGACCGCGTGCTCCGCCGGCACCACCAGTTCGTAGCCCAGCTCGCCCGTGTAGCCGGTACGGCAGACGGTCAGCTCCACTCCGGCCAGGCTGGCGGCGGAGAAGCTCATGTAGCCGTGCTCGGTGGGCAGGTCCAGGGCGGCCAGCAACTCGGCCGAGCGGGGGCCCTGCACGGCCAGCACCGCGTACGCCTCGTGCTCGTCGGTGACGGTCACCTGCGCGGGCGCGGCGGCGCGCAACCGGCGCACCACCTCGGCGGTGTTCGCCGCGTTCGGGATGAGGAAGACGTGGTCGTCGGCGTAGAGGTAGGCGATGATGTCGTCCACCACGCCGCCGGTGGCGTCATCACAGCAGAGCGTGTACTGCGCCCGGCCCGGGCCGATCCGGCCCAGGTCGTTGCTGAGGCAGGAGTTGACGAAGTCGGCCGCGCCGGGGCCGCTCACCCGGGCCTTGCCCAGGTGTGACACGTCGAAGACCCCGACCGCCGTACGCACCGCGGTGTGCTCCTTGATCACCCCGCCGCCGGCGTACTCCAGCGGCATCTCCCAGCCCCCGAAGGGGGCGAACTTGGCTCCGGCGGCGGTGTGCCGCTCGTGCAGCGGGGAACGGCGCAGCCGGGTCGCGGCGGCGTCGGAGGTCACGTCGGTCATGGGTGGCAACTTACCGGGGGCAACGTCGCTGGTTAGCATCGGCGGAGCCCGCTGGCGCTGTCGGCGGGACAGCCATGACGTCCGGCAGGTAGGTTCCGCCGGAGACCTTCACCGCTGGTACGCGACGCCGCGACCGGCCCGGCCCGCCCGGAGTAGCTTCAGTGACTTCACCCCGCACCACCAACCTGAGCCTGGTCGACACCGACCCGGCCGAGCTCGCCGTCGACGCGATCGTGATCGGCGTGCACAGCCAGACCGGAGAGCAGGGCGCCACCAGCGGCCTCGCCGGCACCCTGCTGCTCGCCAGCGGCGCGGAGAGCATCGCGGCCGCGTTCGACGGCAAGCTGACCGAGACCCTCGCGCTGCTCGGCGCGACGGGCGGGCCGGGTGAGGTCGTCAAGCTGGCCACGCTGGGCACCGTGACCGCCCCGCTGGTCACCGCGGTCGGGCTCGGCCCGGAGCCGTCGGGTGCCGCCCCGGCCC
>NZ_JAKKFF010000350.1 GCF_022229015.1 Micromonospora foliorum
CAACCGGGGCGGGCGCATCGACGAGGACCGGGCCGGGGCGGCGGCCCGGTCAGGCCAGCTCGAACAGGACGGTCCGGGTCGCCGGGTCGGCGGTGACCAGGCGGACCCGGACCCGTTCGCCGAGCGGCAGTTGGCCGTGGCAGCGGGCGCGTACCGGTGGGGCGTCCAGCGCGACCGTGCCACCGGGTGGTCGGGGCCGGGACTTGCCGTTGGGCGGGGCGTCGACGTCGAGGACGGCCGCGTCGAAGGTCTCGCCCACCCGGTGCTCCAACACCGCCGCCTCGGCCAACTCGACGGCGCCACGAGCGGCCGCCGAGGCGACCCGGTCGGTGCTCGCCATCACCTCGGGCAGCCGGGGCAGCGCGGCGCGGGCCCAGTCGGGCACCGGCTGGCCGGCGTGCAGGGCCAGGCAGACCTCGGTGGCGTACCGGTCGGCCAGCCGCCGCAACGGCGCCGTCACGTGCGCGTACGCGGCCGCCACGCCACCATGTTCCGGCTGCTCCGGCAGCTCCCCGTCGAAGGCGGTGTACGCGGCCCCGCGCATCAGCTCGGCCGCCTGGTCGATGAACGCGGCGGCGCGCGGCTGGGCGGCGTCCAGACCGGCGATGACCTGACCCGGGCCCACGCCCTCCCGCCAGTGCACGCCCAACGGCGCGGCGGCGGCCCGCAGCCGCTGCACCGCCTCCGGCTTGGGCGCCGGCATCGTCCGCAGCAGGCCGACCCGGCCGGCCAGCATGATGTCGGCGGCGGCCATCCCGGTCAGCAGGGAGATCTGCGCGTTGCGCTCCTCCATCGGTGCCGGCGCGCGCAGCACCAGCCGCCAGCCCTCACCGTCGGGTTCCAGATCCTGCTCGGGCAGCGGCAGGTTGATGGCCCCGCGCCGCAACCCCCGCGCGGTCAGTCGGTCGCCGATCTCCGGCAGCAGCGCGATCGGGTCGGGTAGCCGCCCGGCCTCGGCTGCCGCCTGCACCCCGGTGTAGTCGAGTTTGGCGCGACTGCGGACCAGGGCGCGTTCCAGCTCGACGGCCACGGTGCCGCCGTCGGCGTCCAGGTCGATGGTCCAGACCACCGCGGCCCGGTCGTCGTCGGGCAGCAGGCTCGCGGCGCCCTCGCTGAGGGTGCGCGGGTGCAGCGGCACGTTCCCGTCGGGCAGGTAGATGGTCTGCCCCCGCCGCCAGGTCTCCGCCTCCAACGCCCCACCGGGGGTGACGTGCGCGGCGACGTCGGCGATCGCGTACCGCACCCGGTAGCCCCCACCCGGGCGGCGGGAGAGGTGCATCGCCTGGTCCAGGTCCCGCGAGGTGGCGGGGTCGACCGTGACGAACGGTATGTCGGTGCGGTCGACGGACGGCCGCGGCGGTGCCGCAGCCGCCTCGTCGGCCTCACGCTGGGCGTCGGCCGGGAACTCCTCGGACAGGCCGAGTTCCCGGCGCAACGCGCCGAAGTCGATGCGGGGCGCGAGTACGCGTCGGATGACCACGGGTCAATCCTGACAGCGCCACGGGTGATCCGCTTCCGGTGACCGGCCGAGAAATCCGCCCGGCGAGGGGTGGCCCGCGCTCAGCCGGTCGCCTTCCGAGCGGCGCTGCGCGTACCCCTCGGGGCGGTGGCTCGGGCGGCGACCGGGCGGGCCGGCGACTTGCGGGCGGTCACCTTGCGGGCCGGTGCCTTGGCCGCGACGGTCTTCTTCGCCGGGGCCTTCTTCGCGGCCGCCTTGCGGGCGGTGGTCGACGAGGTGCCCGTCACCTTCGCGGCCGGGGCCTTCTTGGCCGGAGCCTTACGCGCGCCGCCGCTGGGGCGGGTGGACGCGGTCTTCTTGGCCGGGGCCTTCTTGGCGGCGGCCTTCTTCGTCGCTGTCTTCTTGACGGCGGACGCCTTGGTCGCGGTCTTGCGCGCCGGTGCCGTGGTCGCGGCCTTCCGCGCCGGGGCCTTCGCGGCAGCGGTGGTCTTCTTCGCCGCCGAGGTGGTGGTCTTCTTCGCCGCGCTCACCGTCTTCTTCGCCGTACCGGTGGTCTTCTTCGCGGCGGCGGTGGTCTTGCGCGCCGTGGACGCCGGGGCCCGCTTGGCGGTGGCGGTCGTCTTGCGGGTGGCGGCCGAGGTCTTCGCGGGGGCCTTCTTGGCCGCGGCGGTGGTCGTGGTCGTGGCCTTCTTCGCGGGGGCCTTCTTCGCCGCCGTGGTGGTCTTCTTGGCCGGAGCGCGTCCCGCGCCGCCGGCGGCCTTGCGGGCCGGTGCCTTCGCGGCACCCGTGGTGGACTTGCGGACGGGGGTGGTCCGGCTCGCCGCCGTGTTGCGCTCCGCCGCGGCGGTCTTCTTCGCGGTGGTGCGTCGGGCGGCCGGGCGGGTGGTGGCCTGCTGTGCTTCGGCCATCGTGGTTCCCTCCTTGGGGACGTGCTCTCGCGTGCGTCCTCGCGGAGCACGAAATACCTCGGCGCGGGCCGTCCCGCGCCGCCTACTTGTCCTCCCCGGCCCAACGAGCGTCCTCGGCATCCCACGCCTCGTTCCGCTCCTGCACCCGTTGCAGGGCGTTCTCCGCGTCGGCCGCCGAGTCGTACGGGCCGAGAACGTGCTTCGCCGGACACACGTTGGCGTCCGTCTCGACCCGGTGATGCCGGGTGCACCAGTAGAACTGCCCACCACGTCCGCTGTCGCTCATGGGAATCACTGTGCACCGCGAACCGGCCGGCCGCCACCGGATCGCACAAGTCGCCGACGATCTCCACAGTAGATATGCATGGCGTTCGTCGGGCCGAAATGGCGAAACGCGTGGGACTGGAACACCAGAAGATGCGCAGGTGAGCCTCGCTGTGGGGTCGCATCTATGATCGCCGGATGGCGATTCCGGACTACATCGTGGGCATGCGCAAGCACGTCGGCCACGACCTGCTCTGGCTGCCGAGCGTCAGCGCGGTGGTCCGCAACGACGCCGGTGACCTGTTGCTCGGCCAGCGCGCCGACGACGGGCGCTGGTCGGTGATCAGCGGTTTCGTCGAGCCGGGCGAGCAGCCGGCCACCGCGCTGGTCCGCGAGGTGCGCGAGGAGACGGGCCTGGAGGTGGCGCCGGTGCGGATGTCCAGCGCCGTGTCGCACCCGCACACGTACCCGAACGGGGACCGCTGCGAATACCTGAACCTGGGGTTCCTGTGCCGGCTGGTGGCCGGCACCGCCCGGGTCAACGACGACGAGTCGCTGGCCGTGCGGTGGTTCCCGTTGGACCGGCTGCCTGAGCTGGACAAGCACGCCCTGCTGGTCATCGCGTACGCGCTGCGCGAGAACCAGGTGGCCGGTTACCTGGAGCCGGGTACGACGTGGGACGACGTACCCGACTGAGGTTCACACCGGGGTCGGCGTGAGGGCGACCGGCGCGGCGGGGGCCGACCGGGCCGCCCGGATGGTGTACGCGAGCGCGTACGGCATGCAGGCCAGGTAGAACATCGGCTCCAGCAACAACTGGTCGGTGATCAGGAAGATCTCCCACGACGTGGGGCGGGGCAGGCCGAAGTTCCAGTCGGTCCAGCAGATTAGGAGCCACAACGGCGCGGAGATCCGGTCGACGCTGTCCGGCGTCATCGCGTCGGCCGGAACGCTGCCGGGCCCCGGAATGGTCTGGAGCACGAAGAGAATCACGGCCAGGTCGGCCGCGACGAGCGCGCCGACGAGGCCAACCAACCAGGCGACGCCGACCCGACCCCGGGCGGCGAGGCTCGCCGCAGCCCAGAGGGCCAACGTCAGGCCAGCCAACCAGAGCAGCAGACCGGGTACGAAGCTGCCGAAGACACTGCCGTTGACGACGGACATGAGCCCGAGTGCGGCCACACCGACGGGGAGCACCACGCCGAGCGCGATGCGCAGCGGGCCCCGCAGTGCGGTATGCCGGGCCGAGCGTGATGTGTACTTCGCCAACAGCACCGCGAAGCCGACGGTCAGCGTCGACCAGAGCGGCAACTGCCCCGCTGTCGACCAGCTCACCCGCATCGACAGCAAGTTGTAGACCTGACTCATGGCCAGCGCGCTGACGACCACTATCCCGGCGCAGGCGAGCGGGGCCAGTAGCAGGGCGGCGGCGGTACGGCGAGCCCGCCGATGCAGCAGACTGCGGTCGACGAGCGGGGCGCCGGCCCGGCTGACTGCCAGGCTCACCGCGAAGCCGACCATCGCCGTCCGGCGACCGCTCTCGGCGAGCACGTGCAGTTCGGCGGCCCACTCACGGCGCAGGTCGTCGCGGACGTCGGTTGGCCAACGGCGCGCGGCCAGCCCCAACAGCAGCTCGGCGGCCCGGCGGGTCACCACGCCGGTGGGCGGCCCGGTCTTCCGCATCAGGTCCAGCCCGTGGCGCTGCGCGTCTGCACCAGGGCGACCGGCGCGGCGGGGGCGGACCGGGCCGCCCGGATGGCGTACGCGAGCGCGTACGGCGTGCAGGCCAGGTAGAGCATCGGTTCCACCAGCAGCCGATCGCTGATCGTGATGATCTCCCAGTGGGCCGGCCGGGGAAGGCCGAAGTTCCACTCAGTCCAGGAGACGAAGAGCCACAGCGGCGCGGAGATCCCGTCGACGGTGTCCGGTGACAGCGGGGGACCGCTGTAGCCGCCGGGCACCGTGACGACGACGGCGAGGATCACCGCGAGGTCGGCCGCGACAAGGGCGCCGACGACGCCCACCCACCAGGCCGCGCGGAGTCGACCCCGGGCGGCGAGGCTCGCCGCGGCCCACAGCGCCAGCGTCAGGCCCAGCAGCCACAGCAGGAGACCGGGTACGGCAGCCGCCGGCCGGTCCGGATAGATGACGTAGACGAACGGAACCGCCGCCACCGCGACGGGAAGCGCCACGCCCAGCGCGATGCGCAGCGGGCCATCGAGTGCGGTGTGTCGGGCCCAATGCGCCGCGAACATCGCCAGCAGCAGCGCCATCCCGAGGGTGAGCGCCGTCCAGAGAGGCTTCTGCGTGCGGTCGGCCCAGGTCTGGGACATCAACCAACGCTGAATCGGGTACAGGGTGTACGCGCTCACGAGCACGATCCCGACGCAGGCGATCGGGGACAGCAGCAACGCCGCCGCGGTCCGGCCGGCCCGACCACGCATCAGGGTGCGGTCGACGAGCGGGGCGCCGGCGCGGCTGACGGCCAGGCTCACCGCGAAGCCCACCATCGTCGTCCGGCGGCCGCTCTCGGCCAGGACGTGCAGCTCGGCGGCCCACTCACGGCGCAGGTCGTCGCGGACGTCGACCGGCCAGCGGCGCGCGGCCAACTCCAATAGCAGCTCGGCGACCCGGCGGGTCACCACGCCGGCGCTCCGGTGGGCTCGGTGCCGCCCCACGGGCGGCGACCGTCGGGGATCGCGGCCCGCAGGTCGGCGAGCGCCTGACGGGCCTGCGCCACCCCTTCGGCGGTGAGTCGGTAGTAGCGGCGGGCGGGCCGGCCGGCCGCGACCGGGTCGATCGCCTCCCAGTCGGCGGCCAGCCAGCCGGCCCCCTGCAGCCGGTGCAGCACCGGGTAGAGGGTGCCGCTGGGCAGGCCGGTCAATCGCATCAGGTCGAGCCCGTAGCGCTGCTCGTCGGGCTCGGCGAGCAGCGCCGCGAGCACCTTCGCGACCGGAATCGTCATCCGCATCCCACCACTGTATCGGAACTCTACATAGGGGTGGGGCACGTCAGGATTCCACCGTGGCCGGCGCGGGTATCCACCGAGGGCATGACGACGGACGACGAGCCCGCCGCGCTGCGGGTGCTGACCCTCAACCTGCTCGCCCCCGAATTCGCCGACTGGGAACGCCGCCGGGCCGTCCTCAAGCCGGGTCTGGCCCGCCTGCGACCGGACGTGGTCGCCCTTCAGGAGACCGTCTGGGGCAACGGCTACGACCAGGCCGCGGACCTGCTCGGCCCGGACCACCACGTGGTACGCCACGGCGGGCGCTCCGCCGACGGGGTCGGCGCCGCGCTGGTCAGCCGCTGGCCGATCGGGACCGTCCGCGAACTCGACCTACAGGTCACCGAACGGGTCGACATCCCCTGGTCGGCGGTGGTCGTGGCGGAGGTCGAGGTGCCACCGCTCATCGGCACCGTGCTGGTCGCCCACCACAAACCCACGTACCAGTTCGGGTACGCCCACGAGCGGGAGTTGCAGGCCGTCCGGTCCGCGACCTTCATCGAGACACTGCTGGCCGGACGGGACCTGCCCGTCGTCCTCGTCGGCGACTTCGACGACGACGCCGACTCCGCCAGCGTGCGCTTCTGGCGCGGGAGCCAGTCACTGCACGGGTGCAGCGTCGCCTACCAGGACGCCTGGTCGGCGGTGCACCCGGACGATCCCGGGCACACCTTCACCCCGCGCAATCCGCTGGTACGAGCGGGCACGATGCCGCTGGAGACAGGACGTCGGATCGACTACGTCATGGTTCGCTGCGGCCCCCACGGGCCGAAGCTGGGGGTGGCGGACTGCCAGCGGGCCTTCGACGAGCCGGTCGACGGAGTCTGGGCCAGCGACCATTTCGGCGTACTCGCGGATCTGCGGCTGCCCGACCACCCACCGGGCCGGTGGCGGTGAACGACGGACCCCGCCGGCGCCGGGCCGACGGTGCCCACGTCGACCCGGCGCCGCAGCTCAGGACGCGACCCGCTCCACCGGGATCCACAGCTCGGCGTCCGCCTGGGTGCCGTCCGCGGACACCCGGACCCGGGAGATCTCCGGTCCGGGTCGGCTGCGGTACGGGTTGGACGGAAACCACTGGGTGAACACGTCACGCCAGAGGTGCTGCACCGCCTGCGGAAACGCACCGGACGTGGTGAACACCGCCCACGACCCGGCCTGCACCGGCAGCGCGTCCAGCTCCTCCGGCGGCGCAGCGCTGGTCACCACGCCGTGCCAGTAGTCCAGCTCGGTGCCCTCCTGCCGGCTGTCGGCGAGGTTGTCGCTGACGTTGACGATCCCCTTCGGCTCCTGATCGGAGAGCGCCTCGATCCGCCCGGTCGTCTCCTTGTCGATGCTCCGGATGAACGCGACGATTGCCGGGTTCATCCCCTCGTGCACCAGCGGGACCCGGGCCTTTCGCCCCACCAGCGCGAACGCGTCCTTGTCGACGATTCGGTACTCCATGCTGCCGCTCCCTTCGACGGTGAGTCGGAAGGACATCCGGGGCTGGGCCCGCAACGCTGCCCCCGTACGCCGAGCTTCTCCGGGCCCCACGCCGTGTACGGCGTGGAACGCCCGGGCGAACGCCTCCGTGGAGCCGTAGCCGTAGCGCACCGCGACGTCGAGCAACGTCCGCTCCCCCGCCAGTACGTCCGCACCGGCCACGGTGAGCCGACGCCGACGGATGTACTCCGACAGCGGCATGCCGGCCAGGGCGGAGAACAGCCGCCGGAAGTGGTACTCCGACGTCAGCGCGATCCGCGCCAGCTCGGCCACCTCGATCTTCTGGTCGAGGTGCCGCTCGATGTACGCCAGGGCTTCGTTCAGCCGATCCAACACCCGGGCCTCCTTCCCTTTCGAGCACCGACGCTAGGCGGCGGGAGTGGTGGCCCACCCGACATCCGATGCCCGCATCGGTCGGGTGGGCCGCACCGGTCGTCGTGTCGTAGCCTGGCGGACTTTGCTTCCCGAGGAGGTTGACGTGGCCGAGTTTCCGCAGGACGTCGTGCAGCGCTTCCATGGCACCCCCGAACAGGTCGACGCCGGCCTGGTGGGCGAGCCGCCACGGACGTGGGAGTCCATCGTCATCGAGGAGTACGACCCGGCCTGGGCGCAGCGGTTCCTCGCCGTCCGGTCGTCGCTCACCGAGGCACTGGGTGGTCTGATCATCAGCGTGGAACACGTCGGGTCGACGGCGGTGTCGGGGCTCGCGGCCAAGCCCGTCATCGATGTCGACCTCGTCATCGGGGACACCGCCGAGGAGGCCGCCTATCTCCCCGCCCTGGAACGGCTCGGGTACCGGCTCGTCCTGCGGGAGCCCTGGTGGCACGGGCACCGGATGCTCCTCAGCCCCGCCGAGGACGTCAACCTGCACGTCTGGCCGCAGGGTGCGCCGGAACCCGTCCGGCACCGACTCTTCCGCGACTGGCTCCGCTCACACCCGGACGACCGGGAACGGTACGCCGCGACCAAGCGGCGCCTGGCGCGGGACACTGCGGACCGCCCACGCGACTACAGCCTGGCGAAGAACGACGTCATCGACGAGATCTACGCGCGCATCTTCGCCGCTCGACCTCAGGTCGCCGACGGTCACGCGTAGACCTTGGACAGTTTCCGTCAGCAGCTGACGGAAACTGTCCACGATTCGGCCGTAGGCCTGGGACGTGAGCCTGCTAGTGACCAGCCGGATCCGTCAGGAACAGTCGAAGCGATAGTCGAACGGCCTGGTGGGGCAGGTCGTACAGACGAACAGGTAGATGCCGCCGACGTCGCCCAGCATGAGCCCGCTGGGGTTCTGGATCGTCCGCCACGGGTGTTCGTCGGTGGTGGCCGTCTCCCACCCGACCATCGCCGGGCGGTCCTCTACGGGAATCCACCTCTTCTCGTCGCCGCGGCTGAACTCCCAGCTGGCGATCGTCAGCAGATGGTCCATGGACGAGCCGCACTCGCAGACCGGCCAGTCCGGCGACTGCGTCCAGCCGGGGTAACCGCCGACCTTGATCCCCGAGGCGACCGCCAGATCGCTCTCGTACTCCCAACCGGTCTCCTGCGCCACCCGCGTCATCGTGTCTTCGATCTGAGGCCAGACGGCACGCGGGAGGTCCCAGGATGGGTACTCGGTGACCCGCTCCGGGTCGAGCACACAGCGGCGGGGGACGTGCGATGGATCTGACTCCACATCCGACGCGGGCATTTCCTGAAGTCTGGCGCCGATGGCCGCGCGGCGACGCCACCGCAGTTCGGGGCGAGGTGACGTCCACGGCTCATGCTCGAACGGGCACCACAACACCTGCAAGACGTCCGCGCCGGCCGGAAACGGCACCTCGGGCACATCCTCCGCCAGCAACTGCACCACCGGCACCAGCGGTGCCGCCGGTTCACCCGGAGAGTCGAGGTAGTGGTCGCCGGGCTCCGGTCCGTCGCACATCGGCCAGGCTTCGTCGGCCGGCCACAGCAAAGGGCCGCCCACCGAGCTCTGCTCCGCTGTCGGCGAACCCGGGCGGGGATGCAACCGGACCGTCGTCCGCGCGAACGGGGCGACCGGCGGAAAGACCTGCGGCACGTCGATGGGAGCGAAGGGGGTGGTGTGCACGCCGTCGATCGTAGGAGGCGCGCAATCAGCGCGTTCAGCGCGGCGGCTGCTGCATGATCCAGGTGGGTACGGGCTCCGCCAGGGAGCCCACAACCTCCCAGCCGGCCCGTCGGTACAGCTCCACGTTGGCCGGGTTGCTGGTCTCCAGGATCGCCGGCAGGCCGTCGGCGGCGGCGCGGGCCAGCCCGGCCCGCATGACGGCACGGCCCCAACCGCGTCCGGCGCTGTCCGGGTGGGTGCCCAGGACACCGAGGTACCAGAACGGGTACGTCGGCAGGGCGTCGTGCACGGCCTGGTCGTAGCCCCGCACCCGGGCCAGCACGTCGCCGGGGTATCGCGCCTCCTCCGGCGACCCGTGCCCGGCCGCCGGCGAATCGGTCGGCGGCCCGGCCGGTTGCTCAACCGATGGCGCGGCTGGGGGCGCGGCCGGCGGCTCCCAGATGGCGACGGACGCGCCGCCACCGATCGTCCAGATCGACGACCGGTGCACCCGCTTGTCGAAGAGGTGCCCGAAGAAGGCGGCGGCGTACCCCGGATAGGTTTCCTCGTCCGGGAACAGGTGCCGCAGCACGGGGTCCTTGACGAACGCGGCGACCAGCGAACCGACCACCGCAGAGCGGTCCGCTGGGGTGGCGATTGTGATCTCGGGCGTTGTCACAGCAGCCGACACTAGCCGGGGCCGAGCGCCGGGGTGGGCGTGCGTCAGCCGAAGGTGAAGGCGTATGCCTCGGCGCCGGGCTCGCCGAACGTGATCTCCAGGGTTCGCTCACGGACCGCGCCGTCCTGGCGGACGAGTTGGTAGAGGCGGCCGTCCTGGAGTACGCCGTTGCCGGCTTCGTCGACGTCGACGCCGTGTGACGGGCCGGGCGCCGCGCCGTCGAGCAGCACCCGGAACGGGATCGACCGGCCGGCCCTGGGGGCCAGCACGAGATGCGCGTCGCGGGCGTGGAACCGGAAGGCGATGCGGCCGCCGGCCTCGTCGAGCACGACGTTCTCCGACCCGATCGTCCACTCCCCCGCCAGGGCCCACTGGTTGAGGTCGAGGCTCGCCGGCACCTGGTAGGCGCGGCGCTCGTCGAGCGCCGGGCCGTTCGGCGAGGCGAAGTGTTCGCCGCGACTGAAACCGAGGTACGTCTCGGGCGTGCGCAGGTTGGTCCAGTCGGCCTCCGCCTCCGGGCCGAGCCCCTTGACGGGTACGGGTGCGCGTTCGATGCCGAGCAGTTGCTGGAGCACCCGCTCGGACTGTTCGTAGCGTCCCTCGCCGAAGTGTTCGTCGCGGATGACGCCGCCGGTGTCGACGAAGTAGAGCGCCGGCCAGTAGTGGTTGTCGAACGCACTCCAGATCGCGTAGTCGTTGTCGACCGCCACCGGGTAGTCGATCGATCGGGCCGCGACCGCCCGCCGCACCCAGTCGACGTCGTGCTCGAATCCGAACTCCGGGGTGTGCACGCCGAGGACGACCAGCCCGTCATCGCGGTAGGCCTGCGACCAGGAACGCACGTACGGCTCCTGACGCAGCCAGTTGATGCAGGTCAGCGTCCAGAAGTTGACCAGGACGACGCGCCCACCCAGGTCGGCGGGGCCGAGTGGCTCGGAGTTGAGCCACTCGGCCGCCCCGCTGAGCGGGGGCAGGTGCACGGCCATCTAGCGAAGCGACCGGAAGGCGGTGCGAAGCTCCTCGGAGAAGATCTTCGGCTGTTCCCAGGCCGCGAAGTGCCCGCCCACGTCGAGCTTGTTGTAGTAGATGAGGTTGGAGTACGCCTGCTCGGCCCAGCTCTGCGGCGCCTCGTACAACTCGTCGGGGAAGACGCTCACGGCGACCGGGATTTTCACGCCCTTGGCGGCGAAGAACGACAGCTTGTTCTCCGCGTACAGACGGGACGCCGAGATCGCGGTGTTCGTCAACCAGTAGAGCGAGATGTTGTCCAGGATGTCGTCGCGGGTGAGGCCCGCTTTGGCGCCCTCGAAGACCTGCGCGATCAGGGCCAGACTCTTCGCGTCGTGGTCGAGCAGGAAGGACGCCAGGCCGACCGGAGAATCCGCCAACCCGGTCAGGGTCTGCGGACGTGTCGCCATCATGAGGGCGTAGGCGACGTGCTTCCAGACGTAGTTGGCTTCCTCGGCGGCACGCATTTCGTCGTCGGAGAGGCCGGACGGCAGCGAGCCCATGGCGTTGTTCGCGCCGGTGGTGTCGCCCTGGAACAACAGGTCGATCTCGGGTGGGATCGCGCCGGGCATGTTGGTGTGGATGCCGAGCAGCTCTGGGGGCGCCTGGATGCCCATCTGGTCCACGATGACCGCGCCCCAGTCGCCGCCCTGCGCGACGAACCGGTTGTAGCCGAGCCGCTTCATCAGCTCGGTCCAGGCGGTTGCGATCTTCTGCGGGTTCCACCCCAGCTCGGTCGGCTTGCCGGAGAAACCGTGGCCGGGCAGCGACGGGATCACCAGGTGGAAGGCGTCCGACGCGCTCGCGCCGTGCGCCGTGGGATCGGTGAGCGGCTCGATGATCTTCATCTGCTCGATCACCGACCCGGGCCACCCGTGGGTGACGATGAGCGGCAGCGCGTCCTCGTGCTTCGAGCGCACGTGGATGAAGTGGATGTCCACCCCGTCGATGGTGGTCATGAACTGCGGTACGGCGTTCAGCCGCGCCTCGATCTTGCGCCAGTCGTACTCATTTTCCCAATAGCGGGCGACGGCCTGAATCGTCGCAAGTGGCACGCCCTGCGACTGGTCGTTCACCGTTTCCTTGTCCGGCCAGCGCGTGGCCTTGATGCGCCTCTTCAGGTCATCGAGGTCGGCCTGGGGAATGTCGACCGAGAACGGCCGAATCTCCGTGGTGCCCGGACGAGTCTTGGTTTTGACAGCCATGCGTGTTTCCTCTCCGTCTAGGTTTGCGCCTCGCGAGGAGAAATCATGGGGTGAAGGCACTGCCCGGACTTATGTGCCAACGAGATGGGCACGCCGCCGCCATACCTCGGAGCCTAGAACGCCGCACCGGTTGCCCGTGGCGATACGAGCAGGCCTCTCATTCCGGTCCGGGGGCCGCGACGGCGTGCTCGGCGGCGCGGCTGACCTGCTCCCAGCCCGCCCAGGTGTCCATCCGCCGCCGGGCGATGTCGAACGCCAGGTCGTACACCATGCTCCCGAGCAGGAGCCGCAGCGGCGGGTCGTCGCTGTCGACCAGGTGCAGCAGCGCCTCGGCAGCCAGCCGGGGTTCGCTGTCGATCGAGCCTTCCGCCCACTGCCGTTCCAGTTCGGCGCGCAGCGGCGCGTAGGCGTCCATCGGGGTGGTGGCGCGCAGGCTGGTGTAGAGGTCGGTCCAGTATCCGCCCGGCTGCACGATGCTGACCTTGATGTCGAAGGCCGCCGCCTCCATCGCCAGAGCCTCACTCATGCCCTCCAGGGCGAACTTGCTCGCGCTGTACAGGCCGGTGCTCGGAAAGCCGCCGAGCGCGGCGATGCTGGAGACCTGCACGATGTGGCCGAACCGTTGGGCGCGTAGGTGCGGCAGCACGGCCTGACTGACCCAGAGCGCGCCGAAGAGGTTGACCTCGAACTGGGCGCGCGCCTCGGCCTCGGTGAACTCTTCGATCATGCCCATGGACAGGGTGCCGGCGTTGTTGACGACGATGTCGAGCCGCCCGAAGTGCTCGACGGCGGTGTTCACGGCGGCGATGACCGCCGCCCGGTCGGTCACGTCGAGGGTCAGGGTCAGCAGCCGGTCGGCGTACCTCTCGTCGAAGTCGGCCTGGGCGATGGTCCGGGCGGCGGCGACCACCCGGTCGCCGCGGTCGAGCGCGGCGTCGGCGAAGGCGCGGCCCAGGCCGCGACTGGCACCGGTGATGAACCAGGTACGCATGTGCTCTCCAGGGGTTTCAAGACGAGACGGTCCGTCTCGTGATGGGCCGAGACTAGGCCCGCCAACCATCATCGTCAAGACGAGACGGTTCGTCTCGTACGCTGGTATCGTTTCACCCATGACGCCGAACACGGCCCGCCGGAGAGAGACCTCCCGACGCGCCATCCTCACCGCGGCCTTCGACCTGCTTCAGGAAATGGGGTACGCGAAGCTCAGCATCGAGGGCATCGCCGCGCGGGCCGGCGTCGGCAAACAGACCATCTACCGCTGGTGGCCGTCGAAGGGCGCGGTCATCTTCGACGCCTTCCTCATGCTCAGCGAGGCCACCGAGGGCGGGCCGCCGACGCTGCCGGACACCGGCGACCTGGCGGCGGACCTGACCCTGGTGCTGCGCGCGACGGTCGAGGAGATGAACGATCCCCGGTACGAGCAACCGATGCGCGCGCTGGCCACCGAGATCGCGCTCGACCCTGAGCTGGCGGCGGCGTACGCCGAGCGGTTGGAGGGGCCGTTGAAGGAGGCCAAGCGGCAACGCCTGCGCAGCGCCCAGAAGGCGGGTCAGATCGCCGATGACGTCGACCTCGGTGTGGCGGTGGACATGATCTGGGGGCCGGTGCTCAACCGCTGGCTGCAACGCAGCGGGCCGCTCACCGCCGAGTACGTCGACCTCGTCGTCGCCACCGCCCTCAACGGATTGCGTCCCCGCCGATCCGGCGAGTAACGATCGGTGGGACGGCTTTGCGCTGCCACAGCACCGTGCGGCAACATCAGGCGCCGTGACGGCACCAGGCACGGCCCCCAATGACGACACCCCGGCCAGCAACAACGGCACACCTCGGTCGAGTCGGCGGGTCAGACACTGGTTGGCCGGCGCCGGGGTCACCGCCCTGGCCGCCGTTCTCGGCATCACCCTCGCCGTCCGCGGCGGCGCCACCCCGGCCTGCGCCGCGCCGCCGACGGGCAACGCCGTCCACAATGGAAAGGCCAGTTTCTACGACGCTGGCCGCTCGGGCGGCAACTGCTCCTTCCCGGGCCCGCCGGCGGACCGGCTCTACGTGGCCCTCGGCGCATCCCAGTACGCCGGCTCGGCGGCCTGCGGCAGCTACCTGGAGGTGAGCGGCCCGAAGGGCAGGGTCCGGGTCATGGTGATGGACCAGTGCAGCGGCTGTGGACCCACCAAGATCGACCTCTCCACCGAGGCGTTCACCAAGATCGCCGACCGGTCGCAGGGCATCGCCTCAGTGACGTACCGGGCGGTGGTGAACCCGCCGCTCGACGGAGGCCTCACCTTCCGGATGAAGGGCGGCGCCTCGAAATACTGGTTCGCGGTGCAGGTCGGCAACCACGGCAACCCACTCCGCTCGGTCGAGGCGAAGGGCCCGGGTGGCGGCTTCCGCAAGGCCGCCCGGCAGAGCGACAACCACTGGACCATCGAGGGCGGGATCGGCCCCGGGCCCTACAGCATCAGGGTCACTGACGTGTACGGACGCCAGGCGACCGCCACCGGCATTCGCCTGGTCACCAAGCAGGTGCAACGCAGCACGGCCACCCTCGTCAGCGCCTCCCCCACGCCCAGCAGCTCACCCGCGGCCCCGCCGAGCCCCACCACCGCGCCCACACCGACGCCGACGGAGTCGGCCGCACCGACGACGACAGTCGAAGCGCTGGCGGGTGCCGCCGCGCCACTCGACCGCCCCCGCTGCTGACCGAGCCGCAGGTGGCCAGCCGCCGGCGTCTTCCTCGCCACGCTGCTTCGCCAGGGCAAGGGTCAACGTCGCGTCCACGACGGTGAGCGACGCCATGGCAGTCGCTCCCGTTCGGGTCCGCTGATCAGGCGCTTCGGTGACAGTGGGTTTCGAGCAACGCCCGCAGCGGCGCGGGATCGCCCGTGACCAACCCGCGCTTGGGGAGCACGAGTACCGCCGCGCCCAGCCGCTCGGACGCGCGCAGGACGAACGACCGGTCCGTCTCGACGTACCGCAGGTATTGCGACCAGGCGGCCGTTTCACTCCGGCTTGCGCTGGTGAGACGTAGCCCGGTGTCATCGACGATGGCCCGGATCGGCTCGGCCAGCCAGGGGTTTCCGCGCATGATCAGGCGTACCTGCCAGCGATACATCCAGCGGGCGGCGATGAGGAACCGGAACAGCAGCAGGCCGAACCCGACGGCGGTGAGCGCCGTCGTGCCGAGGATTGCGACGTCAACCGCGGACATGGCCCGGAAGCCGTTCGAGATGACGAGCCCGACGAGCGCGGCGACGATCAGTATCGGGACCAGCCAGGGACGCCGGAGGCGGCGCCGGTGGGCGACGAAGCCGTCGAGCCAGTCCTCCTCGGTAAGGGTGTAGTTGAGTTCGACCGGGCTCACGGTGACCTGCTCTGCTGACACAAACGGGAAGCCTATTCCCAGCGTGAAGTGCTTCTTCAGTCTGACTCTGGATTATTCGACCGTTGCCGGACCCGTCCTGCAAGGACGCTGTCCTGGTAGGCGACAAGACGAGTCGACCGTGTGAATCTGAGTTGCGTCAGAGCAGGTAGCGGCCGAGTATCGCCGGGTGGATGCTGTGGTGCAGTGGGTTCGCACGTCGTGGACCAAGCGTTCGCACGGCGGAGCCGAGGCGACCCGGCGTAACGCCGTACCGGTGTCGTTCGCACTTCCGGCACGGACGGCGCCGCTCGCCCACGAGGTGGACATGGCGGAGGCCGACGGGTTCGAGCCTCACGAGGGCCTGCGGCGCGTGTCGTACCGGAGCGAGGTGCGTCTCCGGCTGGAAGACGGTCAACTCCGGGTTGAACTGCTCGCGTCGGCCTGGGGTAGGCCGCGCCGTCACCGCCGGCCGCCCGCGGTGCGACTCGCGCACGGCGAATGGCTGCGCTGGCAGATCAACTACCGCTTCACCGGGATGAATGGCGCCTGGCTGTACCGCTTGGACACGCTCAACCTGGCGCACGGGGCAGTTCCGGCCGCCGCCTTCCTCGGCGAGCCGCCGCGATTCATCGACGAGCGCGCGCACATCTGGTAGCAACCACCGCCGCGCCTCGGCCCTCCGTACCCGCCGTACCTTCCGACGGTGATCCCGGGAACCTTCAAGGCGCGTCTCGCCACCCGACGTGTCGGCTGACCCAAGGTCAACATCCACGGATGGAGTACTAGGCTCGGCGGGTGTCCGAGCACCGCAGCCTCCCGCTGTGGGCGGGACGCACTGCCGCGCTCCTGGGCATCGTGCTCATCGCATTCACCCTGCGCCAGGCGGTTGCGACGATATCGCCGATCCTCGGCGACATCCGGGTGGACATCCCGATATCGAACATCGGCCTCGGGCTGCTCGGCACGTTGCCACCGATCCTGCTGGCGGCATCCGGGTTCATCGCGCCGCGCGTCGCCCGTGGCTTCGGCCTCGACGGCGGCATCGTGCTCGCGCTGCTGCTCATGACCCTCGGCCATCTCGTGCGCGCGTTTGCCCCGGGCTTCGCGGTGCTGCTCGTCGGCAGTGTCGTCGCGCTCGCCGGTACGGGCATCGGCAATGTGCTGCTGCCGCCGATCGTGCGGCGCTACTTCCCCGACCGGGTAGCGCTGCTGACCGCCGTCTACGTCTGCGTCGTGGGCCTGGGCACGGCCGTGCCCGCCGCGGTCGCCGCTCCGGTCACCGAGCAGGTCGGCTGGCGGTTCTTGCTCGGCGTCTGGTCGGTGAACTCGGTAGTCGCGCTCGTTCCGTGGCTCGTCATCATCGCGCGGGAGCGCCGCCAGCGACGCTCGGATGCCGTCGCCGTGGAGTCCCCGCCTTCCGCCCTCGTCACGCGACTGTGGGGGTCACGCGTGGCCCTGTCGATCACCGTCGTGTTCTCGACCAGCACGATCTGCACCTACGCTGCTTTCGCCTGGCTGCCCGAGATCCTCGGCGACATCTCTGGCTCGACGCCGACCGAGGCCGGTGTGCTGCTCGCCGTCACCGGCATCATCAGCGTGCCCGGCGCATTCATCGCGCCCTTACTCGTCGCGCGGCTGCGCAATGTCGGTTGGCTGATCGCCGCCGGTGTCGCGAGCTTCGTGTTCGGCTACCTCGGCCTGCTGCTCGCGCCCGCCACACTCACACTGCTCTGGGTGCTGCTCATCGGCTCGGGGTCGATCCTGTTCCCGGTCTGCCTCGTGCTCATCAACGTTCGCACCCGAACCCACGGCGGCACCGTCGCGCTGAGCGGCTTCGCCCAGGGGGTCGCGTACGCGCTCGGCGCGCTCGGTCCGCTGCTCGTCGGGCTGCTGCACGACGTGAGCGGCGGGTGGGCCCTGCCGCTGCTGTTCCTGCTCGCTGTCGCCCTCGTGGCGACCATCCCGGCGATCACGCTCGCAAGGCCCGCGTTCGTCGAGGACGAACTCACCCGCTGACGCACCGCTGGATCACCCTGCGATCCGCGCCCACGCCCTCCTCGCCGCTGACGAAAGAGAGAAGGGACACCCTTCAAGATCCGTTGACAGGCGTTTCGGTCGAGTGACAGCGTTGTCATCGACTCATTTCCTCCATATGAGACGAGGAGCGCATCTTGCTCTATCGGAACTCACCCCGCCGCAGCGCGACAGCAGCCGCCGCCGTCGGCATCCTCATCACGGGGCTGGCGCTCGCGCCGTCCGCGCCAGCACAGGCCGACCACCACCGGGCGCAGGACGAAGCCGTACGGTCGGGCAACGCACGTTTCGAGGTGCTGTCCCCGACCCTGATCCGCACCGAGTACCAGAAGAACGGCCGGTTCACCGACGCCGCCACGTTCAACGCCATCGGGCGTGACGACTTCCCCCGTACCCGTTTCACGAAGCGCGTCGACCACGGCTGGCTCACCATCGACACCGGTGCGATGACGTTGCGTTACCAGGTCGGCTCGGGCGCGTTCACCGCCGACAACCTCACTGTGCGGCTCAAGACCGGCAAGCAGGTCGTGCAGGGCCAACCCTGGGCCGGCCACACCGCCCCGGCCTGCACGTTCGGCGCGCTCTGCGAGGCCGAGTCGCTGCAGTTGAACGGCCCCGGCGTGGCCACCGACCACCAGGGGTTCACCGGGCGCGGCTTCGCGGCCGGCTTCGCCTCGTCCGGCGACTCGGTCACGTTCGCGCTCGACGCTCCGGAAGGCGGCGCGAAGCAGCTCAGCGTCCGCTACGCCAACAGCACCGGCGGCGACGGCCAGAACGTGGCCCGAACCCTGACCGTGCAGGTCGACGGCGACGCCGGCCACACGCTGACGCTGCCGCCCACCGCGAACTGGGACACCTGGGGCCTGGCCAACGTGCCGGTCGACCTCAGCGCGGGTCGACACGAGATCAGCGTCGTGCGGGGTCCCAACGACTCCGGCAACGTGAACGTCGACAGCCTCGCGGTGGTCAACCCGGGTGACTCGTTCCCGGCGCCGACCCCGCCCCAGCCGCAGCCCCTGCGGTTCGGCACGCTGGGCGAGGCCGAGACCGGCGCGCTGACCGGCGGCGCGAGGCCCGCGAACGACCACAACGGCGCTTCCGGTACGGGATTCCTCGCCGGCCTGGAGAGCACCACGTCCGCCGACGCGCTCACCGTGACGGATGTTCCGTCGACGGGTGACTACCAACTGCAGATCCGGTACGCCAACGGCCAGGCCGGCGCCCAGCCGAGCCAGGCGCGCACCATGTCGGTCACGGCGGGAACGGCGGCGCCGGTCACGGCGACCCTTCCGCCGACCAGCGGGTGGGACTACTGGAACACCGTTTCCGTCCCGGTCCACCTCGACGGCGGCACCAACACCGTGACGCTTGGCTGCCCCACGGACGCCAGTTGCAACGTCAACGTGGACACGGTCGCCGTCACCAGCAAGGATTTCCCGCTGCTCGCCCCGCACGCGCCGCTCGGCGGCTACCGCCGGGGCCTGGACGGCGTGACCGGTTCCGCACTCACCGCCCCGGGCCTGCTCTACCAGGACGGCTGGTACCTGCTCGACGACTCGGCCTCGGCCCTGAGCGACACCAAGCCCCGGCCCGCCGCCGAGCAGGACGGCTACGTCTTCGCCTACGGGCAGGACTTCACCCGTGGTCTGTTGGACCTGTCGACCCTGACCGGGCCCACGAAGCTGCTGCCGAAGTGGGCGTACGGGGTGTGGTACTCCGAGTACTACGACCGCACCGCCACCGAGTTCCAGGACCTGGTGACCCGGGCCAAGGCCGAGGGTGTGCCGATGGACGTGCTCGTCCTCGACACCGACGTCAAGGCGCCGGACAAGTGGAACGGCTGGAGCATCGACCCCACCCGCATCCCCGACCCGAAGGCGTTCTTCGAGTGGGCCAAGGAGCAGGGCCTGCACACCGGCATCAACATCCACCCGAGCATCCTCGGCTCGGACCCGAAGTTCGCGCAGGCGCAGGCCACCGCGAAGGGCAAGCTCCAGCGCGTCGGCTGCAACGGCGGTCCCGACTGCTACGTGTTCGACTTCGGCGACCCGGACCAGCTCAAGGCGTACATGCAGCTCCACGACGGGATGCTGCCGGAGGGCACCAAGGGCCCGGACCTCTGGTGGCTGGACTGGTGCTGCGACAACACGAAGTCCTCGCTCGCCGGGGTGACCGCGGACGCGTGGATCAACAAGCAGTACGCCGACAAGACCGGCTTCGCCTTCTCCCGGGCGTACGGCTCGTTGCAGGCCGGCGGCTACAGCAGCCCAACCCCGGTGTCGACCGGACCGTGGGCCGACAAGCGCACCACGCTGCACTTCACCGGCGACACCACCTCCGACTGGTCAACGTTGCAGATGGAGGTCGGCTACACGCCGGGCGAGTCGGCCGCGACCGGGCTGGCCGCGGTCAGCCACGACATCGGCGGGCACACCGGCGGCCTCCAGGAGCCGGGCAGCGAACCGGGCAGCACCAAGCTGCCCGACGACCTCTACGCCCGGTGGGTGCAGTTCGGCACGTTCCAGCCCATCGACCGGCTGCACTCCAACCACAGCGACCGGCTGCCCTGGCAGTACGGCCCGGAGGCGAACGCGTCGGCCAAGAAGTTCCTGAACCTGCGGGAAAAGCTGCTGCCGTACACCTACGCCGCCGCCAAGGAGGCCACCCGCACGGGTACGCCCATCGTCCGCTCGATGTACCTGGCGTACCCGAATGAGCATGCCGCGTACGCCACCGCCGGTTCCCAGTACCTCTACGGCCCGGACTACCTGGTGGCACCCGTGACGACGCCCGGCACCACCGCCACCACGTCGGTGTGGTTCCCGCCGGGCAACAGCTGGACCGACATCTTCACCGGGAAGACGTACCGGGGCGGCACCACGCAGAACATCACCACCACGCTGGACACCATGCCGGTGTTCAAGAAGCACTAGAGCCCGTTTGCGGGGATCCGGACACCGGCCGGGTGGGGCACAACCCACCCGGCCGGTT
This sequence comes from Micromonospora foliorum, assembly GCF_022229015.1. Taxonomy (GTDB): domain Bacteria; phylum Actinomycetota; class Actinomycetes; order Mycobacteriales; family Micromonosporaceae; genus Micromonospora; species Micromonospora foliorum. The sequence goes on from NZ_JAKKFF010000350.1 coordinate 20,467, forward strand.
CGTTGCTTGGCTGGGCTCAGCGTCGGTGGGGCCGGCGGGCCAGGGACAACCAGCCGAGGAACCTGGCGTGCATCGCGGGCAGGTCCGGGCGCAGCCCCAGGCCGTACACGTCGTCGATCGCCTCCTGCATCGACGCGGCCAGATAGAACGCCAGCGCGATCGAATGACCGTAGAACTCGGCCACGAGGGCGAGCCGAGCCGGACCACACGGCCAGGGCGCGGCGCAGTTGCGGCACAGCCACGCCGGGCGCATCGGCAGGTGCGGGCGAGGGCGCGCGATCATCCGACCCGCACCGGCCCTCGCCGGCAAGTCCACCCGCAGCGGCGCGAGCGGCGGGAACTGCGTCGAGGTGGCAAGCAACCTGCCCGGTGTTGTGGCCGTGCGCGACTCGAAGGACGTCACCGGACCGGCATTGACCTTCGCCCCAGCCGCCTGGGCCGCGTTCGTCGCCCAGGTCACCGAGCGGCCGTAGATAACGCCAGACGCAAGAGCGCCCGACCCCGAGGCGGAGCGGGCGTGGGTGCATTGGGCTGGCATGCCCACTTGGCGCACGATCGAGATCCTCTATGCAGTTGCCGGACTCCTCGCGCACATCAACTGGCCCGCCAACTGCGGTTTCGTAGCGGCGGCAGCCACCGCCTCGTCTTGGGTCCACACGACCTTCGAGACTCGGCGGTGGCTGCTGCAACGTCTACGGACAAACGACACCGTCACCGCAGTTCACAACAGATCTCTTGCTGGAATGTCGAGCCGCCTCACATGTCCCTGTCCAGCTGCGCGGGAGGCGGTGGTGTCAGCCGAAGAGGGCGGCGGAGATGTCGGCGTAGAAGAGGGCCGGGTCGCGGGAGAGCGAGGCCTTGACGTTGGCGGTAGGACTGTCGGCGATTACTTCGAGCTTGCCCGCCTCCAAGCCGTCCAGGGCCATGGCGACCACCTCGTGGGGCGGGAGTTTAGGGATGTCGTAGGCGGCCATCATGTCGGTGTCGGCTATCGCCAGGGCGAGGGCGGTAACCTGGGTTTTCTGGTCGGCCAGCTCAAGTCTGATGCCATTGGTGAAAGACCATTCGGCGGCTTTGGAAGCGGCGTAGCCATTGCTGGCAGGGGCGAAGGTGTACCAGCTCAGCGCCGAGATGACGTTGAGAATGGCACCCCCGCCGAGCCTGGGAGCGAAGGCGCGGGTGACGTTGAGGGTGCCCCAGAAGTTGGTGTCGAACTCGCGACGGATGTTTTCCGTGGAAGGGCCGAGCAGGGGTGCATTCGTGGAGATGCCGGCGTTGTTGATGAGGACGTCGAGGTCGCCCACCTCGGCTGCGGCGGCCTCGATGGACGTCGGGTCGGTGATGTCCAGGTGGAGGGGGACCACGCCGGGGATGTCGATGCTCTCAGGCCGGCGGGCGGTGGCGTAGACGGTGGTGGCACCGCGGGCGAGGAGCCCCTCGGCGAAGGCCTTGCCGAGTCCACGGTTGGCACCTGTTACGAGGGCTTTCGTACCGTTGATCTGCATGCCCCCCACGCTAAAACCTAACGTTAACGTCAGAGGCAAACATTTGCGAGGTGGGTCACTGTGCGGATCGGGGACGCGGGCGCGTCGGTGATCGGGCTGCTGCCACTCGGCCCCCGGCCGCGCCTGGCGACCCGTCGCACACCCGGGTACGACCACGGCCACCTAAACGCGACCAGCCCCGAGATCCGCCACCGGACTACCCGTTCACGGCTGGAGGACGAGGCACTAGTTACCGACGCCGAGGCTCGACATGAACGCCGCCGGGTAACGGTCACCGCGCGCGGCACCCTTCGGCACGGCCGCCTCGATCTCTTCGAGATCATCGGCTGACAGCTTCACGTCCAGCGCCGGCAACGCTTCGGCCAGCCGCTGCCGGGTGCGCGCACCGACCAGCGGAACGATGGACGGGTCCTGCGCCGTCACCCACGCGATCGCCAACTGCGCCACCGTGCACCCCTTCGCGTCAGCGACCCGGCGCAACGCCTCCACCAGGGCGAGGTTGTGCGACGCGTTCTCGGCGGAGAAGCGGGGACTGTGGTTACGCGGATCGTCCGCCCGCCCCGGCACCCAGTTTCCCGAGAGCAGGCCACGGCTGAGCACCCCGTACGCGGTCAGCCCGATGCCCAGCTCCCGCAGCGTGGGCAGCACGTCGGCCTCGACCGCCCGCGACAGCAGCGAATACTCAATCTGAAGATCAACAACCGGATGTACGGCGTGCGCCCGCCGGACGGTCTCCGCGTCAACCTCGGAGAGCCCCACATATCGCACGTGACCGGCGTCGATCATCTCCTTGATCGCGCCGATCGTGTCCTCGATCGGCACCGACCGGTCGAGCCGGGCCGGCCGGTAGATGTCCACGTGGTCGACGCCGAGCCGGGTCAGCGAGTAGCTCAGGAAGTTCCGCACCGAAGCCGGGCGGGAGTCCTGACCGGCGAACCGCATGCCCGGCCCCACCTGCTGCCCGAACTTCACACTCAGCAGATAGCTGTCCCGGTCACGTCCCCGCAACGCCTCCGACAGCAGCAGCTCGTTGTGCCCCATGCCATAGAAGTCACCGGTGTCGACCAGCGTGACCCCCGCGTCCAGCGCGGCTCGTACCGTGGCGATGCTCTCCTCGCGATCGGCCGGGCCGTACGCGCCCGACATACTCATCGCCCCCAGCCCCACCGCGGAAACCTTGGGACCCGTGTTGCCCAGAGTGCGTGTCTGCATCGAAACTCTCCCTCATCGCTCGATCTCGGCTCCACCCTGCGCCGCTTTCCGGCCCGCCGGCAGCGGAGCGCTTATCGTGGGAGCGCCGCTCCCTGGCTCGATGCCCAGTCCCCGGGGCAGCATGGAGGCATGCAGCGTGAGCAGCTCGCCGACTTCCTGCGGCGCCGGCGCGAGGCCATCCGCCCCGCCGAGGTCGGCATCGCCGACGGCCCCCGCCGCCGCACCGCCGGCCTACGCCGCGAGGAGGTCGCCATGCTCGCCGGCATGTCCGTCGACTACGTCGTCCGCCTTGAGCAGGGCCGCAGCAGCCAGCCGTCGACCCAGCTGCTGGGTGCCCTGGCCCGGGCCCTGCGCCTGACCGACGACGAGCGAAGCCACCTGTTCCACCTGGCCGGCCACCAGCCGCCGCCCGCCGACGGCATCGCCCGCCTGGCCCGGGCCGGCCTGGTCCGCCTGCTCGACCTGGTGGGCGACACCCCCGCCATGGTCCTGTCCGACCTCGGCGAGGTCCTGGCGCAGAACCGCATGTCGATCCTGCTCACCGGCGACCACACCGGGCTGACCGGTGACCGCCGCTACGTCGCCTACCGCTACTTCACCGACCCGGTCATCCGCGACCTCCACGGCCCCGAGGAGTGGCAACGGCACGCCCGCCAGCAGGTCGCCGACCTGCGCGCGGTGGCCGGCCGGAGGGCCGGCGACCCGGCCGTGACCGGCCTGATCGAACGGTTGCGGGCCGCGAGCGACGACTTCCGGCGGCTGTGGGCCGAACATGAGGTGGCGGTGCGCCGGGCCGACCGCAAGACGTTCATGCACCCGCGCGTGGGCCGCATCACGATGGACTGCGAAACCCTGGTCACCCCCGACCTCGGCCAGCAGCTGCTGGTGCTGACCCCGGCCGACGCCGAGGCCCGGGAAAAGCTTGAGCTGCTGCGCGTGCTGGGGGTCGAGGAGTTCCCGGCCGAGTTGCCTCACTGACCCCTGTCGCAAACTGCCGCCGAGCTACACAAACACGGCCATGCGCCAGTGCCCTCGCCATGCAGCCATTCGGACGTGGTCGCATCGAAACAGTCGGTCGCCGATCACCGTCGGACCCCAGCCTGACCCAGCGCGACGCCAACAACCGATACCACCGGATGAACGGCGGCCGCGAGCCAGTAGCCGACGTGCGCACTGTTCGGGACGTTGCGGTAGCAGGGTTGGCCGGCGATGCAGTGGCCGTTCGTGCTTCCTCCGGCCACCGGAGAGTGCTCGTGTGGCTTGTTCGGGTCTGCCGGTCGCGGGGCGCGGCCCGGACCGCAAGCAGGCGATGTAAGCGCCCCGGCCGGCGCGGCACCAGTGCCGTTGCACCATAGTCAGATAATCTTTATATTGGCGATCATGTCGAAGGCCATGCGAGAACCGACGTTCTGGATCCTGACCGCACTGGTCGATCAACCACGGCACGGGTACGGCGTGATCCAGACGACCGAGGCGCTCTCCGAAGGCCAGGTCAGGTTGCAGGCCGGCACCCTCTACGCGGCGCTGGACCGGTTAGCCGCCCAAGGACTGGTCGCGATCGACAGAGAGGAGACCGTTGAAGGGCGTCCTCGGCGCTACTACCGCCTCACCGACGGCGGCGCGGCGGCACTCGCTGAGGAGACAGCGCGATTGGCCCACAACGTTCGCACCGCATCGCGGCGGCTGAACGCCACGCGGCCTGGCCCGGCGTTCGCATGAGCCGCCGCCTCGCCACCCCATATCGCCTGCTGCTGCACGTCTACCCGAAGGGCTCACGTCGCGGAGAACTGGCAGACACGCTGCTCATGGCCGCCGAGGCCGGACACGTCCGGCCCGGCCCTATTGAGACGCTCAACCTGCTTCGGCAAGGCATGCGGGCCCGACTCGGTCGCCCACTTAGCAGAGGCGTGGTCGTGCTGGCAATCTTCGCCTCAATTATCTCCGGCTTTCTGAGCGCGTCGCTGGCGAACCGTATTGGTTGGGAGGCGGCGCCGGCGCTTCCAACCGGCGCAGCGTGGACTCAGCTCGCCGAGATGCTCACCCCAGGCTTATCAGCACAATCGTACGGAAGGTCGGACGACCCCTTCCGCAACAACGGTGGTGAGACCGATGCGGCGTCGGTCAGCTACGTCACCGATCGAACGCCTGCGACCGAGGACGTCGATGCCTATCTAGCCGGCCTGCAGCAACGCCTGGAGGCGGCCGGCTGGCGCGTCACCGACACCTACTCGACCAGCCCGACCGACATCGAAACCGGCGCCCGGCAAAACAACTCGCAGGCGTTGACCGCACGCAACGGCGCACTCGTGCTGTCGTTCGAGGACTACTTCGACGCAGCGTACGCCGAAGGCGGGCTCAGGGTCTCGATCTACCGGGCGGAACCGCGGTGGCTCACCGGTTCGACGCTCGCCGTCGGCCTGCTCGGTATGCTGGCCGGCTGGCTGCTAGTCGGCTGGGCCAGCCGCCGTCTCGAGCACCGTCCGTGGGCCGCTCCTCTCGCGGCCACCGCCGCCATTGGCGGTCTCGTCTTGCTGATCCCCGCCTGGCTGCTCGGTAGTCTGCAATTCCTGGGCACACTGTCCGACACGGCCGTGCCTGACTCGCCGTTCTGGCGTGGCCTGGTGCCCACCGACGAGTTTGGCGGCATGGCCTACCCCGCCGGGGCGGCGATAACAGCAGCCATCGCCGTGGCCGTGCTCTGCCCGCCCCGCCCCGGCCCGGCCCGGCCCGCACTCGCCACCGACCCGGGCTCAGCCAGTAATCTGACCCACGAGGCCAACCTCGACCAAGATCAGAAGTAGCCGTCGACCGGGCGCGGCGTCGCGCCGATCACCATCTGCGTCGTCAGGGCGTCAAACGCCGGCCAAAGTTGACCAAGAACGACCATCGACACCCGGACATAGAACCAGCTCAGAGCCTTGATCAGGTCTCTGAGCTGGTGGGCGACGGACGAGTCGACCTGTACGCCGGATTATGAACGTGAAACACGCCCTGAGCAGGCGGTTCGTTCGCTTGATACCTGCTCAGGGCGTCGCCAGGGCGTCAGAGATGCGGCGGTATGAGCGCCAGCTAACGATAGACGACCGCTCAGTCTTCATCGGAAACGATCGGTACGACCCCACCGAAGAGAGCGTCAATTTCTTCCACCTGTTCTGCGGTTAAGCTAGGTGGGCCAACGAGCGGAACTAGCGAGATCGTGAACCCGACTTCATTCCTCGGAGCTTTCAGAAACATGATCCCGATGGTTAGTTTTCCTTCTTCATCCCCTACAGCCGGATGCCTACTATGTCGCAGGTGCACTAGCGCATTGAAAAGTGGAACACACTCCGAAGGATGCACTTCCGTAAGGCCAAATACGAATTGAATGCCGCTGGAATGCTCCTGGACAACGAGATAGTCAAGCTGAGAGGTTAGGCTTTCAAGCCGAGAGATGACCTGCGCCGCAACAGCATTGCGCATTGAAAATGACAGGCAGTCAAGCTTCGCCATGATCTCAAGACGAATTCGCTCATGTTCCGGCAGGAAGTTGCACTCCGAAATAGAGCGATACAAGTTTCGCCAGAATACTTCACACTCAGGCAGAGGACGCCCCATTTGGATCAGCGGCAGAGTTGGATCAACGAGGGCAGGTTGAGCATCAACACGATTGCCAGGTCTCTGAATAGATCGGCCCCCTAGCATCACCTGCTGATTGAAGCGGACGAGTTCCTCACCTAGAGGCACCATCGGAAAAGCTGTTACGCCGTACACATATCTATGAACTCCGTAGACGGAGCACAGCTGCCCCAGCAAGAACTCCCACTCGTACCTCAATAGGAAGAGGGTAGGATTCTTTGCACCAGTCTGATCGAGTGTGACCTTCGGCGGATCAGGATGGTCAATTACTACAACATTGCAGACAATAAGGCCGTCGGCATCAATATCGACCTCACGGCCAGCACGATTAGAGAATCGCCCTCCACCAGCCAAGCGAAAGGTCCTGAAGCTCCCATCCGCCTGCCCCATACCCTTTTTGGCATGCTTCCGAATCCACCGTTCCTCCTTCGCCGGATCGCCCGAGGCCGAGGCGGGATCACGGGTCTTCACTTGCACACTCAACGCCAGCTTTCCGGCCACAATTAGTCCATCAGTGACTTCTTTCGGTGCGCCCCCCTTCAGGACCTTACTCGGGTTGAAGACAAAATCAGGGACCGTGAAGTCTGACGCTGCCTCGCGAACCCGCTCCTCAACCAAATCCGTGAAGACGCCTTCCCCTGATATCGCCGAAGGCACGTCCGCTGCTTGGATCATCACGCCTTCAGACGTTTGTATAAAGTAGACGCGGGTCATAAGTAGATTATGCTCAATCAAGACGAGGGCACCAAGCCAGTATCCTCGCTCCGCACTAGACGCCGCAGGGGTGGCACTCTTCAGCGTCACCGCGCATCAAGCCGTGTCCCCGTACGGTTCGCCGCCGTGGACCCACCCGGGGAGCTGAATAGATCGTCGATCGCGTTGCGGGTACGTTCCTCACTGGCCGGCATCAGGTGCGTGTACACCCGGAGCGTGAAGCCGGGGTCGGCGTGCCCGAGGTACGACGCGAGCGCCTTGATGCTCTCCCCCGCGTCGAGCAGCGACGAGGCATAGAAGTGCCGTAGCGCGTGCATCCCGGTCGCCCGGGTCGGCGTGATGCCGGCCGCGAGCACGGCGGGTCGCCAACTCTTGTTGTCGAAAGTGCGCCGGTTGATCGCACCTCGCCGCGTAGTGGTGAACAGCAGCGGCACCGTGACCCGCTCGTCATCCGCCGGGTTCTCCCACGGCAGCGTGAGTGTCACCGGGTCGCAGTCCTTGATGTGCTGCCGCAGCACCTGGGCGACCGAGTCCGGCAGCGGCACCCGGCGGTCCCGGTCGTTCTTGGGCAGGCCGAAGACGAGCCGGGAGCGGACGAGTTTGACCTGACGCGAGACGTGCACCCATCCCGCGTCAAGGTCGATGTCATCGACACCGAGCCCCAGGATCTCGCCCTGTCGCAGCCCGCAACCGGCACCCAGGTCGACCATCGCGCGGTACCGCTGGGCAAGGCCACCGCGGATTGCCGAAACCTGGTCGTAGCGCCAGGGCACCACCCGACGCTGAACCGGTCGCGGTGGCTTGACCGACTTTGCCGAACACGGGTTCTTGACGATCCGCTCGTCGTCGACAGCCGCGCCGAGGATGGTCCGTAGGTGGGCGAAGACCACGGCCCGGGTCGCCGGGGCAAGCTTGCCGACCATCGCGGCGTCCCACTCCCGGATGTGGCCCGGCTTGATCTCGGCCAGCTTCCGCGAGCCGAAGAACGGCAGCAGGTGCTTGCGTACCCGATACTCCGTGCTCTCCCGAGTCGACTCGTCGAACGATCGTGTCCGGAGCCAGGTCTCGGCGTACTCGGCGAAGGTGATCCGACCGGCCAACGGGTCGACGTAGGTGCCACGCAGCTTGTCTGACTCGGTGGAGACGAGGAAGGCGTCAGCCTCCCGCTTGGCCCGGTCCGGGAACGACTTCTTGCGCTCCTTGCCGTCCGGCCCGATGTACCGCACCCGGTAGCGCAGGCCCTTGCCGAACAGTTCCGTCTTGACCCGCTCCGTTCGCCCTCCCGGGTGCCGCAGCGTCTTGTGCCAGCGGTCCTCTACGTGTCCCATTAGGCCGCAGCCTGCTCACGTACCCATGACCGGACTCTCTCTGGCTCGTACCGCAGGTGCCGACCGACCCGAGCCGCCGGCGGACCGTACTTGACCTTCCGCCAGCGGTACAGCGTCTCGGTTGGTACCCGCAGGTACGCCGCCACGTCCTGAACCGTCCAGAGCCCATCGTTCGCCGCCATCAAAGCTTCTCCCCCGTTGTGCCGTCGGTTCCCGTTCTCGTTTCGGCGTTGGGGAGCTGCGCGGCCCGGTCCTTCGCGGCGAGGAGTTCGGAGCGCCAGCGGGCACGTTCGCTGATCGACCGCAGCAGCCGGTGGGCAATGGCCGGCACGTCGGGGTCGTCGGGTCGGGCGAGTTCCCAGGCGTGCCGGACCGGTTCGACGGTCGCGCCCTGGTCGTCGACGTCGTCCAGGCCGACGCTCACGCCGAGCAGCGTCCGCACCCAGGCCCGTACGTCGTGCTTGTGGTCGGAGAGCGTTTTGCCGGACCAGTCGCGGGAGATGAGGATGCGCCGGCCGCCGATGCCGAGGGTGTCCCGCTGGTGGACCTTTCCCTTGCACCGGCCGGGCCTGAGCTTCGCGTGTGACCCCTTCGGCTGGACGCCGTAGAGCAGCCAGTTCGCGCAGCGGTCGGTGCACGGGGTCAGTTGGAGTTCCTGCCACAGCCGGTCCAGGTGCGCCCGCTGCCGACCGCTGGTGATCTTGTGGACGTCGCCGGTGTGCTTGGTGATGTATTTCGTGACGTACCGGATGGTCCGCTCGGCGTCCTCGGTGCCGGGCATGACCCCACGGGCGTCGACCTGGGAGCCGAAGCGCACCACGTGCACCGGTTCGGCGTCCCGGTCCTCGTCGATCGCGTCAAGGGCTTCCGTCCAGGTGGTCAGCGGCTCGCGGGTGTCCGGGTCGACCCATGTCGCCGCCTGCTCGTCCCAGACGGGGAGCCGGTCGAGGGTGTAGCGCTGGACGTCGACCGAAGGCCACCACACCTGGTGGTAGGTCGCCGCCGCAACCGTCCGCAGTACGTCGCGGGGAATGGTGCCCCGGATGGCGAAGTGCGCGTGTGGGGCGAGACGGCGTTGCGGCTCGACGCAGCCGGCGTACTGGACGTTCCAGCCCTCACACCGCCGAAGGTTCTGCCAGAACCGGTCCAGCAGCCGAGGGAAGTGCACCGCGTCCCAGGCTGCGCGGCGGTAGTCGTACCGGTCGGGGTTGACCGGGGTTCCGTCGGGGCGGACCGGGCCGTACGAGTCGAGGGTGAGGGTCAGCCACATCGACGGCCGGTAGGTCGAGCCGTCCGGCGCGGTGTAGGTCTTGCCGACCGTGCGGCGCTCGACCTTGCGGCGAGGCAGGTCCGGGGCATCCTGCCGCCGCCGGGTGGAGCGCTTGCGGCGCCAGCCGTTGTCCTCGTCGCCCTGGTCCTCGTCGCCGGTCGAGTGCGGCGGCGCGATCCGTCCCCGGAGCCCTTCCGCCGTGATCGCCTCTTCCACCTCCTGGATCGCCTCGTCGAGGTCGGTGACCTGGTCCCACTGGCTCGCCCGGGACGCCTCGTCACGGGAGAACTCCAGGTGCCCGCGCAGCAGGACAAGCGCCTTCTGTTCCTCGGTCGCCGGCTCCGGTGGCGGTAACGGCTCGTCGTCGCGGTGCCAGCCTTCCCGGATCTGCGCCTGCCGCAGCCGGCGGTTCTTCTTGGCGCACGGGGCGCACTTGTCCTCCCGGGTTGCCCCACAGGGCAGGTCGATGACCTCGGTCAGCCCGGTGTTCAGGTCCGTGCGACGCATGGCGAGCGGTCGGACGCAGACGCCGTACTCGGCCGCTATCTCCTTGAGCACGTCGACCGAGCGGGGTAGCGCCATGCGGGCCGCCCGCGACCCCGGCCGAGGGGCAACCGGGGTCGGGGCGGGTTCGAGGCCGGGCAGGGTCGGAGCGGTCATCGAATGATCCCGACGACGTGCGGCCGGTTGGACGGGACGACCGCGCGCGGAGGCACCACCGCCGGGACGCTGGACGGCATCGGCTCTGCCGAACGGACCGGGTCGATGTCCGTGGTGGGACGCTCGGGTTCGTCGTACTGGTACGCGGAGGGCTGGTCCGGCTCGTCGGCCGGCATGGGGACCGGCGCGTTGGACAAGACAACCTTGACCAGTGCAAGGAACGCCAGCGACGGCACCGCCGCCACGATCCAGCCCCACACCGACGCTTGGGCTTCCGCGACCTGGGCCGCGAGGGACAGCAGCGCGAACGCCACCAGGAGCGAGCCGACCAGGCCGACCGGGCGACCGGCACGCCGCCGGGCACGGATCTCCAACCCGAGGTAGATCGCCATCAGCTCGACCGCTACCGCGTTGGCCCAGCCGATCCAGTCGGGCTGGCCGTGGGCAACGGACAGGTCGTGAACGTGGGTGAAGGCGGCGGCACCGGCCATGGTGCCGATGGCGAGCAGGATCACCAGGCGTACCGCCGATTCGGTGCTCTTGCTCATCGCCACTCCTCCAGCGGCTTCTCGCGGATGGTCAGGTCGATACGGATGCGCCGGCCGTTCATGTCGGCGCGGCGGTTGACCATGTGCGCCACGCCGTGTAGGGCGGCAGCGGTCTGGTCGGAGGGGCCGACGAGCCGGATGCGCAGCGGACGCCGGAGCCGGTCGATGAGGCGGGTGAAGGGGTTCACGGCGGTTACCTCCGGGCCGGTCGAATGTCGGTGCGGATGTAGTCGGGTGGGGTGCCGAGCGCGGCGACCGCTTCGGAGAGGCAGCGCCACAACGCCCACGCCTCGTCGGGGGTCAGGGACATCCGTCGCCGGCCGGCACCAACCGCCAGATAGACGGGGTACGGGTCGGGCCGGTCCGGGTCGACGCGGACGGAAACGGCGGTGACCGGTTCGGGGGTACGCAGCCGGTAGAAGCGCCGGCCATTCGTCGTGGCGGTCATCGGCCGTCACCGCCGGTGTCCCGGTCGAGCAGGTTGCGCAGGGATTCGGGGAGCAGCGGCCCGGACGGCTTACGGGGCAGCGGAAGCCGGGCCGGTTCGGTGGCGGTTTCCCGGCCAACCTGGGCGAGGATGTCCGCCGCGTCGGCCGGAGCCGGGTACTGCCGCGCCATCTCGTGGATGTCGTCGTCGCTGACGTACGAGAACCGGACCCGCATCGGGTCGGGAGCGCCGTCGAGGATCACGTACCCGACGCCCTTCGCCCACCGGGGCATCTGGTCCGCGAGCGCGCCCCGCTTGCGGGCGCCGTCGCCAAGAACCATGTCGACCTGTGACGCCTCGGTCAGGCCCAGCGCGATCCGGGTCGGGAACAGGTCCCGGAACGGCAGTACGTCCTTGCGCGGGTCCTGCAACGCGGCCACCACCAGGACGCCGACGCCCGCCCCCTGGGACAGCAGCAGCCCCAGCGACGACGCGATGCGCTTGCGCAGCTCGACGTCTTGCAGGTACGCGGTCAGCGCGGCCATCTCGTCGATGACGACCACGACCAGGGGGTCAGCCTCGGTCGGGGTGTGGACGCGAACCCGGCCGGCGAGCCGGTTCTGCCGCTCCCGCAGCACCTCCACCGCTTCGTCGAGCAGATCTGCCATGGCCTCGAACGACTTGCCGGCGAACCGGGCGAACATGGGACGGCCGAGCGCGAACTCCATCCCACCCTTGGGGTCGATCACCCACAGCCGGACGAGGCCAGAGGTGATCCCACCACCGAGCACCCGGACCAGCGACCACAGCACCGAGCCCTTACCGGACCGGGTCGCGCCGCCGACCAGGACATGCGTGGAGAGCAGGTGCAACGACCAGGTACGCAGGTCTTCCCGCCGTGCCAGCGGTAGCGCGGTGAAGTCCGGCACCGCCGGGACAGCAAACGGCGGGACCACTGTCCGCAGCGCATCGGTACGGACCAGCGCCAGGTAGACCAGCGTCGGCCGGTCCCGAAACCGCACCCGGTCGACGAGCCGCAACAGCCACGCAGCCCGGCCGGTCCGGGTCGGAGGGTCGCCCGGACGCTCGGAGTAGATCCGCGCGTGCCGCCGCCCGAACGCATACGCCAGGTTGGCGCTGACCGCCTGGAACTGCTCCGGCGTCTGCCCCCGAACCATGCGGACGGTCAGCACGTCGAGCGCCTGATCCGAACGCACCCGCAGCAGCTCGGGCAGGACCGGACGATGGTCGTACATCTCGGATAGCCCACAGAGAGTCACGGCTTCCCGCCACGCACGCCGGTAGACGAACACCCGCCGCCAGGAGCCGAGCAGCGGACCCGCCAGCCAGGTCCACCAGGACGACTCGTCACGCCAACGCCACACCGACGAAGCCGTGGCCGCCAGCACGAGCGGCACTACCAGGCCGGGCCAGTCGAACTCGACGTAGAGCCAGAGCGCCAGCACCGTCGAAGCCGTGGCCACCGGGTGCCGCAGGCACCACCAGAGCACCCGCCCGGACCACCTCAGCAGCAGGCCGAGCAGCACCATCCAGAACGGCAGCTTGAGCTTCTTCGGCCGGATCACCAGCAGATCCCCGGCCGAGGTCATCAACACCTCACCCCGAGGCCGCCCGATCATTTGGCACCACCGGCCAGGTTGAACCGGGCCTGACACACACCACACCGGGGCCAGCCACGGCCAGCCCGACGCCTACCCTTGGACACGTCTGCACCTCTCTCGACAGAGCAGGGGGAAGAGACACCGGGGCGGGGCTGCCGTCCGCCAAGACCTGACAGCCCCGCCCTGACCAGAACCGGCTACGCCGACGCCTTCTGGTTGACGCCCGCCGGGGCACGCAGCCCGGTCGCCCGCAGCGAGTACGCCATCCGACCGTTGTTCGCCACGTACGGCGTGACGGTCATCCCGTCGAACTCGACCGCCTCGAACAGGCCACCCGTGGGCGGCACCGGCTGGTAATCGGCCGAGATCTTTACCGTCGTCTCACGGGACCGCTTGCCAAGCTCAGGGTCGAGATCCATCACCCGGACCTGCCACACCCGCTGGCCGGTCACCTTGTCCTTGGCCGGCGACCGTCGGCCGGTCTTCTCGTCGTAGTCCTCGACCTCACCCAGGGACTCGGGCACCAGCGCGCACCCAGCCGGGAACACGTCCTCGAACCGCACAGCGAACCGCGTTCCGCCTCGCAGAGCCATGGCTCAACCTCCAACTTGTTAACTTGTCTGCCAAGTTGCGATTCAAGGTAGACGGCACTTGGCAGACAAGTCAACAACTTTGCTTAGGGCGGTGGAGAGGGGCCACTTCGGAGCGCCTGACACCCGGCGTCGCATCGACGTGAAGGCGACAAAGTCTTGGTAGGCCACAGTGGACCGAGCGATACTGCCTGGCTCATCACGGTTGGCAACGCAGAGAGTACGGAGAGCCCGTGACTACCCCTCAAGGCGACTCGCACGATCATGCAAGCAGGAGCGAGTACCACGAAAGCCCTGCGCACACCCAAGAGGAGTACCGGCAACTCGGAAGGGACTACGAGTTAGCTGTCGACCGACTGCGCTCAGCCAGATCCGCACAGTTCGCCTACTTGCTGGTCTTACTCTCCGCGTTCACGCTAGTAGCACTACTCGCCTATTCTGTGATTATCGGACTGTGGCGCGACCAACCCGTCGTGACCAGATACGTCGGACTCATAGCGCTTCTCGTGCTATGCATTGCGGCAGGCAATCTCGCAATCAGGAACCGTCGTCGAATTGTTGAAATCGACGTGGAGGTGCGGAACCTAAACCACGATCGCCAAAGTGCTGCCGCCGGAATGCCCACCGACTCACTTGAGTCACTTCGAATCTACCGCGAAGCCTCCCAAGACATCGTCACGCAATTCCGAGGGCGGGCAACCCGGAACCTGCGAGCACACAACACGGTCCAGGCAATCATCATCATCGGCTCCATCAGCGCTTCGACCACAACTGCCCTCATGGCGGGCGAGCACCCGCTGAGCTGGGTTTCTACCGGCCTTACAGCATTCATCAGCATTACGGCTGGACTCGCGGCCTACTTCAAGTTCCGGGAGCGCGGATACAACCTACAATCAACAGCAGACGAAATTGAGAAGCACTACAACGCAACCCAGTTCCGCCTAGGCGAATACGGCGCAGGCGACGCTGAAGCTGGGGATCCAAAATCGGACGCAGGCACTGAAGCAGAAGCGGCACGCCTGAGGCGATTTGCTGAGAATGTCGAACGATTGCGGGATGAGCAACGTAAGCGTGAGTTGCAGCTTGAACAATCCCCGGGCCAACGCGAGGAGCGCTAGCATCGGCCGATGTCGGGTTAGCGAGACCCTTGAGGGGGGTAGAGGAGACCTATGGAAGCGACACGCGCATCTGTCGATGAATTGCATTCACGGCCAGACCCCCTCGATGACGCCACAGTCGAAGGGCTAGGCGAACTGAGTAAGGCGTTGGAGACAATCCACCGGGTGCGCGGTCACCTATACGCCGCTCATCAGCTCGTCGGCGGGGCGGACCTCACCCTTGACCGTGTCGTCGAGCTACTCCGGCAGGCAGGACACGACGAGGTCGCCGACCGGGTGGAGCGGGAATTGCTGGGCCGGAACGTCCTACCAGGCCGGTGGACCTTCCAGATCATGGAGGAGTTCGACGACGGCTACTACGCGGCGTTTCAGGAGGTCGAGCGGTACGCCCGGGACAAGTTGGCCGGCGGTCGGCGGCACATCTACGAGGCGGAGATGAAAGAGCGACGGCGTACCCATGGGATGCCGGGGCATGAGGCTACGCCGCAGGAGTGACCGGCAGCCCGTTCGGGAGCATCGAGGCCAGGGCTTCGGCTCTGGCCTCGATGATCTTCATCCGGCCTTCGTACTCGACGGGTTCGCGGTGGGCGGCTTGGCTGGTGACCTGGCCGGGCCACTTGCGATAGAGCAGGCCGTGTTGGCGGGTGAAGTAGCCGTCGCTGATCGCGCTCGCGGCCAGAAGGAGGCCGGTGTCCTCGGAGGCAGGGAGCGCCATCCAGCCGCCGAGGGCCAGAAGCAGATCCCGGCGGATGCACAAGGTGGCGGGGTGAACCTGGGATCGGTAACCGTTCGCCTGCCAGAAGCTCAGGACGGCACCGCGGGCGATGGTTCCGCCTTCCGGGTCCTTGTCCCAGCCGAGGGTAGATCCGTCGGGCATCAGGTCCAGGACGCGGGAGGTGGTCCAGCCGATCTGCGGGTGCGCCTCGAAAGCGGCGATATCCCGGGCCAGGGCACCGGGGGTGAGCTGGTCGTCTGCGTCCAAGACCTTGACGTGTTGCCCGGCGACACGGGAAAGAGCGGAGGTACGGGCAACACCCGGCCCGCCGGGACGACCACCGCCGATGCTGATGCGAGGGTCGTCCGGCAGGACACCGTTCAGCGCGCCGGTCTGCCCGTCCTCCTGGACGAGCCACTGCCAGTCCCACCCGTCAGGCATCTCCTGCTTGACCAACGAGTCATACGCGCCGGTCAGGTGTTCGATGCTGGGCGCGTGAACTGGCGTGATGACCGAGACGAGCTGCGTCAAGTTTTCCACCGTTGAAGTTTGTGGGAGTAGACCAATTCCGTCCGGTCCCCCGGCATCACCACGTCGGCCACCTCGACAACGCGGCCCTTGGTGTCGATCGAGGTCTTGCGCACGGTGAGCACCGAGACGCCCGGGTCGATGTCCAGCAACTCGGCCTCGTCCGGCGACGGCGGGCGCGCGCGGATCTCGTCGTCGATCCGGTCCACCTCGATACCGAGGGTATGGAGTTGGTGCTGTGTGCCGCCCGGCCAAGGCTCCTTGCCCGCGTCGAGCAGGTCCGGGTTCGCCGCCACCAGGTCATACGGCAGGTAGGAGTACGACATTGTCAGCGGCGCGTTCTCATGCCGCGAGGTCGTCCAGTAGACCCGTCGCAGCAACGGCGCACCCGGCTCAACCTGCAAGGCCGCCGCCATGTCCGAATCCGCCTCCACGCGGGCGTACTCGGCGTGGAACTTCAGGTCATCGACGGTCAGGCCGGTGTCGTGCTCGGTGGCCCCGGTCTTCAGCCGCTCCGACTCGTCGAGTAGCGCCCGGTCCTTTTCCCACTGGTAGCGCTCGGCGTTGCGCCGCCGTACCCGCTGACGGGGTGCCCGCACGTAGGTGCCGCGTCCTTGCTCCGCGCGGACCAGGCCCCACTCCCGGAGTTGCCGGATGGCGTTGCGAACGCTGGTGCGGGACAGGCCCGACGAGTCGGCCAACTCCGTCTCGCTCGGCATCAGCGTCCCGGGGGCCAGCTCACCGCCCACGATTTTGGCCCGCAACTCTTCTGCGAGTTGCAGGTAACGAGGGCGCCAGTCCCGGCCTTGCACACCGGCCACCGTACCCCCTAGACGTTCCAACGTCTGCCAGGCGGTCCCGCCTGCCGGCCGCTCAGGCACTGGAGGCACGACGGCCGCTGGCCGCTTCGTGGACCGCACGCCCGTCGAGGGCATCCGACCGATGAGCCGCCGGTCAGCGGTGTTCATGGCACCCCTCCAGAGGTTGCCCCCTGGTCATCATCACCAGTCGGGCGTAGGTCAGCTCGTAGATGAGCCGGTCGAGCTGGATTCGGGAGAGCAGGACCGATTCGGTGGCACCGCTGCGGCTGGCGTCGAGCTTCACGGCCAGGTCGCGGCGACGAAATCGGTCGGTAAGCAGTTGCACGCTGATCCAACCGGTTCGCTCCCCGCCGATGGTCCGGAGCAGCCCGTGATGCATTGGATCGCTCGGGCCGCACCCCCGGCACCAACTCGGGCAGTCGGCAGGATTCGTGGACGGAGTCGACCCGCCAGCATTCGTGGCCTCTGACTCAGTCACCGGTGGCCTCCGTGCGGGTGCCCGCCTGGGCCAACAAAGAGCGCAGCCGCTCGGCCAGTTGGGCAGCCTGCGGGAGGGACAGCTCCACCCAGGCGATCCCGCCCCGGCTCGTCACGTGCACCGCGACCAGGGGCACGCGAGCGTCGGAGCCGACGAGGTACGAGACGAGCTGGCCGCTTTGCCGACTGTCGCCCAGGCGGTGCATCGGGCCACGATGACGGCGCGGCATGTGGGCCATCAGCGGCGGCACCAGGTGGCCGCATCGGTCGGGTGCGCACCACGCCGGGTGGCTACCGCTGGTCAGCTTGCCCGCGTTGCTCACCGAAGCCACCGCCCACCGTCGCCCCGGTAGATCTGGGCCGGTGTCATCAGCGGTGCGCTCCTCAGCACCGGCAAATTCCGAGTCGGCGCGTTCGCCCACGCCTGCATCGGCGTCACGCAGGGCGTACAGCGGCCCGAGGTGGCCGCGTTCCCGCCGGGACTAGACGGCAGACGTCTGCGGGACCTCCAGACCGAGAACCAACGCCGCCGACGATGAGAGCCAGACATCGCACCTCCACGGGTAGGCCGGAACCGGTGGTCAGCAACGCGAGAACGCAGCCGGCCACCGGTCCGGATGAGGGCGCGGCGCACCGTCCGACGCAGACGGGTCGGGTATCGCCGAGCCAGCTTGTACGCGCAGCTACCGCAACCGGTCCGACAGGACGCCGCGCGTCACGTGCGACCAGGAGCAACGCGAGACAACCCCTGATACAAGCCGTCATCCTGACCGCACAATCGGAAACGTACCTACAAGTGGATGAGTTGTCTAGACATGGAAACCTGCTCGCTGGTTGACACTTGATAAGACAAGTGCCAGGTACGGTGGCCGAGTGCCCACCCCGCACTACGGACAGCCCCGTTACCGCGTCATCGCGGACCAACTCAGGGAACGCATCGAGAGCGGCAGCATCCCGCCAGGTTCGCTCCTGCCGACCGAGAGCGCCCTTACCTCGGAGTTCCGGGCAAGTCGTGGCACTGTTCGTCAGGCCATAGCCGTCCTACGCGAGGAAGGCTTAGTCACCACCGAGCACGGGCGCGGCACCTCGACGAGGCCGATTACTCTCGGACACGACTCAAAGCAGGCCGCAAAATCCGACAACGAGCGATTTGAAATCGCTGCCGATGCGGATATTGCAAAACTCTTCGGCGTTGAGATCGGCACAATCCTGATCGGGCAGCAGCAGGTTCACCGACGCAACGGAGTCGTCGAGTCGGTCGTCAGAGGCTATTGGCTGCACCGCCCGGGACAGTAGAGGCACGATGTCTACAACCCCTTCCATGCGACAGGTTGACCCGCCATGGTTCCAACCTAGAGCCGACGTGGCCCGGAAACCTGCAATGCCTTGCTACGCTCCGGATGAGCCACCGGGGTGGCCTCGACCGACGTTTCTAGGGGAAACGATTGTCCAGCGACGCACGTGCCGAGGATCTGCCGCTCCAGGCTTCAACCGGAACAACGGGAGCCGCAGAGCCCGCTTTGCCCATACCTAAACCACGTCCAACGGTTACTCCTGCTTCAATCAGCTTTGAGCCTATCGGAATCTCCGGTGTCGCTCAGGCGGCAGTGGCTCTAGCCGTAAGCCTGGGAGTTCTAAGGCTGCTAGGGGTAGCTGGCGGCGACAGCCGGTTGGCGGTGTCAATTCTCAGAGAGTCGGGTTACACCGCCCCAATTGCGGCGATCCTTATCGACACTTTCCCGAGCGTCGTTCTCTACAGCATGCTTTACTTGATCGAGTATCGCGGGATGACGAAGGAGATTAGTCGGGCGAGCGGTGATCCAGTGTCGCAAGCATTCAACTGGAGCCACATTGCACTCATTGGACTAGGTCTATTGCTATTCAATTTTTCAGTTTGGTACTTCTTCCTTGCGTCGATTGCAGTCTTCGCCGCCTACTCCTATGCAGACAAAAAAGGACGAAAGCGGGCGAGAAAAACGGGTAAACGGCTCAGCATTCCTCAGTATAGGGCCGTTAAAAACAGTCACGTCTGGCTAATGCTTGCCTCTTCCCTAATCCCGTCAATCATCTCGCAGGTATCATCCACGACCCCTTGGCAGACCACTGAGTTGGTGAAGACTAGCGACGGCAAACAGATCGTCGGAGTTGTGCTTCGTGTGGACGAGAGATGGTCCGCTCTACTCACACAGAATCCACGCACCATTGAGTACATAAAGACCAGCAGCGTGGAAAGTCGACAGACATGTAAGCCCAAGGGCGATAACCGCAATCTCGTACAATTCATTGCACGCAATGAGCGCAATCGACATGGCGGAGTCAAGTGCCCCGAATAGCCAGCAACGCGGACGGATTCCTCAGACGCCCCTGCAGCCAGCAGGATCAGCCAGTCATGCTGACCGCCAGGATTTAACGTCCCCAGAAGTGGCAGGATGTCCACATACCCTGACTAAGCCTGCTGCACAAAACTTACTGTGATGTCTAAAATCGCCCTGGCCTGTCGCTGCGCCCGCTTCGCCTTCAGGTACTCCAACGCCACTTCAGCAATTTTCCCCGTCGCGGCACCAATCAAAGCCGGCGCAATCTTCCCGCCGGCTATTGCTCCCCCCAGGGTTCCGATACCCGATAGGGTGAAGTCTCTTACGCCTTTCTTGGCGGCAGCCATTGCAGGCGACTGCATCGCGGCCTTTTGAAGCTTTTCCCTGGCAGGAGCCAGTTCCCCATAGACGACACCCCTGGCCTCCCTCGCCCAGCTCCCATCACCGTCAGGGAGCCCATGTATCTCTCGTAATGCCGCCGCCAGGACTTCACGCCATTCGGCAAACTCGTCGCTAGAAGCCCGCAAGGACGTCAAGTCCCTAACATTCATCGAAATGTTAGGGACCGATATCGCTGCCAACTTTTGCAAATGCCTCTCCCTGCCGTCAATCACCGTGCCAGCTCGCTCGAAAACAAATCGAAGCAAAGCATCTTCAACCGAGCTCCGAGCGAGAAGACTGCAGGACCCAGGCCATTTTTTGGAAACATTGATTCCCGCTCCAATCAGCGCCTGCGAAGCAGAAACATCCCTGGTCATAGACGCCGGGTCAGCTCTTAAAGCACGCAATTGATTCAACTCTCGGTCGCACCTTACCCCCGCAGGCGATTGCCAGTCGGCATCCTTGAAATGCCCAAGGGCCGTTGACGGGTGCTGCGCGATCGACCGCTTTTGTATAAAAATCAGGGCATTGGCGTCTGCCAGCGGCTTCGCCGTCAGCAACACATCAAAAACCTCAAGTGACCGCCGCTTAATTTCTCGTGGTGTGCCATCGACGCTCATGAGCGGGTCTTGCATCATGACCTGATGCGAGTACAGCAGGAGGGTCATGGCTGCGCCGAAGTAACGGTTGAGCATCCCAGACGGAGGGCCAGGCAGTCCGTATCCACGATCACTATCGTGCAAATATGAAGGTAGCATCAGTGGACGCAGTTCCCCTTCATCGAGTGGGACAACATCACCACTCGGCGAATACTCAGCATGGTCTCTATGGAACTGCGCGAAATGCTGGGCCGGCGCTCTCTCGACACGCCGAATCAGTTCGATAGTCAGCGGCTCTCCCCACCATGCCAGAATAGAGGCATAGGGATCGGATTTGCTAATGTGGCGCAGCACGTAGTGCATGACCGCTTCCGGGGGTAAGAGTAGGGGACCTCATCATTGCAGAGAGACGCAACCTGACTCGGTAGGAGCGCCGGGCACTCCAGCCCGGTACCTGCGGCCGCCTTACAGCAACAGTGACAGCAACCGGCCCTTTGATGATCTCTGATTGTTGCATGGTGATCATCATTGCCGAATTTCTCTGTTTTGGATCAAGGCACCGCGCTTCGCGCGGCGCGGGCGGCAAGCCCGGCCGGCGGCAAGCCGCCCCGGTCGCCTTCGGCACCGGGGCGGTGAGCCACCGACAGCCGCCGGGACACCGCCCCGCAGACCAGAGGGATCAGCTCCAACCAGCCCGTGACGGAAGCCGACGGGTCTTCCTGATCGCGTGGACGGGGCTTCCGGCTGCCGCGCCAGTCCAACCCCGGGACTGGCTTGCCACCGAGTGTCTCCGAGCCTCGCCATGAGCAGCGCCACCGCCCAGGACGTGCCCGGCATTCTCGACAGCCCGCAGCAGCGCACGGAAGCCCCGCCAAGCCACCGAACGGCCGCTAGGACAAGGTGATGTGCCGGGCCGAATGCAGAACTACTGACCCAAGGCTCAGGGCGTCTCCAGGGCGTCAGGGCGTCGTCAGGGCGTCAAACGCCGCCCAATGTTGACCATGAACGACCATCGACGCCCGAACATAGAACCAGCTCAGAGCCATGATCGAGGCTTTGAGCTGGTGGGCGACGGACGAGTCGACCTGTACGCCGGATTCTGTGCGCGGCGCGTACCCCGAGGGGTTTGCGCCGGCGGCGGCCATCCATCTCGGCCTGCCGTTGCCGGCAGGCTCCAGCGGCCTACCCGCAGACATCGGGCGGGCAGCCCTCAAGCGTCTGCGCCGGGTCGTCATCTTGCGGTGACGGCCCTTGCTTGGCCTTGCTCCGGGTGGGGTTTACCGAGCCACCCCGGTCACCCGGGGTGCTGGTGGGCTCTTACCCCACCGTTTCACCCTTACCGTCCCCGTTGGGGTCGGCGGTCTGTTTTCTGTGGCACTTTCCCGCGGGTCGCCCCGGGTTGCCGTTAACAACCACCCTGCCCTGTGGAGTCCGGACGTTCCTCGGCGGCGGGCCGAAGCCCGCCGACGCGGCCGCCCGGTCGACTCGTCCGTCGCGCTCTCATCCTAACGACGAGGGTGCTGCCGGTATTGCCGCCCCGCCTGGGCAAGATCGCGCAGCTCAAGAACGGTCCGGCGAATGCGTGCCGTAGGGCGACGGCTAGCCTCGTGGGGCTATGGATCTCTCCCACGCCGCGCTGCTGCTCGCCGCCGGTCTCGCCGCTGGCACGGTCAACGCGGTGGCCGGTGGCGGTTCGCTGATCACCTTTCCGGCGATGATCGCGATCGGGTTGCCCCCGGTGCCGGCGAACGTCAGCAACTCAGTCGCCGTGTTCCCCGGCTACCTGGCCAGCGTGGCGGGCAGCCGGCAGGACCTGCCGCGCCCCCGCGCGCTGGCCACGCTGGTGCCCACCACCATCGTGGGCACGATCCTCGGGGCGTTGCTGCTGTTGGCCACTCCGGCCCGCGCGTTCGAGCTGGTCGTACCGTTTCTGGTCCTCGGCGCGACAGCGGTCCTGGCCTTCCAGGACCCGCTGCGCCGCCTGGTCGGTCACCCCCGGGACCTGTCGCCACGCCGGCGGACGATCGCGGTGCAGACGATGGTCGCGCTCGGTGCGGTGTACGGCGGTTACTTCGGTGCGGCGCTCGGGGTGATGTTGGTGGCCGGGCTGGCCCTGGTGCTGGACGCGACCCTGGCCCGGGTGAGCGCGATCAAGAATCTGCTCTCGGCGGTGGTGGGGTTCACGACGCTCGTGGTGTTCGCCCTGTTCGGCCCCTTGAACTGGGCGGCGGTCGCGGTGGTCGCGCCGGCCACCCTGATTGGGGGGTACGCGGGCGCCCGGCTCGTCCGGCGGCTGCCGCCGGTGGTGCTGAAGACGGTGATCGTGGTGTTCGGCACGACGATCGGCCTCTACCTGCTCTGGCGCGCCCTGAACTGACACGCCGCCCGCCCGGCGATCAGTAGGTCTCGCCGACGGGCTCGTGCTCGGTGTCGGCGGCGGCGCGGTTCCAGCGGGACCAGAGCACCCGCTCGCCGTAGCCGGCGGCCATCAGGTGCGCGAAGGCCAGGTAGACCAGCACGCCGACGGCGAGCACCCCGAAGCCGACCCAGAACGGCAGCGCCAGCGACTGCTCGGCGAGCTTGCCCGAGATGATCGGTGCCGGCGCGGCGGCGCCCCAGCGGACCAGGTTGAACGCGCCGGTGGCGACGCGCCGGTCGCTGGAGCCGAGGCCGAGCGCCAGGTCGGTGAGGTTGGCGTTGGCCAGGCCCATGCAGAGCCCGGCGAGCACCAGCACCACGAGCGCCTCGGCGGTGCTGGTCGAGGTGGCGAAGAGGACCATGCAGACCAGCAGCCCGGCGATGGCCACGCCGACGGTCTGTACCGCGCCGATGCGGTGGGCCAGCCGGTGACCGATCACCAGGATGCCGGTGGCCAGGCCGAGACCCCAGCCGGTGAACGCGAGCCCCAGCGGGATGATGTCCAGGCCGAGGAAGAGCGGCGTGTAGCCGAGCACCACGAAGAACACGAAGTTGTACGCGGCGGTGACCACGCAGAGGGCGATGAACGCCGGCCGGCGGTAGGTGGCGAAGATCTGGCCGACGCGTACCGGGGCCTGCCGGTTGGTGGGCTCGCGGAGCTTGCGGGAGGCCACGCCGAGGGCGAGGACCATGAAGACGCCGCAGACGAAGAACGGCAGTCGCCAGCTCACCTCGCCGAGCAGGCCACCGATCAGCGGTCCGACGGCGAAGCCGAGACCGAGGGCGGTCTCGAAGAGGCCCACCACCCATTCCCGGTCGACGGCCAGGTTGACCAGCACCACCATGGCGGTGGCGAAGAACATCGCGTTGCCCAGCCCCCAGACGCCGCGCAGCACGGAGAGCTGCACGATGTTGTCGCTGAACGAGGCGAGGATCGCGGCCAGGCCGACCACGGAGACGCCGGCGATGAGCACCGGCTTGAAGCCGAACCGGCCGCTGGCCAGCGTCGCCGGGATCATGCCGAGGGCCATGACCGCGATGTACGCGGTGAACAGCAGCTCGACCTGCCAGGCGGTGACCCCGATCGCTTCGCCGATGGCGGGCAGGATCGGGTCGACGACGGCGATGCCGGCGATGGCGAGGAAGGCCACCAGCGTGGTGGCGTAGATGGCACTGCGGTTCGGTTCGGAACGCCGATCCACTCCGACTCCTCAGATAGCTGTATCATACAGGTACTTATTCTGTATCATACAGCTATGAGCGACGACCATGACGAAAGCAGCGCCCTCGGCCGGATCGAGACCGAGGTGGCCCTGCTGATGCGCTTCGGCGAGGCCACCCGGCGGGCCACCGGCACCGCCGAGCACCGGGTGCTGGACCGCGCGGCGTACGTCATCCTGCGCCACCTGGCCGACGCCGGCCCGCAGAACGTCTCGGCGCTCGCCGCCCGGCTCAACCTGGACGGCTCGACAGTCACCCGGCAGGTGTCCGCGCTTCAGCGCGACGGCCTGATCACCCGTACCCCGGACCCGTCCGACGGCCGCGGCACTGTCATCTCCCCCACCCCGGCCGGTCTGCAGCGGATGGCCGCCGTCCAGGCCGCCCGCACCCGGCTCTACGGCGACATGCTGGCCGACTGGAGCCCCGAGGACCGCTCCACCCTGGCAGCCCTACTTGGCCGCCTCAACCAGGCCCTGATCAACCGCAACCGCCCCCGCTAACCCCGCCCACCCCC
>NZ_JAKKFF010000351.1 GCF_022229015.1 Micromonospora foliorum
CCCGCCGGTCGTCGCCGACGCCGGAGCCGACCGGCCAGCCGATGAAGGCGATCCGCCGGTGGCCGGCGTCGAGCAGACGCCGGGTGGCCTGGGCGGTGCCGGCGGCGCCGTCCACGTCCACCCAGGGGTGCGCGTCGAGCGCGTCCCACGGGCGACCGAAGGTCACGAACGGCACGTCCCGGTCGGCGAGCCATTCGGTACGCGGGTCGCCGTACTTGGTGCCCACCAGCACGAACGCGTCCAGCTCGTAGGTGCCGAGCAGGTCGCCGTAGGTGGCGATCTCCCGGTCGTCGTCGGTGGCGGTGTAGAGCAGCACCCGGTAGCCGGCGGCGTCGGCGGTCTCGGTGAGGCCGTGCAGGAAGCGGTCGAGCACGGAGCCGTTGATGCCGTCGCGGGTCGGGTCGATCCGGGCGGCGATGAGGCGGGACCGGCCGGTGCGCATCTGTCGGGCGGCCTGGTTGGCCCGGTAGCCGAGCGCGTTGATCGCGTCCTCGACCCGCTGACGGGTCTCCTGCCGCACGATGTGCGGGCTGTTGAGCACGTTGGACACCGTCTGCCGGCTGACTCGGGCGTGCCGGGCCACCGTCGCGATGGTCACCTTTTCGGCCACTTAATCCCTCTCGCCATCTTGAACGATCCAATTTGGATAAGGCAGGATTGGATCGTTCAAGTTTCTGGAATGTTTCGCACTTTGCACCGCCAGGGGCGCGTTGTCAAGACGTCCGCCCCGCACCCCGAGGATCTGGAGCCACACCGTGATCGAACGCCAGCTGCAACCCCTCCTGCACGAGTTGGTCGGGGTGCTCTTCGCCCCGACCAGCGCGCTGGGGGACGCGACCGGGCAGATCCGCCCGACCGGCGTCCAGGGCGTCTTCCACGCCGATGCCCGGGTGCTCTCCCGCGCCGAGCTGCGGGTCGACGAGCGGGAGCTGGAAGGGCTGACCCACGCCGACGACGGCCCGCACGGCGCACAGTTCGTGAGCCTGGCCCGCTGGCTCGGCGACCCCACTCCCGACCCCACCGTCCGGGTCGACCGCGTCCGCCGGGCCACCCGCAACGGCCTCACCGAGGAGCTGCGGATCGTCTCCACCGCCACGGTCGACGTACGGGCCACCGTCTCCGTCGACCTCGGCTGCGACCTGGCACCCATCGAGGTCGTCAAGTCCGGTGGCGCCACCGACGCGCTGGCGGCCACGACCGGCCAGCCGGGCACGCTCACCTGGTCGGGCACCGGGATCACCGTCACCGTCACCGCGCCCGGCGCCGACGTACGCGCCGACGGCATGCGGGCCACCGCGCCCCGGCTGGTCTGGCCGGTCGACCTGCCCCCCGGCGGCGAGACCCTGCTGCGTTGGCAGGTGACCGTCGACGACCCGCGCGCCGTCGTCGTCGGCCCGGCCGGCGAGCCCGAGTGGTCCCGACCCGAGGTGACCGCCGACGACCGACGGCTCGTCCGACTGCTCGACCGCAGCCTGGACGACCTGCGCGGCCTCCGACTGGCCGAGACCGGCGCACCCGGCGACGTGTTCCTCGGCGCCGGGGTGCCCTGGTTCCTCACCCTGTTCGGCCGGGACAGCCTCTGGGCCGCCCGGATGATGCTGCCGCTCGGCACCGACCTGGCCGCCGGCACCCTGCGGGTGCTCGCCCGCCGGCAGGGCACCCGGATCGACCCGACGACCGGCGAGGCCCCCGGCAAGATCCTGCACGAGCTGCGCCGCCACACGTTCGCCCTGCCCGACAACGGCCTGCGCCTTCCACCGGCGTACTACGGCACCGTCGACGCCACCATGCTCTGGGTCAACCTGCTGCACGACGCGTGGCGGTGGGGAATGCCCGCCGAGCAGATCGAGCCCCTGCTGCCGCACCTGGAGGCGGCGCTGCGCTGGCTCGGCGAGCACGCTGACCCGGACGGTGACGGCCTGGTCGAGTACGTCGACACCACCGGGCACGGGCTGTCCAACCAGGGTTGGAAGGACTCCGGTGACGCCGTCCGGTTCCGCGACGGCACCCTGGCCACCGCGCCGATCGTGCTGGCCGAGGTGCAGGGGTACGCGCACGAGGCCGCCGTGAACGGCGCCGCCCTGCTGGACGCCTTCGGTCGACCGGGCGCCGACCGCTGGCGCGAGCACGCCGCCGCGCTGGTCGGCCGGTTCCGGAGGAGCTTCTGGGTCGACGGTCGCCACGGACCGCAACCCGCGCTGGCCCTCGACCGCGACAAGCGCCCGGTCGACTCGCTGACCAGCAACATCGGCCACCTGCTCGGCACCGGCCTGCTCGACCGCGACGAGGAGGCCCAGGTCGCGCACCTGCTCACCACCGACGGCATGGCCGCCGGGTTCGGGCTACGGACCATGTCCAGCGACGACGCCGGCTTCAGCCCGCTGTCGTACCACTGTGGCTCGATCTGGACCCACGACACCGCGATCGTGCTCGGTGGGCTGGCCCGTGCCGGGCACCGCGGGGCCGCACTCGGCCTGGCCGAGGGGCTGCTCAGCGCCGCCGAGGCGTTCGACTACCGGATGCCGGAGCTGTACGGCGGCGACGCCCGGGCAGTGGCGGGCCGCCCGGTGCCGTACCCGGCCTCGTGCCGGCCGCAGGCGTGGGCCGCGGCGGGCGCGGTGCTGCTGCTCCAGGCCGCCACGGGGCTCTACCCGGACGTACCGGGCGGCACGGTCCGACTGGCGCCCCTGGCGGGAGCAGAGTTGGGTGCCGTAGGGGTCGACGGCCTCCGCGTGGCCAACAGTCCGGTGCACGTCACGGTCGACCGCACCGGCGAAGCCACCGTCACCGGCCTCCCCACCCCCCCGACCCCAAACCCCGCCGCCCCCACCCCACGCCCCCCCCCAACCCAACCCCCCCCCCCCCAACCCCCACCCCCCCCCCCCCCCCCCCCACCCCCCCCCCCCCCCCCCCCCCCCCCCCCCCCCGCCCGTCCTGATGTTGTTGGTTGAGGTAGACCCCTATGCTCACCTCATTCTGGGCCCCACAAACCCATGCACAACACTGGCACGTCGGGACGCACCCGCGATCTTTGCGCTTCG
>NZ_JAKKFF010000352.1 GCF_022229015.1 Micromonospora foliorum
CCTTGGTCTCACACTTGGTCTCCTCGCCGTGGTCGGATCCGTGCCCGTCCTTGGACGCGCAGCCCTTGTCCCGGCCGTTTTCCGAGCTGTGCTCGTCCTTGTAGTCGTCGTTGTTATTGTCCCGCTCTTCTTCGGCGTCCTGGCCGCGCTCTTCGCCCTTCCACTTCTTCCTGTCCTCGTCGCCGTAGGCCTTGGCGGCAGCGCCGCCACCCTGGCCGCCCTTTCCGTTGTCGTCCTTGCCGTTCTCGTCCTTGCCGTTGTCGTGGTCGGAGGAGTTCTCCTCCTCGCGCCACTCGCGGTCCTCGCCCCGGTCTTCGTGCGCCGGCTTGAGCTTGACCTTGCCGGTGACCTTGGACCACACGTACGCGTGCTCCTGCCGATCCGGGCAGATCTCGAGGAGCTTGACCTCGTCGCCGGCCTTGACGACGTGCGGCTTGGCGTAGACCTTGCCGTCTTCGTGGCCGTTGGCGAACGCGATCCCCGGTGCGAACACCAGGAGCGACGCGCCGCCGAGCGCGGCGCCCGCAACGACCTTCCCGAGCATCTTCTTAGCCATGACCTGCGTCACTCCATCCCTGTTGTCCTGCGCTCGGCGACAACCGAGCTAAGACCGACGTTAGACGGTTTCATGACCTATGAAGTGAAAGATTCGCGTTTTGGCCTTTGATCCAAGTAAGCGGTGAAGGGGTGCTACGCGGCTTTCGCCGCGCTGAGCGTCGTGTCGGACGGCCCGGGACCTTCTGAGTGGGCCACGGCGTTCCGCGCTCACCGTGCCCGGCCGGCCTCGCTCATCCGGTAGCGGCTGGTCCGAGCGGCCCGTGCCGCTCGGGCGCAGTCGGAGGTATCGTCCGAAACGCTCTGGCCAACACATCGAGCCATTGCCATGGAAGCGCTCCCATGCAAGAATCGGCGAACGCGGTTCTGAGAGCCACACCGTGCAGGCAGGGAAGTCGAGGGCACCGTTCATCGGGCGACATCCCGCCGCCGATCGACCGGCCGACGCATCGGCCGGGCACCACCACCACCATCGCCCGTCCGGGTCGGGCGCCCCCCAAGAATCCCGTTGGCGCCGACGGCCGTCCGTGCAGGACGCCCATCGGGCCGTCCCGCCGGGCCGTACCTGGGCCCGGTCTCGCCCAAGGAGATCAGTGGCATGAATGTGTGGAGAAGGCTAACCGGCCCACGCCGGGCCCTCGCGCTCGCCGGCGCGGGTGCCCTGGTCGCCGGTGGGCTCGTAACGATTCCGGTTACCGCGGCGCAGGCCGCGACGCAGTGCGACATCGCGTACACGAGCAACGAGTGGCCCGGCGGTTTCACCGCGAGCGTCACCATCAAGAACGTCGGCGACCCGCTGAACGGCTGGACGCTGGGCTGGACCTTCCCCAACTCCGGCCAGCGGGTGCAGCAGGGCTGGTCGGCCACGTTCACCCAGTCCGGCAGCCAGGTCACCGCCCGGAGCCTGTCCTACAACGGCACCCTGGCCACCGGCGCGTCGACGAGCATCGGCTTCAACGGCGCGTGGAGCGGCAGCAACCCGAAGCCGACCTCGTTCACCCTGAACGGCGTGGTCTGCAACGGTGGCACCACTCCGCCGACCACGCCCCCGCCGACCGACCCGCCGCCCACCACGCCGCCGCCGACCGACCCGCCGCCCACCACGCCGCCGCCCGGCACCAAGGTCGACAACCCGTACGCCGGGGCGCGCGGTTACGTGAACCCCGAGTGGAAGGCCAAGGCGGACGCCGAGGCCGGCGGAAGCCGGATCTCCAACAACCCCACCGCCGTCTGGCTGGACCGGATCGCCGCGATCAACGGCACGCCGGACAGCAGCTCCAACGGCGCCTTCGGGGTGCGGCAGCACCTGGACGAGGCGCTGCGCCAGGGCGCCGGCTACATCCAGTTCGTGATCTACAACCTGCCCGGCCGGGACTGCTCCGCGCTCGCCTCGAACGGTGAGCTGGGCCCCGACGAGCTGCCGAAGTACAAGGCCCAGTACATCGACCCGATCGCCGCGATCCAGGGTGAGTCGAAGTACAGCAGCCTGCGGATCATCAACGTCATCGAGATCGACTCGCTGCCGAACCTGGTCACCAACACGTCCGGCCAGCCCGGCGGCACGGTCATGTGCGACACGGTCAAGGCCAACGGCGCGTACGTCAACGGTGTCGGCTACGCCCTCGCCAAGCTCGGTGCCATCGGCAACGTCTACAACTACATCGATGCCGGACACCACGGCTGGCTCGGCTGGGACTCCAACTTCGGCCCGACCGCCGACATCCTGAAGACCGCCGCGGTGGCCTCCGGCAGCACGGTCAACAACGTGCACGGGTTCATCACCAACACCGCGAACTACTCGGCGCTGACTGAGCCGTACTTCAAGGTCACCGACAACGTGAACGGCCAGTCGGTGCGGCAGTCCAAGTGGGTCGACTGGAACTTCTACGTCGACGAGCTGTCCTTCGCTCAGGCGTTCCGTACCAAGCTGGTCTCGGTCGGCTTCAACTCCAACATCGGCATGCTGATCGACACGTCCCGCAACGGTTGGGGCGGCTCCGCGCGGCCCACCGGGCCGGGCGCGACGACCAGCGTCGACACGTACGTCAACGGGGGTCGCATCGACCGCCGGGCCCACCTCGGCAACTGGTGCAACCAGTCCGGCGCCGGCCTCGGCGAGCGCCCGCGGGCCAACCCGGCCACGGGCATCGACGCCTACGTCTGGGTGAAGCCGCCGGGTGAGTCGGACGGCTCCAGCAAGGAGATCCCGAACAACGAGGGCAAGGGCTTCGACCGGATGTGCGACCCGACCTACGGCGGCAACGCCCGGAACGGCAACAACCCGTCGGGTGCTCTGCCGGACGCGCCGATCTCCGGTGCGTGGTTCTCCGCCCAGTTCCAGGAGCTCATGCGCAACGCCTACCCGGCGCTCTGATCGGGTAGCTCACGCACCAACCCGCTGCCAGTGGTTGGTGAGGCACTGTTGGCAGCAGGTTCCCCCCGGGTCCCCGGCCCGACCGTCACAGGTCGGGTCGGGGACCCCCCTTGGGCGTGAGTCGAAGCCCCTGGCCGGCCTGCGGCGGGCCCGGACGACGGCCGGCCGCGTTGGAGGTTGGCCCGGATACCGGTGTTGTATCCGGGCCAACCTCCGCCTTGCCGGACCGCCGCCTGGACTCTGCCTCGGCTCGACCGAGGACTTCGACTCACGCTCGTGTCGTCCCGACTCAGGGCACGGTGCGCTCGATCGCGGCCCGGCCCTGCTCGGCCAGGTCACGGCGGGCCTTCTCCAGGTTCTCCGGTGTCAGGTCCTGGCCGCGGGCCATCACCAGGTCCTCCGGCTCCCAGGGCTGCTCGCTCCCGGTGCGGATGTTGTCCCCACCGGCACCGGTGCCCGTCCCGGTCGCACCGGTGCCGGCCGCGTACGGGTCGCCGATCAGCTCGTCGGTGTCCGGTGCGAGGTCGTCCGGTCGGCTGCGGGGTTCGGCGAAGCCCGGTGTGTCCCGGTCGGGTCCACCGCCGGTGCGTAGCTGCGGCACGGTGGCGTCATCGTCCACCGCCGAGGCCACCTCGGGGCTGTCCTCCAGCGGCGGTTGGCGATCGCGATCGGTCATGGTGCTGCCTCCTGTGTCCGACACGGTGCCTGATTTCCCCCACGTACCCCTTCGTGCCGCGCTCATGCCGCACGGCCCGGCGGTCAGGCCGGGCCGTGCGGATGCCGTGCGGTCGGGCCGGGCGGCCCGGCGGTCAGGCGTCGGGTTGCCGCTCGTTCGGGGCCGGCGCCTCCGCCGGGCGCAGCCACTGCCAGAGCAGCATGAGCAGACCGAACACGAGCATCGCCAGCCCGGCCCACAGGTTGATCCGGACGCCTTCGGCCTTGTCGATCTCGGCCCGGCTGTCGAAGATGCCGATCAGTGTCACGATGATCCCGTACGCGACGAAGAGGCCACCGATCACCCGGCGGATGTCGAACAGCCGGGCCGCGGCGGAGCGTCGCTGCTCCGCCTGCGCCTCGTCGATCAGCGGGTCCTGTGCCGGCTGGCCATCGTTGCTCATCTGCCGACCCCTTTCCTCAGAAGACCGGGATGTAGAAGAGGGCGGCCAGCGCGACCGCGATCAGACCGAGCAGCACCGGGGAGCGGTACCAGACGGCGTCCCCGGCGAGCACGTCGCCCTTCAGGTCGACGCCGCCCATGCCGTACACCAGCCCGCGCAGCTCCTCGTCCCGCTTGGGCGAGGTGAGCGGGGTGACGATCGCGGCGACCACCACCGCCGTGACGAACGCCAGACCGGCACCCCAGAAGCTCTCCTCCAGGTCGGAGTTGAAGTCGACCACACCGCCCTTGTAGAGCAGGTAGAGGCTCAGCGACACCAGGGTGCCCAGCAGCAGCGACCAGAAGCCGGCCAGGGCGCTCATCCGCTTCCAGAACATGCCGATGATGAAGGTGGCGAACAGCGGCGCGTTGAAGACGGAGAAGAGCGCCTGGATGTAGTTCATGATGTTGCTGAACCCGGCCGCGATGAAGGCGGTCCCGATCCCGATCACCACGGCGGCGACCGTCGCCCACCGGCCGACCCGCAGGTAGTACTCGTCCGACCGGTCACGGCGGATGTACGCCTGCCAGATGTCGTAGGTGAAGACGGTGTTGAAGCCGCTCACGTTTGCCGCCATGCCGGCCATGAACGAGGCGAGCAGGCCGGTGACCGCCACCCCGAGCACGCCGTTGGGGAGCAGGTCGCGCATCAGCAGTGGAATGGCGTTGTTGTACTGCAGGTCGCCGCTCTCCGCGCCGAGGCCCTTCACCGTGACCAGGGCCACCAGGCCCGGGATGACCGTGACCAGGGGGATGAACAGCTTCGGGTACGCGGCGATGATCGGCGTACGGCGGGCGGCGCTCATGTTCTTGGCCGAGAGGGCCCGCTGCACCTCGGCGAAGTTCGTCGTCCAGTAGCCGAACGACAGCACGAAGCCGAGGCCGAAGACGATGCCGATCCAGTGCGCGCCCAGCGGGTTGGCCGTGCTGCCGGTGTCCTGCCAAGCGTGCAGGCCCGCCTCGCCCAGCTTGGTGTCGCCGACCGCGTCCATCAGGCCGTTCCACCCGCCGACCTTGACCAGACCGATCACGGTGACCGGGATGAGGCCGGCGAGGATGACGAAGAACTGGAGCACCTCGTTGTAGATCGCCCCGGACAGGCCGCCGATGGTGATGTACGCCAGCACGATCGCCGCGCCGACCACGATCGCCGTCCAGAGCGGCCAGCCGAGCAGCGCCTGCATGACGAGGGCCAGCGCGTAGAGGTTCACGCCGGCGATCAGCACCTGGGCGACGGCGAAGCTGAGCGCGTTGAGCAGGTGGGTGGGGCGGTTGAACCGCAACCGCAGGTACTCCGGCACGCTGCGGACCTTGGAGCCGTAGTAGAAGGGCATCATCACGATGCCCAGGAAGACCATCGCCGGGACCGCGCCGATCCAGTAGTAGTGGACCGTCATCACGCCGTACTGGGCCCCGTTCGCGGCCATTCCGATGATCTCCAGCGCGCCGAGGTTCGCCGAGACGAAGGCGAGACCGGTCACCCAGGCCGGCAGGGAGCGGCCGGAGAGGAAGAAGTCGACGCTGGTCCGGATCGCCCGACGCGCGGCGAAGCCGACCCCGAGGACGGTGACGAAGTACAGCGCCAGGATCAGGTAGTCCAGGCCGTTCATGTTGAGCCGAAGACCGTCGCCGTCCATCCCGCCACCCCTCGTCCCGACGCCGCGCTGGTTGGTGCGCGGGCGCCCTATTACCCCCGTCCGGGCGGTTTCACGCCCGAAGGTCGAGACCGCCCCGTTCGGGCCTGCTCGGGCGGTCTCGCCCGCCCGGCGACGATGGGGTACGCAAGGTGGCGCCCCGGCCGTCACGGCCGGGGCGCCAGTCGTCGTTCGGGTGACTCAGCGACCGAGTACGCGGTCCAGGAAGTCCCGGTAGTTGCGGACCGCCATCCGCAGTTGCTCGGTGTCGGCCGAGCCGGCGTCCTGCCACCCGCCCAGGGTGTTCTTCTGGGCGGCCAGCGCCGAGGAGAGGGCCTGGATGGCCTCCTCCACCAGCGACTGCGCCTCGCCGGCAGCCGCCTGGGGGTCGTCGACGAAACGCAGCTGCACGTCCCGCCAGCGGTCCCGGAAGCCCTGCGCGGTGTCCGTGTCGAGGAGCGTGGCCGGCTCGGCCGCGACCGTCGACCCGGCGGGCCGGGATGTTCCGGCGGACTCCAGCGTGGGGCTGGTGTCGTCGCCGGGGACCGGCTCGCCGTCCGCGTCCGGGTCGACCATCCCCGGCGTCGCGCTGCCGTAGCCGACCGCACCCGCCGTGGCGGCGTCCCGGTCGCCGGTCAGGTCGACGCGCCGCTCGGGGTCGCCGTCCGTGCTCCCCGGTGCGACGACGGTCCGCATGGTGCCGGCGTGGAAGCCGAAGACCAGCAGGGCGGCTAACGGGGCCGCCGTGCGGGAGCTGGCCCGCGCCGAGGGCGTCACCCCGTTCGCCGTCCTGCTGGCCGGCTTCGCCGCCCTGCTGCACGCCGAGAGCGGG
>NZ_JAKKFF010000353.1 GCF_022229015.1 Micromonospora foliorum
GGCTCCAGGGGCGCGGCTCCAGCCAGTGGGGCGACTCCAGCAGTGCGGTTCAGCAGTGCCACGTGCGGGCACCTTCGGCCTCGCGGCGCGTGCGGGCACCTTCGGCCTCACGGCGCGAGCCGGCACCTTCGGCCTCACGGCGCCAGCGGGCACCTTCGGCCTCACGGCGCGAGCGGGCGGCTCCCAATGATCGACGAAATTAGTTCCACTCATTGATCAACACGAACCCGAAGTTGTCGTACACCAGTTCTATTCTGATTTCATGTTGGAGGCGTTAGAGCAGGTGGGCGGTGCGGTTGACGACTGCGCCGAGGCCGCGCTCTGGGGGCTCTCCGATGACGAGTTGCTTGCGTCTCTCGACGCGACTCAGGTGCTGGCGCAGCGGTTGGCCACCGTTCAGCTCGGTCTGGTGCGCGAGTTGGATGGTCGCGGGCTCGCGGTCGCCCAGGGCGCCTCGTCCACGGCAGTCTGGCTGCGGGAGCGGCTCCGGCTCTCCGGTCGCAATGCGCGCCACCTGGTCCAGCTCGCCGCCACCATCGACGCCGCCCCGCCGGCGGTGCGCGACGCGCTGCTCAGCGGTGCCATCACCGTCGAGCAGGGTCGGGTGGTGGCCGAGACGATCGCCGCCCTCCCGGTGGAAGCAGGTCCCGAAGTGGCGGACAAGGCCACCCAACTGCTGGTCACCTGGGCTGACCGTTTCGACCCGACAAGTCTGAGCCGGCTTGGCGAACGCGTCCTCACGCACGTCGCCCCGGATCTGGCCGACCAGGCTGAGCTGAAGGCTCTGGAGCGGGCCACCGAGCGGGCCGAGGCCCGCCGGCACGTCACGCTCTCCGAGCAGGAGAACGGGCAGGTACGCCTCAGCGGCAACCTCGACACCGAAACGGCGAGCCTGCTACGCGAGGCGATTGATCCGCTCTGCGCCCCAGCCGGCGAGCACGATGACCGCAGTCCTGGTCAGCGCCGCGCCGACGCGTTGGGCGAGATCTGCCGACTGGCGCTACGCACCGGTCAGCTGCCCGACAACGGCGGCGACCGTCCTCAGGTGGTGGTGACCGTGTCTATGGGCGATCTGGTCAACGGCGTACGCGCCGGAACACTGGAGACCGGTACGCGCCTCACCCCTGGTGCGGTCCGCCGCCTGGCCTGCGACGCAGGCGTGCTGCCGGTCGTGCTGGGCGGCAACAGTCAGGTCCTGGACGTCGGCCGCCAGCGTCGGCTCTTCACCGGCCCGTTGCGGCGCGCGCTGGTCCTGCGCGACGGCGGTTGCGCCTTTCCTGGTTGTGATCGGCCACCGAGGTGGTGCGACGGTCACCACATCCGACACTGGGCCGACGGTGGGACGACCGCGCTGGACAATGCCGTGCTGCTCTGCGGCTACCACCACCGGTTCATCCACCGCGGCGACTGGACAGTCCGTATCGCAGCGGACGGCCGGCCCGACTTCCTCCCGCCCAGCTGGCTCGACCCGCTGCGCACTCCACGTCGCAACCTCTACCACCGGCGCTGCTGATGCCGCCGACCACGCCCACGCCGCCCGAAACCGCACCCCTCGACCCGCACCCCACGACCCACGACCCGCACCCCACGACCCGCGCCCCCACGACCCACGGACCCGCGCCCCACGACCGCGACCCGCGCCCCCACAACCCACGACCCACGACCGCGACCCGCGCCTCACGCGACAAGCCCGCTGGCCCTTGCCGCCCCAAGGTGCGTCTCCCGGTGATCGACTCGGTTTCCTGGAAATCGGGGTATCCCACCAGCCCAGACACCGCGACTTCTTGGAATCCGAGTCGATCCTGCGCGCGCGGCGGACGCGGCGTGGAAAGCACGGCGGGCGCCCGGCGCCGGAGCACGCGCACAAAGGCATGACGGGGCACGACGGGCACGGGCACGGAGCGCGGCACGGCGAGCATTCGGCACGGGCGCATGGAGCCAGCGCGGGGGCGCACAGCCGGCGCGGAG
>NZ_JAKKFF010000354.1 GCF_022229015.1 Micromonospora foliorum
TCGGGGTCGGCGTCGCGCCGCCGGACGGGGTCGCGCTGCCGGACGGGGCGGCGCTGCCGGACGGGGCCGGCGTGGCGGCGGGCGGCGCCTCGGCCACCCCGCTGCCGGAGGCGGCCTTGAGCACCTTGCGGAAGCGCAGCTCAGCCGCGCTGCCCACGTCTGTGAGGTCCCGGTTCTCACCGGGCAGGGAGATGACGATGTTGCGGTTGCCCTCGGTGACCACCTCGGCCTCGGCCACGCCGAACGCGTTGACCCGGCTCTCGATGATCTCGCGGGCCTCTTCGAGGTTCTCCGCCGTCGGGGGCTTGCCGTCGACGCTGTTGGTCGCCTCCAGCGTCACCCGCGTGCCGCCGATCAGGTCCAGACCGAGCTTGGGCTCGAGCCGGTCCTTCCAGCTGCCGCTGGCGCCAGCGAAGAACACCAAAAGATAGAGGACCACGAAGATGAACCCGAGCACGGCGAGCTGCCGCCCGGGGCGCATCTGTCCCTGAGGTGGTGCCACGGCTGTCCTGTCTCCCTGTACGGTCGCGCCGCTGTCGCAGCGGCGGCGGTGTCGGGCCGGGGGTCCCGCCCGACGAGTCTGCCTTGAGCCGACGAGAATGCCGGCACGAGGACCGGGCACCCCGGCGCGGAACGCCGACGGTCACGGGAACGTGCCGACGCCCGGCGTCGACCCAACTATCCAGTTTTCACGTCTCGTCCGCTGCCCCGTTCGGGCGCGACGACCGGAAGCCGGCCGACCGGCCGTACGCCGGACTCGCCGCCCCCCCGGGGGGAGGGGTCAGTCCTTGACGGTGTCCGCGTCCTCGGTGACCGGCTCGCTCGGCAGCTCCGCGCGGGTGACCACCCGCGCGATGGCCGGGCGGGCGTAGCGGGTCTGCACGCCCGGTGCGACCTCGATCAGGACGGTGTCGTCCTCGATGCCGGTGACCGTGCCGTAGAGCCCACCAATGGTCACGACCTCGTCGCCGGGGCCGAGGTTGGACTGCATCGACTCCGCCTCACGGCGGCGCTTCTGCTGGGGCCGGATCATCATGAAGTACATAACACCGAAGAGCAGGACGATCATCAGGATCGGCGTGAAACCGCCGGCCCCGCCACCCGCTGCTGCCAATTCCACGGTTACTGACCTTCCCATTGGCCACCCGCACGGCACCCGTGGGTGCCGGAGCGGAGGCGGATTCTCACGTCCTGTTAGACCGCGGCGAAGTCTAAACCCTGCACCTGAGAACGCCGAATGCGGCACAGATCACGTTCACATCACGGCTGATCGACATCCAACGAGAACAAGTCGGGCACGGGTGGACTATCTACACCAAATGTACCATTCGGTGGCGTGCGCCCCAGATGCCGCCAGGCGGCCTCCGTCGCCACCCGCCCCCGAGGCGTACGGGCCAACAGCCCCGCTCGCACCAGGAACGGCTCGCAGACCTCCTCCACCGTGTCCGGCTGCTCCCCCACCGCCACGGCGAGGGTGGACAACCCGACCGGGCCACCCCGGAACGAGTCGACCAACGCGGTCAGCACCGCCCGGTCCAGCCGGTCCAGGCCGAGCGCGTCCACGTCGTACACGATCAGGGCGGCGCGGGCGGTGTCGAGATCGACCACCCCGCCCGCCCGGACCTCGGCGTAGTCGCGGACCCGGCGCAGCAGCCGGTTGGCGATCCGCGGGGTGCCCCGGGACCGACCGGCGATCTCGGTCGCGCCCTCGGGAGTGATCGGCACCCCCAGGATCCGTGCCGAACGGTGCAGCAGCGTCTCCAGATCCGCCGGGGCGTAGAAGTCGAGGTGTGCCACGAAGCCGAACCGGTCCCGCATCGGCCCGGTCAACAGGCCCGAGCGGGTCGTCGCGCCGACCAGGGTGAACGGCTCGACGTCCAGCGGGATCGCCGTCGCACCCGGACCCTTGCCCACCACCACGTCGACCCGGAAGTCCTCCATCGCGCTGTACAGCAGCTCCTCGGCCGGCCGCGCGATCCGGTGGATCTCGTCGATGAAGAGCACGTCACCCTCGGCGAGGCTGGTCAGGATCGCCGCCAGATCACCGGAACGCTCGATCGCCGGGCCGCTGGTCACCCGGATGCCCGCGCCCAACTCGGCGGCGACGATGTTGGCCAGACTCGTCTTGCCCAACCCCGGCGGGCCGGAGAGCAGGATGTGGTCCGGCGGCGACCCCCGCCGCATGGCGCCCTGCAACAAAAGGTCAAGCTGGTCGCGGACCCGGTCCTGGGCGATGAACTCGGCCAGCCGCCTCGGCCGTACCGTGGCCTCCGCGTCCCGGTCGGCGTCGCTGACGTACGCCGAGACGAGCCCTTCGGTCTCGCTCATCGCGCCGCCTTCATTCGCGACTGCGGGGCTCGCAAACCCGGCTCACTCCTCGCGCTCATCGCGCGGCCCACGCGGTCATCGGGTGCGGCCCAGCAGTCGGATGGCCTGCTTGAGCAGCACCGGCACCGGCGGGGTCTCGCCCTCGATCGACTCCGCGACCGCGGCCACCGCCTGATCGGCCTGACCGGCCGTCCAGCCCAGCCCCACCAGTGCCTGCCGGACCTGCTCGGGCCAGCTGCCGCGGGTCACCCCGGCCACGCCGTCCGCGCCGATCGGCACCGGGCCGATCCGGTCGCGCAGCTCCAGCACCAGGCGTTCCGCACCCTTCTTGCCAATCCCGGGTACGCGGGTCAGGGCGGCCGTGTCGGCGTTGGCGATCGCCTTGCGTACCGCGTCGGGCGTGTGTACCGCCAGCACCGCCTGGGCCAGTCGCGGGCCGACCCCACTGGCGGTCTGGAGCAGCTCGAACAGCGACTTGGCGTCGTCGTCGGCGAATCCGTAGAGGGTCAGCGAGTCTTCCCGAACGATCAGGCTGGTGGCGAGCCGGGCGACCTGGCCCACCCGCAGCTCCGCGAGGGTCCCCGGGGCGCAGTGCACGGCGAGCCCGACCCCGCCGACCTCGATCACGGCCTGGTCCGGACCCGTCGCGGTCACCGTGCCGCGCACGCTGGCGATCATCGTGCTCCTCCTCGTCGTGCCCGGTCGGCCGCGGCGGCCAGCTTGGAGCGGGTCCCGCCACGCCACACGTGGCAGATGGCCAGGGCCAGCGCGTCGGCGGCGTCCGCCGGCTTCGGCGGCTCGGCCAGCCGCAACAGCCGGGTCACCATGGCGGTCATCTGCGCCTTGTCGGCCTGACCGGAGCCGGTCACGGCCGCCTTCACCTCACTCGGCGTGTACGTCTGCACCGGCAGCCCGGCCCGCGCCCCGGCCAGCACGGCGATGCCACTGGCCTGCGCGGTGCCCATCACGGTACGAACGTTGTGCTGGCTGAACACCCGCTCGACGGCGACGCTCTCCGGTTGATGCTCGGCGACCAGCTTGCCCAGCGACTGGTCCAGGTGCAACAGGCGCAGCGCCAGGTCGTCGGCGGGGTCGGTGTAGACGACGTGGTAGGCGACCAGGGTGCAGGGCCGGCCGGGCACGCCCTCGACCACTCCCACCCCACACCGGGTCAGCCCCGGGTCGACACCGAGCACGCGCACGCCGCCCCCTCCCCAGCCGTCAGCAGTACGTGTGTTCGACACCCTAACGGGCGCCCCTCCCACCAGCCCCACGGGACACGCCCCCGTGCCGCCCCGCCTCTCCACCACTCCGCCTCGCGCCCGCACCTGCTCTACAAGGTCACGCTCGATCCTGGATGTAGTGGCCACGTAACGCCGGGATGCCACTACATCCAGGATGTTGCGCGATCTTGCAGCGCGAGGCGCGGCAGGGGGCACGAGACGCGGCGCGGCGGGATGGGGCGGGAGCGGGTGGGAGGGGGCGGCGGCGGGGTGGGAGCGGGCGGC
The DNA here is from genome assembly GCF_022229015.1 of Micromonospora foliorum. Lineage (GTDB taxonomy): Bacteria > Actinomycetota > Actinomycetes > Mycobacteriales > Micromonosporaceae > Micromonospora > Micromonospora foliorum. The sequence goes on from NZ_JAKKFF010000354.1 coordinate 3,837, forward strand.
GGGGGGCGGGTGGGCCACACAGCTTTGGTACGGAGTATGTGTCGCTGGCCCATGTGCCGGGGGGCACACAGCTCGTAACTTCTTGCGCCATGACGGCAGAACCCGTGGTGGTCCCCCACGTCGTACAGGTCGACCTCTCCGGTCGGACCGCCCTGGTCACCGGGGGCGGCGGCGGCATCGGGCGGGCGTGTGCCCTGCGGCTGGGCGCGGCCGGCGCCAAGGTGCTCGTGGTGGACCGCAACCTGGAGGCGGCCAAGGCGGTGGCCGCCGAGGCCGGTGGCCGGGCCGAGGGCGTGGACCTCTCCGATGCCGCGGCGGTGGACTCACTCGACGTGGACGTGGACATCGTGGTGAACAACGCGGGGCTCCAGCACGTCGCGCCGTTGCAGGACTTTCCCGTCGAGCGTTTCGAGTACATCCAGCGGGTGATGGTGGAGGCGCCGTTCCTGCTGATCCGCCGGGCGCTGCCGCACATGTACGCCCGGGGCTGGGGGCGGATCGTCAACATCTCCTCGGTGCACGGGTTGCGCGCCTCGCCGTACAAGGCGGCCTACGTCTCGGCCAAGCACGCTCTGGAAGGGCTGTCGAAGGTGGTCGCGCTGGAGGGCGCCGCGCACGGGGTCACCGCCAACTGCATCAACCCGGCATATGTGCGTACCGCCCTGGTGGAGAGCCAGATCGCCGACCAGGCGGCCAGCCACGGCATCGACGAGACCGAGGTGATCGAGAAGATCATGCTGGCCCGGGCGGCGATCAAGCGACTGATCGAGCCGGAGGAGGTGGCCGAACTGCTGGCGTACCTCTGCTCGCCGCCGGCGGCGTTCATCACCGGCGCGTCGATCGCCCTCGACGGGGGCTGGACGGCCAACTAGTGGGGCTGAGCACAATGTCGACCATGTCTTCGCCGGTGGAGTTCCTGGAGCTGCTCGCCCGAGAGGCCGCGGCGGTCGAGTTCGAGGGACCGCTGGTGGCCGCGCGGGCCGCCGGGCTGCCACCGGACCGGCTGGCCGAGCTGGAGCAGGCCAAGTCGGTGGCGTTGCGGGTCCGCGCGCTGCTGGAGCGTCGCCGCCGCCGGGAGAGCGAGCTGTCCGGCCTGTACGACACGGTCAGCGACCTGGCCGGGCTGCGCGACCTGGACGACGTCCTGCGGGCGATCGTGCACCGGGCCCGCCATCTGCTCGGCGCGGACGTGGCGTACATGACGCTCAACGACGACGAACGTGGCGACACCTACATGCGGGTGACCGACGGGTCGGTCTCGGCCCGTTTCCAGCGGCTGCGCCTGCCGATGGGCGCCGGCCTCGGTGGCCTGGTGGCCCAGTCCGGCGCCCCGTACGTCACCGCGAACTACGGCGAGGACGCGCGCTTCCACCACACCGGCGAGATCGACGCCGGGGTGGGCGAGGAGGGTCTGGTGGCGATCCTCGGGGTGCCGCTGCGGCTCGGCTCCACCTCGATCGGGGTGCTGTACGCGGCCAACCGTTCGGCCCGGCCGTTCGTCCGGGAGGAGGTGGCGCTGCTGGTGTCGCTGGCCGCGCACGCCGCGGTGGCGATCGACACCGCCCGGCTGCTGACCGAGACCCGTTCGGCGTTGGCCGAGTTGTCGGCGGCGAACACCACCATCCGGGCGCACAGCAGCTCGGTGGAGCGGGCCGCGGCGGCGCACGACCGGATGACCGCGCTGGTGCTGCGCGGCGGCGGTGTGGAGGACGTGGCGGCGGCGGTGACCGAGGTGCTGGGCGGCGCGCTGCTGGCGCTGGACGCCGAGGGGCGCCTGCTGGCCCGGGTGGGTGAGATCGAGGAGCCGGACCGGGCGGACATCGTCGAGGCGGTGGCCGCGTCCCGGACCGAGGGGCGCAGCGTACGTCGGGGTCCACTCTGGTACGCGGCCGTGGTGGCCGGCGCGGAGAACCTGGGCGCCCTGGTGCTGCGCCCGGACGACGAGTTGGTCGACGCCGACCAGCGCATCCTGGAGCGGGCCGCGTTGGTGACCGCGCTGCTGCTGTTGTTCCGCCGGACGGTCGCGGAGGCGGAGGGGCGGGTGCGGGGCGAGCTGCTGGACGACCTGATCGCCCGCCCGCTGCGCGACACCGACGCGCTGCGCAGCCGGGCCCGTCGGCTCGGGGTGGACCTGGACGCGCCGCACGTGCTGGTGGCGGTGGGCGACGACGCGATCGCCGCGACCGGCTCGGCGCGGCAGCGGGTGCTCTCCTGGGCCACCACGTACGCCTCGGCGCGCGGCGGACTGGCCGCGGCGCGCGACGGCCGGGTGGTGCTGATGCTGCCGGGGTTGGACGCG
>NZ_JAKKFF010000355.1 GCF_022229015.1 Micromonospora foliorum
GACCCGGCCGGCCCACCCGGCGACCTCGGTGCCGAGGTGCCGGTCGCGGGTCAGCCCCCAGACGGCGGCGCGCAGCGCCCGGCCGCCGTCGAGCGGCAGCCCGGGCAGGCTGTTGAACAGCGCCACGATGACGTTACTGACCGCGAGCTGGAAGGCGAGCTGGTGCGCCACGGTCCCCTCAGGCAGGGCCAGCGTGGCGGCGACGGCCAGGACGCCGAGCACCGCGGAGACCGCCGGGCCGGCCAGCGAGACCAGCAGGTCGACGCGGGGCGACGGGGCGTCCCGGTCCATCTCGGTGTAGCCGCCGAGCAGTTCCAGGGTGATCCCGCGCACACCGATGCCGTAGCGCCGGGCGGTGAGGGCGTGGCCCAACTCGTGCAGCAGCACCGAGCCGAGCAGCGACACGACGAACCCGAAGCCGATCAGGTAGCCGCTGAGCTGCGGCAGGGCCAGTTGTCGGCGGGCGAACTCGCCGTACAGCACCGCGATGAGCACCGCGAGCAGGACCATGGAGCCGTTGAGGTGCAGCGGCACCCCGAACACCCGGCCGACGTTCAGGCCGAGGCGTCGGTCTGGTCGGCGCGGCGGCCGGGTTGTCTGCTCCATCGCCACGATGCTACGGACCGTCGCTGTGTGGGGCGGGCGGCGGTCGGTGTCACACCGGTGCCCTAACCTTTGCCGACATGACGGCGGAATCGGTCACCACCTCCCAACCCTCCCCTGCGGTGCAGGCGCCGCCGACGGTGCGGGCCTCGCTGTCCCCGTCGCGGGCGGCGGATTTCAAGACCTGCCCGCTGCTCTACCGGTTCCGCAGCATCGACCGGCTGCCCGAGCGCACCACCATCGAGCAGGCCCGGGGCACGTTGGTGCACGCGGTGCTGGAGCGCCTGTTCGACCTGCCCGCCACCGGCCGCACACCGGAGGCGGCCGGCGACCTGGTGGCCCCCCAGTGGGACCGGCTGGTCACCGAGCAGCCGGAGCTGGCCGGGATCTTCGACGGCGCGGAGCCGGCCGGCCCGGTGGAGTTCCTCCGCTCCGCCGCCGGGCTGCTGCAGGGTTACTTCGCGGTGGAGGACCCGACCCGACTGGAGCCGGCCGAACGCGAGAGCCTGATCTCCGCGGTCGTCGACGAGGAGTTGCTGATCCGGGGTTATCTCGACCGGCTCGACGTCGCTCCGGACGGCGCGCTGCGGGTGGTCGACTACAAGACCGGCGGCGCTCCACGGGAGGCGTTCGAGGCGCGGGCCCTGTTCCAGCTGAAGTTCTACGCCCTGGTGCTGTGGCGCACCCGGGGGGTGGTGCCCCGGGTGCTGCGGCTGCTCTACCTGCGCGACGCCGAGGTGTTGGACTACACCCCGGACGCCGACGAGCTGGTCCGCTTCGAGCGCACCGTGGTGGCGCTGTGGCGGGCGATCGAGCAGGCCACCGCCCGGCAGGATTTCCGGCCCCGGCCGAGCCGGCTCTGTGACTGGTGCAGCCACCAGGCGTTGTGTCCCAGCTTCGGCGGCACCCCGCCGCCGTTCCCGGTCGCGGCGGCGAGCGCTGACCCGCTGCGCGACTCCCGGTCCACCCCGGTCGCGCCGGGCGCCGACGAGTGACGGCCTCCTGACCGACGTGCACGCCCGGCGCGGCGACTCAGGCCGCCCGGGACCGCCCGCCGCACGCCGACGCCGCTGACCCGACCGCAGCGGTGTCGTCGCGGTCGGGACGGGGCGACCGGCCGGCCTCTACGGTGATCCGCGACGCACCGGCTCCCGTACGCGAGGATGACCGGTGCGTGCCACGACGTCGGCGGGACGGGAGACGGAATGAGCGATCAGGCGCCCTCGGCGCGGCCGGTGCGGATCCTGCTCGCCGACGACCAGCCGCTGCTGCGGACCGGGTTCCGGATGGTGCTGGGCGCCGAGAGCGACCTGGACGTGGTGGCGGAGGCCGGCGACGGCGTGGAGGCGGTGGAGCTGTCCCGCCGGCTGCTGCCCGACGTCGTTCTGATGGACATTCGGATGCCCCGGATGGACGGGGTGGCGGCGACCCGGGCGATCGTCGACGCCCGACTGCCGGTGCGGGTGCTGGTGCTCACCACCTTCGACCTGGACGAGTACGTGGTGGGCGCGTTGCGGGCCGGCGCCAGCGGGTTCCTGGCCAAGGACGTGCCGGCCGAGGACCTGATCGCGGCGATCCGCACGGTCGCCGGCGGGGACGCGGTGGTGACACCTCGGATCCTGCGGCGACTGCTGGACCGCTTCGCCGAACTGCTGCCCGACCCGGCGGTGACGCCGTCGGCGGCGCTGAACGCGCTCACCGAGCGGGAGCGTGAGGTGCTCGTGCAGGTCGCCCGGGGGCTGTCCAACGCCGAGATCGCGACGGTCCTGTCGGTGAGCGAGACCACCATCAAGACGCACGTCGGGCATGTGCTGACCAAGCTGCGGCTGCGCGACCGGGTCCAGGCGGTGGTGCTGGCGTACGAGTCGGGGCTCGTCCGCCCTCGGGCGTAGCCGCAGCGGCCCGGGTACCTCACTCGGCGTACTCGAAGATCCCTCCGTGGGGGGACGGCCGCCGTTGCCGTCGTCACCTACCGTGACCGGAGATGGCCTGGTTCGGTTGACCCTCCTGTGGCGTCAGGTGCAAGTGTCGGTGCTGCCGCCCGACGCCGGGGAAAAACGGTCGACCGGCCGTCGACTCAGGGGCAACCCTGATCCGACATGGGGGTGCACCCGCAGCGGGAAATCCGCGCCGGGTCCCCCCAGGGTTGGACGGAGCGGGCGTACGCAGCACCGATGATTGAACAGTCGCGCCGGACCATCGGGGGGCGGCGTGCATTTTCGGACAGACGGAAGAGGTAGATGACGTGACCGCGACGGTAGGCCAGCAGGCGCAGGCCGCGGCCCGGGCGAACGACGTGTGGAAGGTGTACGGCAGCGGCGAGGCTCAGGTCGTCGCGCTGCGGGGGGTCAGCGCGGAGTTCGAACGTGGCCGCTTCACCGCGATCATGGGCCCGTCGGGTTCCGGTAAGTCGACGCTGATGCACTGCCTGGCCGGTCTGGACTCGGTGACCCGGGGGACGGTGGCGATCGGTGAGACGACGGTCACCGGGCTGGGCGACGCGGGGCTGACGAAGCTGCGGCGCGACAAGGTGGGTTTCATCTTCCAGCAGTTCAACCTGCTGCCGACGCTGACCGCCAAGGAGAACATCCTGCTGCCACTGTCGATCGCCGGGCGCAAGCCGGACCCGGCCTGGTACGACACGGTGATCGACACGGTGGGTCTGAGGGACCGGCTGGACCACCGGCCGGCGCAGCTCTCCGGTGGGCAGCAGCAGCGGGTGGCGTGCGCCCGGGCGCTGGTCTCCCGCCCCGAGGTGATCTTCGCGGACGAGCCGACCGGCAACCTGGACTCGCGCTCCGGCGCGGAGGTGCTCAACTTCCTGCGTAACTCGGTACGGGAGCACGGCCAGACCATCGTGATGGTCACCCACGACCCGACGGCCGCCGCGTACGCCGACCGGGTGGTCTTCCTCGCCGACGGCGAGATCGTCTCGGAGCTGATCGAGCCGACCGCCGAGACGGTGCTGGACACCATGAAGAAGCTGGACACTCCGGCTGAGGTGGGCAACTGATGTTCCGCGCGACGCTGAAGAGTCTGCTGGCCCGTAAGGTCCGGCTGATCCTGTCCGGCCTGGCGGTGGTGCTCGGGGTGATGTTCGTCTCCGGCGCGTTCGTGCTCACCGACACGCTGGGTCGCTCCTTCGACTCGGTCTTCGCCGACGGTTTCTCCGAGATCGACGTGAACGTCGCGGCGAAGCCGAAGGTGCAGGTCAACGAGATGGAGGGCGAGCAGACCGTCGCCCCGCTGCCGGCCGCCCTGGTGGACCGGGTGAAGCAGGTGCCGGGGGCGGCCTCGGCGACCGGTGTGGTCAACGCCGACGGCGCTCGGGTGATCGGCAGCAACGGCAAGGTGGTCACCTCGTTCGGCCCGCCGCAGCTGGGCGAGAACTGGACCGGCGAGAGCGAGTTGCTGCAGCTGCGGGAGGGGCGCGCGCCGCAGGCCGAGGACGAGATCGTCATCAACAAGGCGTTGGCCACGGCCGCGAAGGTGCAGGTCGGCCAGAAGGTCGGCGTGCTCACCGCGTTCGAGTCGAAGAAGCGGGACTTCACCCTGGTCGGCGTGTTCGGTTACAGCGGTGACCGGGACTCGATCGGCGGGGTCAACGAGGTCTTCTTCACCACGCCGGTGGCGCAGCGGCTGATGCTGGGCGAGCCGGATGTGTTCAGCAGCATCACCGTGCAGGCCGCCGACGGGGTCTCCGACGAGAAGCTGCGCGACGACGTGGCCCGCACCCTGGGCGCGGACTTCGAGGTGAAGACCGGCGAGCAGGTGGCCGCGGACGCCTCGGCCAGCCTGAAGGAGGGCCTGTCCTTCTTCAACAAGATCCTGCTCGGCTTCGCCGCGGTGGCGCTGCTGGTGGGCACCTTCCTGATCCTCAACACCTTCTCGATCATCGTGGCGCAGCGGACCCGGGAGTTGGCGCTGATGCGCGCCATCGGGGCCAGCGGCCGGCAGATCATCGGTTCGGTGGTGCTGGAGGCCATCGCGGTGGGTCTGATCGCGTCGGTGCTCGGTCTCGCGGCCGGCATCGGGGTGGGCGCGCTGCTGGCGTTCCTGTTCGGCAAGCTCGCCGGTGGGCTCACCCTCGCCGGGATCGGTGTGCCGGCGGCCGCGGTGATCGGTTCGTTCGGCGTCGGTCTGGTGATCACCGTGGTGGCGGCGCTGCTGCCGGCCCTGCGGGCGTCCCGGATCCCGCCGATCGCGGCCATGCAGGACGTGGCCACCCCGGACCGGCCGTTGACCAAGGTCACCGTGGCCGGGTCGCTGGTCACCGGCGTCGGCGCGGTGCTGCTGTTCCTCGGGCTCAGCGGCAACGCCGGCGGTCAGACGCTGGCCACCATCCTCGGTGGGGTGCTGTTCGCCTTCATCGGGGTGGCGTTGCTGACCCCGCTGATCAGCCGGCCGGTGGTGAGCCTGCTCGGCGCGATCTTCTCCTGGTCGGTGCCGGGCAAGCTGGGCCGGCTCAACTCGGGGCGCAACCCGCGCCGTACGGCGATCACCGCCGCCGCGCTGATGGTCGGCATCGCGCTGGTCACCGGCGTCACGGTCATCCTCGACTCGGCCAAGGGCAGCATCAGCGCACTCGCCAAGGACACCATCAAGGCCGAACTGGTGATCGCTGGCCAGCAGGGCGGCCCGCGTCCGCCGACCTTCGACCCGGGGGTACTGGACCGGGCCAAGGCCCTGCCCGGTGTCCGGATGGTCGACGGCGAGTACGGCGACATGGGGCGCATCGACGGCGAGAGCACCTGGGTCGCGGCGAGCAGCGACATCGCGTCGCTGCGGCAGATCTTCGGCGCGAAGCCCACCGCCGGTGACATCGACCGGCTCGGGCCGACCCAGATGCTCGCCAGCTCCGACACGGCCACCTCCCGTGGCTGGTCGGTGGGCTCCACGGTCAACGTGCAGCTGACCCGGGGCGAGGCACGCACCTACACGATCAGCGGCATCTACGAGTCGTCGCAGCTGACCAACCCGGTGACCCTGCCGGCGACCGCGGCGAAGGACTTCGCCATCCCGCAGCCCATCCAGGGCTTCATCCAGTTGGCCCCGGGCACCCGGGTGTCCGACGTTCAGCCGCAGGTGGAAGCGTTGCTCGCGGACAGCCCCGAGGTGTCGGTGGCCGACCGGGACGCGTTCATCAAGCAGCAGACCAGTTCGCTCGACGGGCTGCTCACGATGATCCAGATCCTGCTCGCGCTGGCCATCGTGATCGCCGTTCTGGGAATCATCAACACCCTGGCCCTGTCGGTGCTGGAGCGGACCCGCGAGTTGGGTCTGCTGCGGGCGATCGGCCTACGCCGGTCGCAGACCATGGGCATGATCACCGTGGAGGCGGTGGTGATCTCGGTGTTCGGCGCGCTGCTCGGCGTGGTGGTGGGCACCGGCCTCGGCGCCGCGGTGGTCGAGGCCCTCAAGGACGAGGGCATCACCGACCTGATCCTGCCCTGGGGGCAGATGGGTGTCTTCCTCGGTCTCGCCGCCGTCATCGGCGTGGTGGCCGCGGTGCTCCCGGCCGTCCGGGCGGCCCGGATCAACGTCCTGGGCGCCATCGCCCACGACTGACCGGCACTGCCGAGGCCCCCGGTCGCCATCCGCGCGACCGGGGGCCTCGGCCTGTCCCATTCGCCCTCGGCCGCCCGTGCCGACTGTCAGGCTGGTGCTGCCGGCAGGGCGCCGGCCCGCCCGCGACCCGGGCGGCCGCAGAGCCGGGGCCGGTGACATGACCGATCAGGACGCCTACCAGCGGGCGCTCGACAACGCCGAGCGGCTGCTCGGCCAGCCGTTGGTCCTGCCGCTCGGCGAGGGCGAGCCGCCGGTGGGGCACGACTTCCGTCGTCTCGCCACCGAGCAGACCTTCGGCGCGGCGTGGCCCCGCGAGGGCCTGGACCTGCGCAGCCGATGCCTGGTCTCGGTGGCCATCGCCGCCGCCCTCGGCACCCACGAGCCGCTGCGTGGGCAGTTGCGCATCGCCTTGACCTCGGGCGTGACCAGGGAGGAGATCGTCGAGCTGTTCATCCACCTGGCCGCGTACGCGGGTGCCGCGCGGGCATTCGACAGCTACCAGGTGGTCGCCGCGGTCTTCGCCGAGCGCCCCTGACCGCGCCGGGCTTTTCAGCCGGTCGCCGCGGCCCGATCGGTCAGCAGCGCCGCGAGCAGCTCCAGGTCCGCGCCGGTCAGGCTCTCCACCTGGTGTACGCCGACAGTGCTCGGCAACGCGACCTCCGCCGGTACGGCCAGCACCGCCGCGCCGGAGGCGACCGCGCTGGCCACCCCGGTCGGTGAGTCCTCGATCGCCACGCAGCGCTCGATCGGCACACCCAGCAGTCGGGCCGCGGTCAGGTAGGGCTCGGGGTGCGGCTTGGCCGCCACCACCTCGTCGCCGGCGACCACCGCGTCGAAGTTGTCCCGACCGAGGGTGTCCAGGGCGATCTCGACAAGCGCCCGAGGGCTGGAGGTGACCAGCGCCGTGGAGATTCCCGCCGCGCGGACCGCGCGCAACAGGTCGAACGCGCCCGGCCGCCAGCGCAGACCGGTCCGGAACAGTTCCAGGATCCGGGCGTTGATCCACGCCGCGCTGATCTCCGGATCCCGCTCGGGCTGCCCCAGGTCGTCGTGCAGGATGCGCATCGACTCGGCCATGGCGGTGCCGATGATCGACCGGCGGGCGTCCTCGGAGAGCTCCCCGCCGTACTCCTTCGCGAGTTCCTGCAACGCGACGTCCCACAGCTTCTCGCTGTCGACAAGCGTGCCGTCCATGTCGAAGAGCACAGCGGCGGGGTGATGGCTGCTCAGCGGAACCTCCAGGGTCGTGACCGACACCGCGATCCTGCCAGCACCCCCGGTGGCCGGTGGCGGCAACGGGCGCCAGGGTGATCCGGGCAACCCCGCTCAGCCCAGGTCGCACTCCTTCAGGGAGCCCTCGTAACCGCGGAAGAACATGTCGGTGCGCTGCTCGGCGGTGCCGTGCGCCCCTTCCGCGAACCACGGCTGGTCCGGGTCGTCGCCGACCGCCGCCACCCCCTCCCGGAACTCGTCCAGGTCACCTTCGGCGAGGGTCAGGGCACGCGAGCGCACCGAGTCGCCGAGGTACGCCCCGGCCATGCAGTCGGCCTGCAACTCCTGCTGGATGGTGAAGCTGTAGTTGATGCCGAGCCGCACCTGGATACCGTGCGCGTACTCGTGCCCGAGCAGGTAGAACACGAACGCGTCGCCGACCTGGCGGAACGCCGCCACCGACCAGGCGATGTCGTACGCGATGAAGTCGCCCTGCGAGCAGTAGACAGCGTTGTTGCGGGGCAACGGCTGGCCGCCGCAGGACACCTCGCCGTCGCGCTGGTACGGGGTGATCCGCCGGATCGGTCGGAACCGCTGCCCGGACTCCTTGAACTGGGCCGCCCAGTACCGCTCGGCGACCGCCTGCGCGTCGGCGACGTCCTGCTCGAACTCGGCCACGCTGGTGGTGCTGTCGGCCCGGGTGGTGCTCGGCCCCGGCGAGGCGGCCGAGGGGTTCGCCCCGGGGCGTTCGGCCTCCGGCTCGGCCAACCCACCGCCGGCGCAGGCGAGGGAGACCAGGGCGGCGATCAGCAGTCCCGCCAGCGGGCCCCGCGCGTCGCGTCCGAACCGTGCCGCCACTGTGCCTCCCCAGACATCGGTGCTCGTGCTGGTAGTACCCCGACGACACGACCGAAACGCCCGTCACCGGTTTCACGTGCGGAGTGGCCGGACGGTTCACGCCCGGTGGGCCCGGGCGGGCTGCGACGGCAGCGGGCCCGGGGTGGGCTGGGGTGGTGTCGCGCGCGGGCTCGGTGGGCTCGGGGCGGCGCTGCGGGGCCGCCACAATGCTCCGGGGCGGGTGTCGCCGTCTGATCAACAGCCGGCTGCGCCGCTCGTGCGGCCAGTAGGGTCGCTCACCCGCCCGACTCCCGGCCGCGCTGCCACGTGTCGCCCTGGTCACCGTGCCGCTCGGCCTCGTACCGCTGCTGCCGGACCCGAGCGTCCCGCCCAGCCCGAGGGTCGTCGCCCCCAACCTCACCGGCACGCCCCCGCCGCAGCACAACACCAAACGCCACACCCGCCAAAACCACAAAAACCCCGACCACCACCCACACCACCGTCATCCGGCCACCGTAGGCCCCACCCACCACCCACCCACCACCCCGAACCTCGGTGATCATGAAGTTAGCGTCATCCCACTCGGCGTGTTGTGACGCTAACTTCATGATCACCGTTTGGGTGGGGGGCAGGAAGAGCTGGGGGTGTGTCCGGGTGGGGGGTTGGGGTTCGACGTTTCCTGTGGGCGCCGGGGTGGTGTCCTTGCAGGAGGAGGGGAAGAACCGTGAAGTACATGATTTTGCTCTACGGGTCGCAGCAGGACTATGACGTGCTGTCGGGGCGGGCTTCCGACCGGCCGGCGATGTCGGCCGAGCAGATCGCGGCGATGCACAAGCACATGGAGACCTTCCACCAGGCGCTGGCCGAGTCCGGGGAGCTGGTCGACGCCCGGGGCCTGAGCGAGCCGGTGCACGCCCGCCGGGTGCAGGTGCGCGAGGGGGCACCCGTGGTCACCGACGGCCCCTACCCGGAGACGCAGGAGGTTCTCGCCGGTTACACCATCGTGGAGTGTGCCAGCTTCGACCGGGCCACCGAGATCGCCGCCGGCCTGGTCGACCCGGACGCCCCCGGTGGGTACGTGGACGTCCGGCCGGTGCTCGACGGTGTCGAGGACCTGGCCGGCTGACCCGGTGCCGGAGACTCCCGCCGAGGACCTGCTGCGCGAGCTGGCGCCGCAGGTCCTCGGCGCGCTGGTCCGCCGCTACGGGCACTTCGACACGGCCGAGGACGCCGTGCAGGAGGCGCTGATCGCCGCGGCGGACCGTTGGCCGCGCGACGGCGTACCGGACAATCCCCGTGGCTGGCTGATCACCGTGGCGTCCCGTCGGCTGACCGACCTGCTGCGTCGCGAGCAGGCCCGGATGCGGCGGGAGGACACGGTGGCGCGGTGGGTGCTGCCGGAGCAGTGGCGCGCCCCCGCCGCCGACCGCCCACCGGCGGACGCCGACGACACGCTCATCCTGCTGTTCCTGTGCTGCCACCCGGCGCTGTCGGCGGCGTCGCAGATCGCGCTCACCCTGCGGGCGGTGGGCGGGTTGAGCACCGCCGAGGTGGCGCGCGCGTTCCTGGTGCCGGAGGCGACGATGACCCGGCGGATCAGTCGGGGCAAGCAGCGGATCCGCGACAGTGGGCTGCGGTTCGCGCCGCCCACCGGCGCGGAGCGCGCCGACCGGCTCGCCGCCGTGCTGCACGTGCTCTACCTGATCTTCACGGAGGGGTACGCCCGCACGGCCGGGCCCGGGTTGCTGCGCGCCGACCTGACCGCCGAGGCGATCCGGCTGACCCGCCTGGTGCGCCGGCTGGTGCCCGAGGACCCCGAGGTCACCGGGCTGCTCGCGTTGATGCTGCTCA
>NZ_JAKKFF010000356.1 GCF_022229015.1 Micromonospora foliorum
GGGGGCCGCGTTCGCCGACCGGGTGCCGGTGGTGACCGTGCACGACGCCGCGTCGCACGCGATGGCCTGGCTCGGTTCGGCGGTCGGCGCGCCGGCGGTGCCGCTCGGGGTGGACGAGTTCGGCCAGTCCGGCAGCGTCGCCGAGCTGTACGAACTGCACGACCTGCTGCCCGGCAGCATCGTCAACGCCGCACTGGCCGCCATCGCCCTCCGCTGACCCGCCCGCGCCCGCCCGGCCCGCTGGTGGGCGTCGGCTCAGCCGGTCGGTGTGGGCGTGGGTGTGGCCGGAACACCACCGGTCGGTGTGGGTGTGGGTGTGGCGGGGACGCCGGCGGTCGGGTTCTCCACCAGGCGTCGTTCCAGGTTGACCTGGGCCTGCCCGGTGCCGCCGACGGTGATGGTGTCGTACGCCTGCAGCATCTTCTGCTGGTCGAAGTAGAGCACGCTCATCGACAGCGGGGTGGGCTTCTCGCCCTCCAGGCCACGCAGCCCGGCGCCGCCGGTGGACCCCTCCACCATCAGCGTGGTGGGCTGCTGCCCGGGTGCCTGCGGCAGTTTGGAGACCTGCCGGGCGTGGGTGTGCCCGGCCAGCACCAGCGGGCAGGTGCCGGCGAGCGGCCCGGCCGACGCCGGGTCGTGCACGAGCGCGATGTTGACCGGTCGCGGTGAGCTGCGGACCGTCGCGGCGAGCTGGTTGCCGGCCCCGATCACCTGGTCGGCCACCTGCTGGGTCAACCCGCTGCCGGCGGGGGAGGTGTTCTTGTCCGGGGTGAAGCGCGGGTCGCCGATGCCGGCGATGGTCAGCCCGGCGACCGTCGTGGTCGTGTTGTTCAACACGATCGCGTTCGGCTGACGGGCCACCGCGGCGGCGGTCTTGCCGGAGTCGTGGTTGCCCCGGATGAACACGTACGGCTTCTTCAGCAGCCCGATCGAGGCGACGAAGGAGGCCTCCGGCTCGCTGCCCCAGTCGGTGATGTCCCCGGTGTCGATCACCACGTCGATGCCGAACTGCTCCACGACCGTCCGGATCAGCTGCCAGCCGGTCGGGTTGAGGTGCATGTCGGAGACGTGCAGCACCCGCGTGGTGCCCGGGGTCGGCTCCAACAGCGGAAGCGCCGAGACGGTGGTGTAGAGCTGGCTGACGTTGCCCACCAGGCGCTGCAACTGCTCCGCGTACTTGGTGTAGTCGTTGGCGATCCGGCGGGCGTCACCGACGATGGCCGGCGCGTTGACCAGCAGCCCCTCGTAGCGCGGTTCCTCGATGGCCTGCGGCCGAAGGGTCGCCGCCGCCGTGCCGAGGCTGCCGGCGGTGACCAGCAGCGCCAGCCCACCCGCCCAGGCGGTACGCCGGACGTTGCGGAAGATCAGCCCGGCCAGGATCAACGTGACCAGCACCGACGCGGCGAGGGTACGCAGGCCGAGGCGCATCACCCCGGAGCGGACGTCCTCCACGGCGCTCTGGCTGGCCCTGCTGATGCTGGCCGGGTCGTCGATCAGCGCCTCGGTGCGCCCCTGGTCGAGCGCGCCCAGCCGGACGGTGAGGTGGGTCGGCCCGTCGTGGCTGTCGAGCAGCAGCGCGCCGAGCGGCGGAATGTCGACGGTGGTGCCGCCGTCGCGGGCGGGGGAGATGCTGAGGTCGGCCCGGAACGGGCCGATGTCGGTGCTCACCTGACCGCCGGCCAGCGCCCCGAGCACCGCCCCACCCAGGGCCACGGCGAGGACGGCGACGATCAGCCCGAGGCGACGCAGCGGGCCGGCGGCGGCGACCCGCCAACCCGCCGGGCGCGGCCGATCGCCGCCGGTCACCGGATCGTCCCGGTCATCGGCGTCGTCGTGCCGCTCGTCGCGTTGCCCGTCCATGTTGAAAGTCTGACCTGCCCGTCGGAAGATCTTGGCAAACCTGAACCGATGGTGACGAAGTCAGCTGCGCCCGCCGTCACCGCCCGCGAAGACCACCCGCAGGAGCCGGTCGTCGTCGCCCGCCGGGTCGCCCCGCCCGTCGTGGTTGGAGGTGCTCACCCAGAGCGACCCGTCCGGTGCCGCGGCCACCGCGCGCAGCCGACCGTAGCGGTTGGTGAGCAGCTCACTGGGCTGACCGAGCAGCGTGCCGGTGTCGGTCAACTCCATCACCCAGAGGCGCTTGCCCCGCAGGCAGCCGGTGACCAGCAGCCGGTCCGTGGCGGCCAGACCCGAGCAGGACGCGTCCGACGTCGCCCACTGCGCGATCGGGTCGGTGAACCGCTTGTCGCCGGCCTGACCCTCGACCTCCGGCCAGCCGTAGTTGCCGCCCTTGGTGATCTGGTTGATCTCGTCCCAGGTGTTCTGGCCGAACTCGACGGCGTACATCCGCTTCGCGGCGTCCCAGGCGAAACCCTGCACGTTGCGGTGCCCGAAGGACCAGACCGGAGAGTTGGGGTACGGATTGCCGGCGGCGGGCTTGCCGTCCGGGGTGATCCGGAGGATCTTGCCGCCGAGGCTCTTCACGTCCTGGGAGAGGGGGCGCTGACCGGCGTCACCCGTGCTGACGTAGAGCTGCTTGTCCGGGCCGAAGCCCAGCCCACCGCCGTTGTGCACGGTGGCCTTGGGGATGCCGGTGAGGATCGGGGTGGGCTGCCCGCCGAGTTGCAGCCGGGCGACCCGGTTGTCCTCCTCGGCGGTGTAGTAGACGAACACCGTCCGGTCCCGGGCGTAGTCGGGGGAGACGGCGATGCCGAGCAGGCCACCCTCGCCCGCCGCCGCCACGTCGGGGATCGTCTGCACCGGGCGGACCCGCAGCCCGTCCGGCCCGGACTCGGGCCCGACCTGCAGGATCCGGCCGTTGTCCCGTTCGGTGACCAGCGCGCCGCCGTCCGGCAGGAAGGCGATGGCCCAGGGCACCCGCAGACCCTTGGCGAGCACGGTCGCCACCGCCTGCTGGCCGGCGCCGCCAGGGCTCGCCGACGCGGACGGGGTCGGCAGGTTGGGCGGCTCGCCGGCCGGGTCGGGCTCCGGCTCGCCGAAGCTGCAACCGGCGGCGAACAGCAGCGCCGCGCAGGACGCCGCGAGGGCCGCCCGGAAGCGGCGGATGCGAGGGTACGAGGGACGGGCGCTCACCCGGCCCAGGGTAGCCCGCCGCGCGCCCCGGCCGGGCCCGTCGAGATCCAACGGGTGCCGACGACCCGCCCGATGGTCCCCGGTGGACCGCTCACCGCGCCCGTACGGCCAGCAGCGCGGTGTCGTCCTCACGGTGCCGGATCGAGGCGAGCAGCAGGTCGCACAGGTCGTCGAGGGGCAACGTGTCGGTGCCGGTCAACCGGCCCACCAGCTCGGCCAACCCCTCGTCGATGGAGCGGTCCCGCCGTTCGATCAAACCGTCGGTGTAGAGCAGCAGGGTGTCGCCGGTGGCCAGACTGGTCGACCAGCTGCTCCTGGGTGACGGGCGGGCCAGGCCGAGCAGCGGCTCCGGCGTCGCCTCCAGGGTCTCGACCGCCCCACCGGCGCGCACCACCAGGGCCGGCGGGTGCCCGGCGTTGGACCAGGTCACCTCGTGCACACCGGCGCGCTGCGGGCAGATCCGCACCAGCGTCGCGGTGGCGGCGATCGGCAGCCGCAGGCCACGGATGGCGCCATCCAGGTTGCTCATCAGCGACCCGACCGCGTCCGGCCGGCCGAAGGCGTTGCCCCGCACCAGGTTGCGCAGCTGACCCATGGTCGCCGCCGCCTCGATGTCGTGCCCGGCCACGTCCCCGATCGCCGCGATCACGTCGCCGTCGGGCTGCACGAAGGCGTCGTACCAGTCGCCGCCCACCTCCACCCGGTCGGCCGCCGGCTGGTACCGGGCCGCCAGCTCCAGCTCCGCCACCACCGGCAGCCGGGGCAGCATGCTGTGTTGCAGGACCTCGGCGACGTGCCGCTGCTCGCCGTACATCGAGCTGTTGCCGACGGCCTGGCCGGCCCGGCGGCCGATGTCGACCGCGGTGAGCAGGTCCCGGTCGTCGAACTGCTGACGTTGGCCGCCGTTGACGAGGGTGATCGCCCCCAGCACCGTGCCGCCGACGCCTCGCACCGGCACGCTCAGGTAGGAGGCGATGCCCAGCCGGCTGGCGATGGAGGCCATCTCCGGGTCGGTGGTGCCTCTCGTCACGTCGGCCAGGGACGCCACGCTGCCGAGCCGGGGCAGGCCGGTCCGGAGCACCGCCCGGATGCTCGACTCGGGGCTCAGCCCGGTGCGCAGCAGCTCGCCGAAGCGGTCGACGTCCGCCGCCCGGGCCGGGTCCCGGTGCACCGAGACCACCTCGCGGGGCAGACCGGTCGGCCCGATCAGGGTGAGCAGGCACCAGTCGGCGAGCAGCGGCACCATGGTGGCGGCGAGCCGGCGCAGCGCGGTGCTCACGTCCAGGGTGCCGGCCAGCGTCTCGCTCACCCCGGCCAGCAGCTCCAGCCGCTCGTGCGCCTGCACGACCCGCCGCCGGGCCTCCTGCGCGCCGTCGAGCGCGATCCGCAGTCGCAGCTCCGACGAGCAGGCGGCGGCCAGGTCGGCCAGGGTCCGCAGTTGGGCGGCCGTCCAGGCGCGGGGCTTGCTGTCGATGGCGCAGAGCGAGCCGAGCACCCGGCCGGAGAGGTCGGTCAGCGGCATCCCGGCGTACGCGACCACGCCGAGGTCGTCGATGGCCAGGTTGTCCCGGACGCGGGGGTAGAGCCGGGCGTCCGGCAGCACCATCGGCACCTCGATGTCCACGACGTGCTGACAGAACGAGTGGCTCAGCGGGGTCTGCCGGCGCTGCGACCAGGGCTCGGGCAGTCCGACCGCGCCCGGGAAGAACTGCCGGTCGGCGGAGACCAGGGAGACCAGTGCGACCGGCACGTCCAGCAGGTCGCTGACCAGCCGGGCGAACCTGTCGAACGCCTCGTCCGGGGCGGCGTCCAGCCCGGTGTCGGCGAGTGCGCGCAACCGCGCCGGGTCGCCGAGCACCGAGGGTGGCGCGATCGAACGCCGGGCGGGGCCGGGGGAGCCGTCGGTCATCGAGCACCTGTCTGCCGGGGCGGAGGCCGACAGGCCCTCCGACCCCTCGTTATACCTCGTTCGGGTCGGAGTCGAACATCGGTGTGCTGAGTCTCGCCCGCCCCGACACGGTGCGCCATCCCCCGCGACGCCGGTTCGCCGCCGTGCCCGCACCGGCCGGGACGCTGGGGACTATCGTCGGCGGACGTGAAGGTATGGATCCCGCACCAGGCCGGCCTGAACCTCCTGGGCGAGCTGCCCCCGGACGTGACCGTGGAGGTCTTCGAGCACACCGACCGGATGCCGTCCGAGGCGACCGACGTGCGGTTCTGGATGCCGCCGTTCCTGGGCGGTTCGGACGCGACGGCGCTGCTGCGGGAGCTGCCCGACCTGGCGGTGGTGCAGTTGCTCTCCGCCGGGGCGGACGCCTGGGCCGGCCGGACACCGCCGGCTGTCACACTCTGCGACGCCCGGGGCGTGCACGACCCCTCCACCGCCGAGTGGGTCGTCACCGCGATCCTCGCCCAGCTGCGGGCGTTCCCGGCGTTCGTCCGCGCGCAGGCCGAGCGGCGCTGGACGTACGCGGAGAACGCCCCGACCGACGAGCTGACCGGCAAGCGGGTGCTCATCATCGGCGCCGGTTCGATCGGCACCGCCGTGCGCGACCGGCTCGCCCCCTTCGACGTGAGCTTCACCCTGGTCGCCAGGACGGCCCGCCCGGAGCAGGGTGTGCACGCCGTCGAGGAGCTGCCCCGGCTGCTGCCCGACGCGGACGTGGTGGTGGTGCTGGTGCCGCTCACCGACCAGACCCGTGGCCTGATCGACAAGGCGTTCCTGGCCGCGATGCCGGACGGGGCGCTGCTGGTCAACGCCGCCCGTGGCCCGGTGGCGCACACCGAGGCGCTCGTCGCCGAGCTGGGCACCGGTCGGATCTCGGCGGCGTTGGACGTCACCGACCCCGAGCCGCTGCCCACCGACTCCCCGCTCTGGGCCATGCCGAACGTGCTGCTCACCCCGCACGTCGCCGGGTCGGTGCGCGGGTTGTTGCCACGGGCCTACCGACTGGTGGGCGATCAGGTACGCCGCTTCGCCGCCGGGGAACCGCTGATCAACACGGTGGTCGACGGCTACTGACCGGGCGCGTCCGGCAGCGACTGGCCGGTCGCCGCGACCAGCCGGGGCAGATCCGCCGCACGGACGGCCGGCAGGGTGACCTGGTGGCCGTCGTCGAGCCGGGCGACGGCGCGCCCGCGCTGGTCGGTGGTCAGCTCGAGGACCCGGTCCCAGTCGATCCGACGCTGCCCGGCCAGCGCCCGGATGCGCAGCTCCCGCGCGTCGGCGTCGGTGCCGGCCCGCCAGGCCCACACCGCGACGGCGAGCGGGACGAGCAGCACCGGCAGCAGGTAGGCCCGGGCGTTGGCCAGCGGCAGGGCGCCGACGAAGGCGATGATCGCGGCCACCAGGATGGCTTGGTTGTACCGGAAGCGGACCGTGTCGGGCTTACTCACCCTCCGATGATCCCACTCCCGGTCGTTTCGGCTCGCGGCGGGCGGTGCCAGCAGCGTGCGGTACGCCGTACAGTGACACAGGTCGTTGTCTCCCCTGAGTGACCGGCAAGTAACCAATTCGGCCGTCCATCGTTGCAATCGTGGGTAGCGGACTCGCAACGTCCGATGTCCCGCACCGCCGCACCGCCCCCGTGCCCCCTCACGAAGGCGACCGCCGTGCTCCTCGCGTACCCGTTCCGCGTCCTCGTCCCCCGCCGTGCGGCACCGGAGGCCGCCACGTCCGTGGCGGTGGCGCTGCTGCTCCTCGCCGGTGCCGCCGATCTGGTCCCGACCTCGGTGGTGATCGCGCTGGCCGCCGGTGCCGGCGCCACGCTCGCCGGCCTGCGACTCTCCCGGCTGGCCACCCGGCGCGGCACCGACCCGACCCCGCG
>NZ_JAKKFF010000357.1 GCF_022229015.1 Micromonospora foliorum
CGCGGACAGCGCGCGGGCGCCGGCCGGGGCGGTGGCGGCGAGCAGGCCGAGCGCGCCCACCGCGAGCAGCCCCACGATGGTCACCGCCCACCAGGTGTACGCGTCCGGCGGTGGCACCCAGTCCAGCGTGCCGCCGATCACCACCGGGTCGGTGCCGTCGCGCAGCGGAATGGTCCAGTCCCGGACCCGGTGCTCGCGGTCCGGCGCGGCGCGTACCGCGGGCGGTGGTGCCGACTCCTGCCACAGCGCGCGTTGGTCGTGCCAGCGGGCGGTGGTGCCGTCGTCGATCCGCCGCCAGGAGGGTGGGGCGGCCGGGTCGGCCTCGGCGGGGAGCGCGGTGTCCCCGGTGATGGTGCGGTTCAGGTACGTGGCGGGGGAGTGGCTGTTCTCGAAGACCCCGTCCGGGCCGACGCGCAGGTACGGCTCACCGGAGTAGCCGATGACCTCGATGGCGCGGCCGGTGCGGTTGGTCAGTTCCAGTCGGGCGCCCGCCTCGATGACGCGTACCTCAAGCCCGGGCCGCGCCGGTGCGACCCCGGTGGTCCGGGTGCGGTAGTCGGTGCCGTCCGGCGCGTCCGCGCCGTGCGCGGCGGCCGGCGCCGCGCTGATCAGCGTCACCGCGCCGGCCACGGCGGCGATCAGGCCGGCGCGGCCCAGCAGGGTACGGATCACTTGCCGGCCGCCGCCACGGCTGCGGTGAGAGCGTCCGAGGTGGGGTTCTCGAGGGGCTGACCGTTGACCCTGACGGTAGGCGTGCCGGTGACGTTGCTCCGGCTGGCGTCGTCGGTGACGTGTTCGGTCCAGGTCCGGTACGTCTGGTCCTTCACGCAGCCGCCGAACGATCCCCGGTCGAGGCCCACGCCGGCGCCGATGTCGATGAGCTGGTCGTCGGTGAGCCCGGCGCTGCCCTCCGGCGGCTGCTGGGCGAAGAGCGCCTTGGCGTACTCGTGGTACTTGCCGCCCGCCGCCGCGCAGCCGGAGGCGGCCGAGGAGCGGGTGGAGTAGTCGGTGGTGGAGAAACGGTTGAGGTACGCGACCGGGTGGTAGACGACCTTCGCCTTGTTCTCGGCCACCAGCTGTTCGAGCGTCGACCCGCTGGTCTGCTCGAACTGCTTGCAGGCCGGGCAGAGGAAGTCCTCGTAGACGTCGACGGTGACCGGGCCGCCGCCGGTGACGATGCCGGTGCCGGCCGCGTTGGCGCCGGGTGGGGTGGTGAAGTCGTCGGAGCGCTGGTTGGACCAGACGACCCAGCCGACGACGCCGGCGATGACCAGGACGACGACCGCGGCGGCGGAGACCCAGATCGTGCGGCGGCGGCGCCGCTCGCGGGCCAACTGCTCGCGGACCACCCGGGCGGCGTCCCGCTGCCCCTTGCGACTACTCATCCTCGTCCTCCACAACGGGTTCGCCGGACACCCACCCGTCCACCGATACCGGCGTACGTGGCCAGATCAGCAGAAATCCGGCCAGAACCAAGAATCCCAGGTCCCGGAGGATCTCCGGGAGGTAACTGGGGGCCTGCCCTGCCGCCAGCTGCCCGCCGCTGCCGAAGCAGCCGCAGTCGATGGCCAGCCCACGAGCCCAGGCCGAGGCGATCCCCGCGATGAAGACCACCAGCAGCGCGGCGGAGACCCCGGCCACGAGCCGGGTGGCCAGCCCGAGCAGCAGCAGCACGCCCAACGCCAGCTCGACGAACGGTAGGGCCGCACCGATCACGGTCGCCACGTCGTACGGCAGCACCTGGTACGCGTTGACCGCCCGCCCGGAGGCGGCGAGGTCACTGACCTTCGAGGCGCCGGCGACCAGCCAGACGGCGGCGAGGCCGAGTCGGGCCGCGATGCCGAGCCAGGGGCGGACCAGGGGCCAACGGCCGCCGCGGGTGGAAGGTGCTGTCACGCTCATTTGTCGTCCCGTCCGCGCCGGAAGTTCCACGCTCAGCCGGTCAGGGCGTCGCCGACCGCCTCGACCAGGTCGTCCCGGGCCCGCGCGACCCGGGAACGGATGGTCCCCACCGGCACCCCTTCCACGGCGGCGGCCTCGGCGTACGACAGGCCGAGCAGTTGGGTGAGCACGAACGCGGAGCGCCGCTCGGGGCCGAGGCGGCGGACCAGGTCGGCGGCGCCGAACTGGCCGGCCGGGTCCGGGTGCGGCCGGTCGGTGTACGCGTTGGCCGCCAGGCGTTCGTCGAGTCGCCGACGCCTGATCACGGTGCGCAGGTGGTCGGCGCAGGCGCGCCGGGCGATGCCGAGCAGCCAGGTGCGGGCGCTGGAGCGACCCTCGAACGCGGGCAGGGCCCGAAACGCCCGCAGGTAGGTCTCCTGGGTCAGGTCGTCGGCGGTGTCCGGGTCGACCAGAGCGGCGGCGAACCGCCAGACCTCGGCCTGGGTCAGCCGGACGAACGCCGCCTGGGCGGTGGGGTCGCCGTCGCGGGCGCTCAGCGCCCACTCGGTCGCCGGGTCCCGGGCGGCCTCGTCGGCCGGCTCTGCCGGACCGGCGGCGCCGGAGTCACGCGGGACAGGGATCACGACACATCAGGTTACGCGGCACCCGGCCCAGCGTCCGGGTCGTTCGGCCCTTGGATGGTCTGCGCCACGTCGGGAACTTTTCCCCGCCCCGGGCCGACTACCAGGTCATGACGTGCGACCACAGAAGCGACCACCCCCCTCGGGTCGCCGAATGGGACACCCATCGGCGACCATGGCCGGCATGACTGTCGCCCCCCGCCGCTGGGCCGCCCGGCTGGCCGCAGCCGCCGGCCTCCTGGTCACCGTCGTCGCCTTGTTGATCGCGCCAGCCACCTCCGCCAGCGCCCACGCGGTGCTGGAGAGCAGCAGTCCGGCCGCCGCGTCCATCGTGCCGAGCGGGCCGTCCGAGGTGGTCCTCACGTTCAGCGAGGCGGTCCGCAAGGTGCCCGGCAAGATCCGGGTCATCGCGCCGGACGGTTCCCGGGCCGACCGGGGCGAACCGTCGTTCGGCGACACGGTCGTGACCATTCCGGTGGATCCGGCCGGCGCCCACGGCACCTATCTGGTCAGCTTCCGGGTGATCTCCGCCGACAGCCACCCGGTCTCCGGGGCGTTCACCTACTCGGTCGGCGCACCCTCGACGCCACCCGTCGACACCGGCACGGACAGCCGCGCCAATCCGGTGGTGGAGACGGCGGTTAAGGTGGCCCGTTTCCTCGGCTACGCCGGCCTGGTGCTGCTGGTGGGGCCGGCGCTGGTGCTCGCCGCGCTCTGGCCACGGCGGCTCTCCCGGCGGGGGCCGACCCGGCTGGCCTGGACCGGCCTCGGTCTGGTGGCCTTCGCCACCCTCGCCGACCTGTGGTTGCAGGTGCCCTACACGGCCGGTGGTGGTCTCCTCGACGTCACCGGAGAGGGGTTCGGCAGCGTGTTCGGCAGCGCCTTCGGTGCCGCCCACCTGGTCCGACTCGGCCTGCTGGCGGCATCCGTGTTCCTGCTCCGCCCGCTGCTGGCCCGGCCCGCCGCCCGCGCTGACGCGATCATCCTGGCCGTGCTGGGTGGCGCCGCCCTGCTGACCTGGCCGCTGGCCGGGCACGCGGCGGCCTCCCCGGCGCCGGCGGTCTCCGTGGTGGTCGACGCGGTCCACCTGGGCAGCATGGCGGTCTGGCTGGGTGGCCTGCTCATGCTCGCCGTCTTCCTGCTGCGGCAGGCCGACGAACGGGAGTTGGGCGCGATCCTGCCGATCTGGTCGCGCTGGGCGGCGCTCGCCGTCTCGGCGCTGCTGCTGGCCGGCACCGTCCAGGCGCTGATCGAGGTGGCCACCCCGCAGGCGCTCTTCGACACCACGTACGGGCGCCTGCTGCTCGCCAAGATCGGGCTGTTCGCACTGGTCATCGGCGTGGCGGTGTACTCCCGGCAGTTGGTGCGCAGCCGCGTCGCGGCGCAACGCCCGGCGCCGGTGCGCCGGGCGGTCCTGGTGGAGTTGGCCGTCACCGTGGTGGTGCTGGCCGTGTCCGCCACGCTCGTGCAGACCACGCCCGCCCGCACCGCCGCGGCCAGCCCGTCCGCCGGGGCCGAGGCCGGCCTCTTCAGCACGAGGCTCTCCAGCCCGCTGCTGTCCGTCGAGGTCGAGGTGAGCCCGGCCGAGCGGGGCAACAACTCGGTGCACCTGTACGCGTACGGCAAGGACAACCAGCCACTGCTGGTCGCGGAGTGGAAGGCGACCGTGGCGCTGCCCTCGGCCGGGATCGAGCCGATCGAGGTGCCGTTGCTGCGGTTGACGGACAGTCACGCCTACGGCGACATCAGCCTGCCGACCGCCGGCGACTGGCAACTGAAGATCACCGCCCGAACGACCGACATCGACCAGGCCACGGTGACCGCCACCGTGCCCATCCGTTAGAGAGGTTCGCGAAACCCATGAGCCGATTCCGGCGTACCGCAACCGCCGCTGCCGCCCTGGCGTTCACCGCCGCCGCCACCGCTGTGCTCGGCTTCGCCGGACCGGCGTCCGCGCACGTCACGGTGAACCCCAAGGAAGCGACCCAGGGCGGCTACGCCCGGGTGGCGTTCCGGGTGCCGAACGAGAGCGACAGCGCGTCGACGGTCAAGCTCGAGGTGGTGTTCCCGGAGAACGCCCCGGTCGGCTCGGTGTCGACGATGCCGGTGCCCGGCTGGACGGTCGCCACCGAGAAGCGCAAGGTGGATCCGCCGATCGACGTGCATGGTAGTCAGCTCACCGAAGCGGTCTCCAAGGTCATCTGGACGGCCTCCGGTGACGCCGGGGTGAAGCCGGGTCAGTTCCAGGAGTTCCCGGTCTCGCTGGGGCCGCTGCCGCAGGTCGACTCGATGGTCTTCAAGACCCTGCAGACCTACTCGGACGGCAACGTCTCGCGGTGGATCGACGAGCCGGCGCCGGGTGCCGAGGAGCCGGAGAGCCCGGCTCCGGTGCTCACCCTGGCCGCCGCGGCGGCGCCGGCGGGTTCGGCCGCGCCGACCGCCGCC
>NZ_JAKKFF010000358.1 GCF_022229015.1 Micromonospora foliorum
CGGCGGCGACCGCGGCGAGCGCCGCCGACGCGGCCAGCAGCACCGGGAGGTGCCGCAGCCGCCACCGCCGGTCGGTGCCCTGCTCGACCACCCCGGGCTCAGCCACGGGGGTACGCCGGGAACGCCGCGACCAGCTCGGACACCTCGGCACCGAGCCGGGTCAACTCGTCGGCACCGCCCGGAGCACCGGGATCGGTGCGCACCGCACGGGCGATCAGGGTCGCCACCTGGCGTAGCTCCCCCTCACGCATCCCCTGGGTGGTGACGCTCGGGGTGCCCACCCGGATGCCGGAGGCCACCATCGGCGGCTGCGGGTCGTACGGGATGGCGTTCTTGTTCAGGGTGATCGACGCGGCGTCGCAGCGTCGCTCGGCCTCGGTGCCGGTCACCCCCACCTCCCGCAGGTCGATCAGCGCGAGGTGGGTGTCGGTGCCACCGGACACCGGGCGCATCCCCTCGTCGGCCAGCCCGGCGGCGAGCGCCTGGGCGTTGCCGACCACCTGCCGAGCGTACGTCTGGAACTCCGGCTGGGCGGCCTCGCGCAGCGCGACCGCCTTGGCCGCGACCGCGTGCATCAGCGGGCCACCCTGGGTGAACGGGAAGACCGCCTTGTCGATCCGCTGGGCCAGCGACTCGCGGCACAGGATCATGCCGCCCCGTGGGCCGCGCAGCACCTTGTGGGTGGTGGCGCAGACGACGTCGGCGTACGGCACCGGAGACGGGATCGCCCGACCGGCGACCAGGCCGATGAAGTGCGCCGCGTCCACCATCAGGTACGCGCCGACCTCGTCGGCGATCTCCCGGAACCGGGCGAAGTCGATCAGGCGCGGGTACGCGGTGGCGCCACAGATGATCAGCTTGGGTCGGTGCGCCCGCGCCAGGTCCCGTACCTCGTCGTAGTCGATCTGCTCGGTGTCCGGCCGCACCGGGTAGCCGACCGGGTGGAACCACTTGCCGGAGAAGTTCACCCGGCTGCCGTGGGTGAGGTGCCCGCCGTGCGGCAGGTCCATCGCCAGCACGGTGTCCCCCGGCTGCACCAGCGCGGCGTACGCGGCCAGGTTGGCGCTCGCCCCGGAGTGTGGCTGGAGGTTGGCGTGCTCGGCACCGAAGAGCTCCTTGGCCCGGGCGTTGCCGATCTCCTCGGCCCGGTCCACCTCGGCGCAGCCGCCGTAGTAGCGCCGGCCCGGGTAACCCTCGGCGTACTTGTTGGTCAGCGTCGAGCCGAGCGCCGCCAGCACCGCCGGCGAGGTCAGGTTCTCGCTCGCGATGAGCTGCAGGCCGCCGCGCAACCGGTCCAGCTCGCCGAGGACCACCCCGGCGATCTCCGGGTCGGTGGCCCTGAGCTGCGCGAAATCCGGCCCCCAGAAGGTGCTCGTCTCGGTCTCCACAGCGAACGAGTCTAGGGGGCCGCAGACTGGGACCTGTGAGATGCCTCGTCACCGGAGCGACCGGCTACATCGGCGGGCGGCTGACGCCGCTGCTGCTCGCCGACGGGCACACCGTGCGCTGCCTCGCCCGCAAGGCGGTGCGGCTGCGCGACGTGCCCTGGGCCTCGGCGGCCGAGATCGTCGAGGGAGACCTCAGCCGACCGGAGACGCTGGCCGCCGCGTTCGCCGACGTGGACGTGGCGTACTTCCTGGTGCACTCGCTGGGCCGGTCCGACTTCGAGGCGGCCGACCGGGCGGCGGCGACCAACTTCGCGGCGGCTGCCCGCGCGGCCGGCGTACGGCGGATCGTCTACCTGGGCGGTCCGCTGCCGGCGACCGACGCGGCCCCCTCGCCGCACCTGCGCTCCCGAGCCGAGGTGGGCCGGATCCTGCTGGCCAGCGGGGTGCCCACGGCGGTGCTCCGGGCCGCGGTGATCATCGGCTCCGGTTCGGCGTCGTTCGAGATGCTGCGCTACCTCACCGAGCGACTGCCCGCCATGGTCACGCCGCGCTGGGTCCGCAACCGGATCCAGCCGATCGCCGTCCGCGACGTGCTGAACTACCTGGTCGGCTGCACCGCGCTGCCGCCGGACGTCAACCGGGGCTTCGACATCGGCGGGCCGGACGTGCTCACGTTCCGCGAGATGATGCAGCGCTACGCCCGGGTGGCCGGGCTGCGCCGGCGCTTCATCGTGCCGGTCCGGGTGCTCACCCCGTCGCTCTCCTCGCACTGGGTCGGCCTGATCACCCCGGTGCCGAACAAGATCGCCCGCCCGCTGGTGGAGAGCCTGATCCAGGAGGCGGTCGCGGACGAACACGACATCGCCCGCTACGTACCCGACCCGCCGGGTGGGCTGACCGGCTTCGACGACGCGGTGGCGCTAGCGCTGGCCAAGGTGCGCGACGCCCAGGTGGAGACCCGCTGGTCGAACGCGAGCGGCCCGGACGCACCAGCCGAGCCGCTGCCCACCGACCCGGTGTGGTCCGGTGGCAGCGCCTACACCGACGTCCGGGAGCGGGCGGTGGACGCGTCGCCCGCGTCGCTCTGGCGGGTCGTCGAGGGCGTCGGCGGCGAACACGGCTGGTACTCGTTCCCCCTCGCCTGGTCGATCCGCGGCTGGCTGGACCGGCTGGTCGGCGGGGTCGGGCTGCGCCGGGGTCGACGCGACCCGCACCGCCTCCAGGTCGGCGAGGCACTGGACTTCTGGCGGGTCGAGGAGATCGTCCCGGGCGAGTTGCTGCGACTGCGCGCCGAGATGCGGCTACCCGGCCGGGCCTGGCTGGAGATGCGGGTGCTGTCGGCCGACGACGGCCGCAGCCGCTACCAGCAACGCGCGGTCTTCCTGCCCCGCGGCCTGGCCGGGCACGCCTACTGGAAGTCGGTGGCCCCGTTCCACGCGGTGGTCTTCGGCGGAATGGCCCGCAACATAGCCCGCAACGCCGAGCAGACCCACTGACCACCCGCGGTCAGTTGCCGGCCTGGGGTTGCGTCTGGAAGGCGGTTCGCTCGCTGGGCGGGACGAAGTCGCGGACCGGTTGGTCGCGCAGGGCGAAGGCGAGCACCTCACCGACCGCGTTCACCAACTGGGCCTGCACAGCCTGACCGACCGCGTCCCGGGGATCGTCCGGGTTCGCGGCCATCGAGGCGACCGCGAGCTGCGGCGTGAACGCCACCACCGTCTCCGTCTCGTACCGTTCCGAGCTGCCGGTCTTGCCCGCCACCGGACGGCCGAGCTTCGCCCGCAACCCGGGTGCGGTGGCGCCGTCGCAGCGCCCGTACATCGACTGGTCGCCGACCGGGCAGCGGGCCGCGTCGGTGGCCGCCCGCGCCACGTCGGCGTCGAGCACCTGTCGGCAGTCCGGCTTGGCGGCGTCGACCGGCCGGCCGCCCGAGTCGGTGATCGAGACCACCGGCAGCGGGGCGCACCAGGTCCCCTCGGCCGCCACCGTGGCGTACGCCGTGGCCAGGTCCAACGGGGTGGTGGCGGCCACGCCCAGGGTGAACGGACCCCAGTCCTTCGCGCCGTAGCGGGCCAGCTTGGCGTCGGACTCGGCCCGCAGCACGATGCCGAGCCGCTCGGCCATCTCCACCACCCGGTCGGCGCCGACCTTCTCGGTGAGCCAGGCGAAGTAGGTGTTCACCGAGCGGCCGAACGCGCTCCACATGGTGCGGGGGCCGTCCATCGACGACGGGCTGGCGTTCGCCGGGCACCACCGTCCGTCGCAACTCGCCTCCCCGGTCACCGGGAAGCGGGTGAGCAACTGGGACGGCGCCACGAAGTCGGTCGACAGCGGCAGGCCGGACTCCAGCGCGGCCAGCAGGGTGAAGAGCTTGAACGTCGAGCCGCCCTGGTACCCCTCGATCGCGCCACCGCCGGCGACCAACTGGTTGACGGTGTTCGGGCGGTTCTTCTGCCCGACCGGATTGTCCGCCACGCTGTAGGCCCGGTTGACCGACATCGCCAACACCCGCCCGGTGCCCGGTTGCACCACGGCGGTGGGCACCGCCTCGGCCCTGGTCGTCGGGTAGATCTTCAGCACCTGCTCGGTGGTGGCCCGCTGCACCCCCGGGTCCAGGGACGAGACGATGGAGAACCCGCCCCGGCGCAGCGCGCGCTGCCGCTCGTCGGCGGTCGCCCCGAACGCGGCCTGGCTGCTCCACCAGCGGGTGAACCAGTCGCAGAAGAAGCCCCAGTCGTTGTGCGCGTCGGGCACTCCCGTGCAGTCGTTCGGGGTCTCGCTGGGCCGCAGTTGCAACGGTTCGGCACGCGCCGCCGCCGCCGCGTCCGCCGGCACCTGCCCCGACTCCACCAGCCGCTCCAACACGTACGACCGCCGGGCCACCGCGCTGTCGGCGTCGCCGTTGATCGGATCGTCGCTGTCCGGCGAACGCACCAGACCGGCGAGCAGGGCCGCCTGGGCCAGGGTCAACTCGGCCGGGGACCGGGAGAAGTACCGCTTGCTGGCCGCCGCGATGCCGTACGCCCCGGCGCCGAAGTAGGCGATGTTGAGGTAGCGGGTGAGGATCTCGTCCTTGTCGAGTTCCCGCTCCAACGCGAGCGCGTACCGCATCTCCTGGAGCTTGCGCACGGTGGTGAGTTCGGTGGCGGCGTCCCGCTGCGCCTCGGTCAGCCGAGGGTCGTTGCTGAGTACGTTGCGGACGTACTGCATGGTCAGCGTGGAGGCGCCCTGCCGGGTCCGCCCGTCGCGCTTGTTGACGGTGAACGCGCGCACCACGCCCCGCAGGTCGACCCCGCTGTGCTGGTAGAACCGGACATCCTCGGCGGCCACGATCGCCTGGCGCATCACCGGGGCCACCTCGTGCAGCGGCACGTCCACCCGGTCCTCCTGGTAGAAGGAGGTGATCAGGGTGGTGCCGTCGTTGGCGTAGAGGTTGGAGCGCTGCGCGGTGGGCGGCGTCCGGAGGGTGTTCGGCAGCTCCGAGTACGGCGTCGACAGGGCGCTGAAGCCGATCCCGAGGACCAGGGCCGCGGGCAGGGCGGCGGCGGCCAGCACCAGCCCGGCCAGCACTCCGGCGATCACCACGGTCAGCAGTTTGTCGAGTTGGGCCCGGATCATCAGCTCTCCCCGCAGGAGCCGGTCACGCTAGGACCCGTTCAGAATGACCCGGAACGCCCCTTTAGCCCTGGGTTTTCCCCAAACCCGGAGGAAACTCGCAGCACGCTCAGGGCAGCAGCACGCCGGCCAGCGGGTGGACCGTCTCCTCGATCTCGTCGGCGACCCGGCTGAAGCACTGGTCGCCACGACCCCACGGGTCGTCCAGATCATCGGTGGCCAGCGCCGAGGCGCCGAGGCGCGCGTCGTGAGCCGCCGCCACCAGGGCCACCCCCCGGGCGTACACGGCCTCCGGGGTGGCGTCGCCCGGCGGCAGCGCGGCGGCGTCCACCGCGGCCAGCAGCCGGCCGAACTCACCCAGCACGAACGTGCGGGCCGCCGCGTCCGGACGAAGCGCCACCACGTACTCCTGCTGGTCGGCGGTGGCGGTCAGGACCAGGTCGGCGGCGTCGATGTGATCCGAGCGCAGCTTGCGCGCGGCGAACCCCGCCACGTCCCCACCACGGCCGGTGACCTGCCGGGCCGCCGGCGGGTTCATCTCCTCGCCCGCGTGCCAGCCACCCGTGCCGGCGCTGTGGCTGTGCACCAACTCCTCGGCCTGAGCCGGGTCCTGAGCACGCCGGGTCAGCCGCTCCCGCACCGCCAGGGCCAGCAGCCGCTCCGCCATCGGCGAGCGGCAGATGTTGCCCATGCAGACGTGCAGAACGGTGAACGGGGGCACTCAGGCCGCCCGACCGTCGACGAGATCCGGAACCACGTCGCGCAGCTTCTCCAGCGGGATCGCCCCGGCCCGCAACAGCTGCGGCACCTCACCGGTCAGATCCACGATCGTGCTGGGCACCGGGTCCGGACAGGGCCCGGCCTCCAGGTAGGCCCGCACCGAGTAGCTGAGCTGGTCACGCGCCTCGTCGGCGGTGACCGCGGCCGGCTGGCCGGTCTTGTTGGCCGACGAGACCGCCATCGGGCCGGTCTCGCGCAGCACCTCCAACGCCACCGGGTGCAGCGGCATCCGCACCGCCACCGTGCCGGTCTTGTCGCCCAGGTCCCACTGCAGGCTCGGTGAGTGCTCGACCACGATCGTCAGGGCACCCGGCCAGAACGCCTCCACGAGGTCCCGTGCGGCCGTGGGCAGCGAGAAGACCAGCCCGTCCAGGGTGTGCCGCGAGCCGATCAGCACCGGCGGCGGCATCTGCCGACCCCGGCCCTTGGCATCCAGCAGCGCCTTCACCGCGTACGGGGTGAACGCGTCCGCGCCGATCCCATACACGGTGTCCGTCGGGAGAACAACCAGCTCGCCGTTCTTGACCGCCTCGATCGCCGCAGCGATGCCGCGGTCCCGATCGGCGGGCGACCGGCAGTCGTAGAGCATCACGAGGAGTCAGTCTGCCACGCCGCCCCGATCGGGGCGTGCTGGCCGTCCGCCCGTCGGGACGCGGTCGCGTAGCGGGGACGCCCGGTGAGGTCCAGATGCTCCGCCACAGCGGTGAAGCCGCCGTCCTCGGCGAGCAGCCCGGGCACCGCCGCGCCGTGGGTGTCGTCGTGCTCGACGCCGAACACGCCCCCCGGGCGCAACAGCACCGCCGCCCGGGCGACGACCGGCCGGATCACCACCAGACCGTCCGCGCCACCGAAGACCGCCTCCGCCGGGTCGTGCCCGGCCACCTCCGGCGGGACCACCACGTCGTCCGGCACGTACGGCGGGTTGCAGAGCAGCACGTCCACCCGGCCCACCAGCTCCGCCAGCAGGTCCGGCGCGGTCACGTCGGCCTCGACCACCTCGATAGGCCGGTCCCCCGCCGCGGCGCGCTCCGCCGCGTTGCGCCGCAGCCAGGCCAGCGCCGCCGGGGACCGCTCCACCGCGATCACCCGCGCCCCCGGCAGCTCCTGAGCCACCGCCAGAGCGATCGCGCCCGAACCGCTGCACAGGTCAACCACCACCGGGTCGGGCCGGCTCTGTGCCTGCTCGACGCCCCAGCCGGCCAACAGCTCGGTCTCCGGCCGGGGCACGAAGACACCCGGGCCGACCGACAGCTCCAGGTGCCGAAACCCGGCCCGACCGGTCAGGTGCTGCAAGGGCTCACGCGCGGCGCGGCGGCGGGTCAGCTCGTCGAGCCGCACCATCTGGTCGTCGCCGAGGTCGTCGGCGAGCGCCAGCCGACCCCGGGGAACCCCCAGCACGTACGCCGCCAACACCTCGGCCTCCACCCGGGCGGAGCCGACCCCGGCGGCGGCGAGCGCACGGGCCGTTCGGGCCACTGCGGCCGACGGCCGGATGGGGCCTGTCCCTCCGGGGGGGTGTTGCGGCAAAGTACTCACGACATAATCATGAAGCGTCGCGAGCGACGTGACGAACAGGTGCGCCCAGGCGCGCACGACAGGAGGTTGGCGGGTGGGCTGGCTCGACCGGGTCGATGACCAGGTTGACGCCCTCACGCACGCCCGGGCGTTGCAGGAGGCCAGCCGCTCCGCGGAGTCGTACGTCCTGCTGGAGCGTGTGATCCGCACCACCACCGACCCGGCGGCACGGGCGGACGCGATGGTGCAGCGCCTCTCCGCGCTGATCAATCTCGGTCGGACCGCGGAGTTCACCCGGGCCATCGAAGAGGCGTCGGCGGCGGTCCGCGACCTCGCCGAGCCCTATCTGCACGGGCACCTCAACGCGTTGGCCGCGCTCGCCGCGCACCACCAGGGCGCACTGGACCGCTGCGTCATGCACCTCGTCCGGGCGGCCCGGGCGCTCGGCGCCGTCGCCGACCCGGACCGGGACACCGCCTGGGGCTGGCACGACCTGGCCATGGCCTACAGCTACCTCAGCTTCCACGGGTATGCCCTGGGCGCCATCGAGCGGGCCCGGCAGCTCGGGCTGACCGCCGGGATCCCGGAGGAGACGTTCGCCGCGCCGGGCATCCGGCTACGCAACGCCGTGGCCCTGGACCACAACGGCGACAGCGACGGTTGCCTGCGGGTGCTGCGGGACGTGGCCGCCGACCTGGCCCGCTTCGTCCGCGCCGGGCGGGCCGGCCAGCTGCGCCCGAGCAGCCTCGCCGCGTACGGCTACGCGGCGGCTCGACAGGCCGCCCTCGGCGACCAGGTGGCGACCGAAGGCGCCCAGCCGGCCCGGTTGATCAGCCACGGCGGGGACAGCGCCCGCGCCCGCGACCTTCGTCAGCCCGGGCAGGTGTGCCTCGCCGTCGCCGACCGGCGGCCGATCGAGGCGGTCGCCCGACTGGACACCGTCCAGGTGTCCAACGACACGCCCGGGGCGGCCGAGGCGGCCGATCGGAAGAGCGCACGTCTGAACTTCCGTGACGTGGGCCTAGATCGGATGGCGTCTCCGGCTT
>NZ_JAKKFF010000359.1 GCF_022229015.1 Micromonospora foliorum
CGACCACCGGGATCTCACCTCTTCCCCGACACGACGGTCTTCCGTCCGGGCGGCGAGCGCGAGCACCCCGGCGCCGCCGAAGAGCCAGCGCCGCCAACGCCGACCGGCGGGGACCGCTCGCTGAGTGTCCTCGATGGGCGGGCGGGGCACCGGTTGGCTGGCCGCGTACGGGCCGGAGAGCGTCGCGCCACCGCTGACCGGAGCGCCGCTCACCGGTGCCGCCGGCGAGCCGAGTGGCAGGTTGGTGAGCAGGTCGTGCAACTCCAGGGCGGAGGGACGCTCGGCCGGGTCGTTGGCCATGCCGGCGCGCAGCACGTCGATCAGCTCGTCCGGCACCCCGGGTAGGGCGGGGAGTGGCTGGTTGAACATCTCCAGCACGGTGACCAGGCTCGGGTTGCGCTCGGACTGCCAGCGCGGCGGCCGGCCGTGCATCACCGCGTAGAGGGTGGCGCAGAGCGCGTACACGTCGACGGCCGGCGACGGCGGGCTGTGGCTGAACATCTCCGGCGGCGCGTACGCCGGGGTGAGCACCTCCAGGGTGACCGAGGCGTCCCGGTGCTCGGCGAGGACGGCGAGCCCGAAGTCGGCGAGCACCGCCGAGTTGAAGGGCGAGTAGAGGATGTTCGCCGGTTTCACGTCCCGGTGCAGCACCCCGGCGGCGTGCGAGTGGGCCAGCGCGTCCGCGATCTTGATGCCGAGGTCGCGGGCCTCCACCGGGCCCAGCGGCGAGGTGCGCATCCGTTCGGCGTACGAGCCGTCGCAGAGTTCCATGATCAGGTAGGGGTGCTGGTCGACGGTGACCCCCACGTCGAAGAGGTCCACCACGTGCGGGTGTGACGACATCCGGCCGGCCGCCCGCGCCTCGCGCAGGAAGCGGGCCTGATCCCGCTCGCTGTCCAGCGTCCGGTTCTCCACCTTGACGGCGACCTCGCGACCCACGGAGATCTGGGTGGCCTGGTAGACGGTCGCGTACCCGCCCCGGGCAAAGACTCGCAAATCAGTCAGGCCGGGCACGATCGGCACTGGTGGGCCGCCGGTCGGGGTGTCGGTCACCGCTCGAAAATACCCAACCCGACCGATGGCTCAGCGCACCGCGTCCGCCGGAGCGGCACCGGTGGGACCGGTACCCTCCTCGGCGACCGCAGCCGTGTCGGCACCCTCGGACGATCCGTCCCTGCCGGCCGGGATGCCCCGGCGGGCATCCAGCCGCAGACCGATGGCGGTGGCCACCGCTCCCAGCCCCTCCCACGCCGCCACCCCGAAGAACCGGTCGGGGGCGATGTCGGCCAGCACCGCGATGGTGAACACGGTGAACGTGACCAGCCGGAAGACCACGGTGAACCGGTAGAACACCCGCCACTCGGTCACCGTGGCGAGCAGGTAGTAGACGCCCATGTTGAAGGCCGCCATCGAGGACGCCAGCAGGAACGTCCCGGTGTGATCACCGACGGCCCGCGTCGCCGGCACCTCGAACCCGAGCATGCGCAGCTGCGCCTCCGGCCAGAGCAGCCCAACCGCGCCCATCACCAGCGCCAACACGCCGAAGACCGCGATGGTCCAGCCCGCGATGGATCGCGGCAGCTTCATGAAGGGCCTCCCCAGGCACGGCGACGGTCACCACAGTGGACCCGTACGCGGTGGTGACACGCTAGCCGCTCCCCCCGACCACCACATCCCCAAAACCGGCAAAAACCTGCCCCACCCCCGGGGCCGCGTTGATCAAGAGCTTTCGGTCACCGGAAGCCCGAATCCTGACGCAAACCTCTTGATCAACAGCAGGGGGCAGGGAGCAGGCAGCAGGGGGTCAGAGCTGGGCTGTGGTTAGGCGGGTGTGGAGGGCGTCGGCTGCGGCTCGTTCGCTGCGCTGCTCGGTGGCGTACGCCAGGCGGACGGCCTCTCCCGCACAGGACAGCGCCTCCGCCGGACGCCCGCAGGCGGCCAACGCCTCGGCCAGCACGCTCGCCGCGATCACCTGGCTGCGCACGTCCTCGGCCGGTGCGGTGACCGCCCGGCGGGCCCAGTCCAACGCCTGCTCCCGCTGACCGTGGGCGAGCAGCGCCGCAGCGTACTGGGCCATCGTCTGGC
The DNA here is from genome assembly GCF_022229015.1 of Micromonospora foliorum. Taxonomy (GTDB): domain Bacteria; phylum Actinomycetota; class Actinomycetes; order Mycobacteriales; family Micromonosporaceae; genus Micromonospora; species Micromonospora foliorum. The sequence continues at coordinate 2,086 of NZ_JAKKFF010000359.1, forward strand.
GGCGGGAGAAGAGCAGCGAGGGCGCGTTCGCGGCGGCCGTCGCCACCGGGGCGAGCAGCCCGACCGCGGTCGCCGAGTCACCGGCGGCGAGACGGGCCGTGGCCAGCAGCACCCGGGGCGCCACCTGCGCCGGGGCCTGCGGGTTGTGCGGCTCCACGGCGGTCAGCACCGCCCGGGCCACCCGCTCGGCCGTCTCGCAGTCGCCCATGTCCAACGCGACGAAGCCGCGCAGTGTGCCGGCCATCCCGGTGAGCAGCGGGTGCGAGGTGCGCTCCGCGTACGCCAGGGCGTCGGTGAGCAGGTCCGCCGCGTGCTCCGGCTCGCCCAACCCGCGCGCCACCACCGCCCGAACCACCAGGGCGAACCCGCGCCCCCAGTCGTCGGAGGCGGCGGCGAACTCCCGGTACGCCCGCCGGGCCTCCCGGTCGGCCTCGGCCAGGTCACCCAGCTCGGCGGTGGCGAACGCCGCCACCGCGCGCAACGTGCCCACCGCCCACGCCTCACCGACCCGCTCGCCGAACGGCAGGAACACCTGCGCCATCCGACACGCCTCGCGCAGACGGCCGGCAAGCAACCGGGCGAACGCCGTGGTGCCCCGCAGCCAGGCCCGCCCGTACGGGTCCTTCAGCTCGGCGAAGAGCCGGGCGGCCCGGCCGAGCACCGCGTCGGTGCCGGCGAAGTCACCCCGGGTGGTGGTCACCCAGGCCAGGTTCTGCAGGGACCACGCCTGCCCGCGCCGGTCCTGCGCGCCGAGGCTGACCTGGTACGCGGCCGCCAACCGGCTGCTCGCCTGACTCAACCGCCCGGCCACGAAGTCGGCCATGCCGAGCCGGCGCATCGCCGTGGCGCGCTGGACGGGCAGCTGACCCGCCGTGGCCACCTGCAACGCCTCCTGCCAGGCGGTCACCGCCCGACCCTGGTCGCCGAGGGTCTCCTGGGCCTGCCCGGCCAGCAGCAGGGCGCTGACCCGGGTGACCTCGTCCCCCGCGTTCGCGGCGATCTTCTCGGCGTACGCCAACGCGTCGGAGACCCGGCCGACCTGGAGCAGAGCCCGGGCGTGCACCACCTGATCGGCCGCCGGCACCCCGTCGCGGGCCAGCTCGGTGGCGCGCTCGGCGTACTCCACGGCCATCGCCGGCTCCCCGGCGGACAGCGACCGGCGGGCGGCCCGGCCGAGCGCGGCGACGCCGAGCGGAACCACCGCCCGG
>NZ_JAKKFF010000036.1 GCF_022229015.1 Micromonospora foliorum
CGCCGCGCTCGCGGCCGGCGACGGCCCGGAGCCGGACGACCCGCGCCCGGTGCACGCGCTCTCCCGGGCCCAACGGGCGGTGGCCGCGGTGGTCACCGAGTCGCACCGGGAGGTGCCGGCGGCACTCGCCGTCATCAAGGTACGGGTCGACGCCGCCCTCACGATGGCCCGGCAGCTCACCCGCACCACCCGCACCCTGGTCGGCCTGCCGGAACTGCTGGTCAAGGCGATCGGTGAGCTGCGCGAGGAGCACCCGTTGCTGTTCGCCGCCCCCGGCGACGGCAGCAGCGTACGGCTCGCCGAGTCGGCGCACGTCGGCGTCACCATCGATGTCGGCACCGGGCTGTTCATCCCGGTGGTCCGGGACGTGGAGGAGCTGACCTGCGCGGAGATCGCCGAGACGCTCATGGATTTCCGCTCCCGGGCCGGCGGGACCGGTTTCCGCGCCGGCGAGCTGGCCGGTGGCACCATCGTGGTCTCCCTGCACACCGACCCGGACGTGGTGCTCGCCGGGCCGATCGTCTTCCCGGGCCAGACCTGCGTGGTGGCGATCGGTGGCACCCAGGACGAGTTGGCCCTGGACGCCGCCGGCCAGGTCGTCACCCGCCGGTTCGTCAATATCAGCGCCGTCTACGACCACCGCGTGGTCAACGGGCGGGAAGCGGTCGCCTTCCTCCAGGCGGTGAAGGCAGCGCTGGAGTCCCCGGCCCAACTGGCCGACGAACTGCCCTGAACATGGAAAACGGGAGACACTCGGTCTCCCGCCACTTCTAACTTATAGCGCACTGGGGGGCTTGCGGCAAGACCCGGGTGAGGCCGCAGAATCGTCGGCCGAGGCCAGTTTCTGCCGAAATGGACGTCATATTTTGAATTCCTTGCCTAGTTCCGTGTTCGAACTTCCCGATCACCTCTCCCCCAAGGCCGACCCGGCGCTCATCGCCCACGACGAGCGGCACTTCGCCGACATGGCGCAGAGCCTCGCGCAGCTGAGCGCGGAGCTGTCCGACCGTCTCGCCGCCGCGCGCCGGGCGCCGGGCGGCAAGGGCCGGCAGGCCGTCGACCGGGACGAGGAGGTCCGCCGGCTGACCGCCCGCCTACGCTCGCTGAGCCGCTACGGCCTGGACCTGTGCCTCGGCCACGTGGTCGAGGCGGACAACCCCGAGCCGGTGTACATCGGACGTCGCGGCCTCACCGACAGCACCGGCCGGCGGCTGCTGCTCGACTGGCGCTCACCCGCCGCCGAGCCGTTCTTCGGCGCGACCCACGCCAACCCGATGGGCCTGGCGAGCCGCCGCCGGTACCGCTGGACCCGCGGCCGGATCAGCGACTACTGGGACGAGGTGTTCACCCCGGACGGGTTGGTGGGGCACGCCGTCGCGCTCGACGACCAGTCCGCGTTCATCGCGAGCCTGGGCAGCGCCCGGTCGGCTCGGATGCGCGACGTGCTCAGCACGATCCAGGCCGACCAGGACGCCATCATCCGGGCGGGGTCGGCCGGCGCCCTCGTGGTCGACGGCGGTCCGGGCACCGGTAAGACGGTCGTCGCCCTGCACCGCACCGCGTACCTGCTCTACTCCGACCCGCGCCTCGGTCAGCGCCGGGGTGGGGTGCTCTTCGTCGGGCCGCACCAGCCCTACCTGGCGTACGTCTCCGACGTGCTGCCCAGCCTCGGAGAGGAGGACGTGCAGACCTGCACCCTGCGCGACCTCGTGCCCGAGGGGGCCACGGCGACCGTCGACACCGACCCGGAGGTGGCCCGGCTGAAGTCCTCGGCAGAGCTGGTCCGGGCGGTCGACGCGGCCGTCCGGTTCTACGAGGACCCGCCGGTCGCCCCGATGACGGTCCCGGTCGGCGACTCCGAGGTCCGGCTGAGCGCCGACGACTGGGCCGACGCGTTCCGGGCGCCGGGGCCGGGCACCCCGCACAACGAGGCGCGCGAGGAGATCTGGGAGGAGTTGCTCACCATCCTCGTCGACAGGTACGACGGCGACGAGCCGGACGACGTGCTGCGCGACTCGCTGCTGCGCAACCGGGGACTGCGGGCGACTGTCAACCGCGCCTGGCCGTTGCTCGACGCGGCCGAACTCGTCGGAGACCTGTGGTCGGTGCCCGCGTACCTGCGCAGGTGCGCGCCGTGGCTCAGCCCGGCGGAGGTCCGCAAGCTGCAACGCGACGAGCCCCGGGCCTGGACCGTGTCGGACCTGCCGCTGCTCGACGCGGCGCGGCAGCGGCTCGGCGACGCGGAACGCTCGGGGCGCGGCCGTCGGCACGACCCGGCCGCCGCCGCCGAACGCGAGCACATGGCCCGGGTCGTCGACGAGCTGCTCGCGGCCGACACCTACGACGACGGCGAGGGCCTGCTGGCGATGCTGCGCCAACCCGACCTGCGTGACGTCCTGAACGACGAGTCCGCGCTGCCGGACGCCGACCCGGACCTGCTGGCCGGCCCGTTCGCGCACATCGTGGTGGACGAGGCGCAGGAGCTGACCGACGCCCAGTGGCAGATGCTGCTGACGCGCTGCCCGTCACGCAGCTTCACCATCGTCGGAGACCGCGCCCAGGCCCGACACGGGTTCACCGAGTCGTGGCAGGAACGCCTCAAGCGGGTCGGGCTGGACCGGGTCACACTGGCCTCGCTGAGCATCAACTACCGGACGCCGGCGGAGGTCATGGCGCAGGCCGAGCCGGTCATCCGGGCCGCGCTTCCCGACGCCAACGTGCCGACCTCCATCCGCGGCAACGGGCTCCCCGTCGTCCACGGATCGGTCGCCGACCTGAGGTCGATCCTCGACACCTGGCTCGCCGCGCACGCCGACGGGATCGCCTGCGTCATCGGCGACCCGACGTTCCCGCCCACGGCCCGCGTCCGGTCACTGAGCCCGGAGCAGGCCAAGGGGCTGGAGTTCGACCTGGTCGTCCTCGTCGACCCGGAAACGTTCGGCACCGGCATCGAAGGGGCGGTCGACCGCTACGTCGCGATGACCCGGGCCACCCAGCAACTCGTGCTCCTGACCAGCGGCTGAGGGTGTGCCGCCCCCGGCTGGCCGCGCTACCGCTCAGCCCAGCCGGGCGGTCTCGGCGGCCAGGTGTTCGCGGACGCTGCGGGGGCGCATGTCGGTCCAGGTCCGCGCCACGAAGTCCAGGCACTCCTGGCGGCTGCCGGCGCAACCGGCGTCCCGCCAGCCGTCCGGGACCTCCTTGTGGCGGGGCCAGAGGGCGTACTGCTCCTCGTCGTTGACCAGAACGCGCTGCTCGTCAGCCATCACGGTTTCCTTCCTCGTGTCGGGCCAGGTGCAGCTCGCGGGCGAGACTCTCCGGGGACAACGCCCGGATCTCCGCGAGCAGGTCGGCCAGGTCGCCGTCGGTCGGTGGGGCAACCGCCGGGGGTACGTCGGCGGTCGGTCGGGCCAGCGCGGCGACGGTACGGGCCAGCGCGGCGGGGGTGGGTGACTCGAAGATCGCGGCCGGTGGCAGGTCCACGCCGAGCGCGTCGCGCAGCCGGGCCACCACCCGGGTGCCGAGCAGCGAGTGCCCGCCCAGCTCGAAGAAGTCGTCGTGCGGTCCGATCTGGTCCACCCCGAGCAGGTCCATCCAGATCCGCCGCACGACCTCGTACGGCTCGTCGACCGGCGCGGGCGGCGAGGTCGCCGGGGTGGGCTCCGGCGCGACGTCACCGGGGTCGAGGGGCGCCGACCGCTGCGGCTGGAACCGCTCGACCCAGTGCCGCTGGCGGGCGAACGGGTACGTGGGCAGGGGCACCCGCCGTCGTCCGTCGTTCCGGCCGTCGGGCCAGCGCACCGGCACCCCGGCCAGCCAGAGCCGGCCGACCGCCAGGGCTACCGCGGCGTCCTCGCCGGCCGGTGTGCGGTCGGTCGGCAGGGTGGTCGACACCGGGACGCCGCGAGCCGCCTCGTGTTGGCGGGCGAGGGTGGCCAGGGTGCGGCCGGGGCCGACCTCCAGCAACGCGAACCGCTGACGCAGCAGCAGGTCGGCGCCGGCGGTGAAGTTGACCGGTCGGCGCAGCTGCCGCACCCAGTAGTCGGGGTCGGTGGCCTCGTCGTCGGTGAGCCAGCCGCCCGTCACGTTCGACACCACGGGCACTGTGGGCGGGCGCAGCGGCACCTCGCGCAGGTGCGCGGCGAACCCGGCGAGGGCCGGTTCCATCATGGCCGAGTGGAAGGCGTGTGAGGTGCGTACCTCCCGGCAGACCACCCCGCGCTCGCGCAGCTCGACGGCGAGCGCGGCGACGGCGGCGGTCGCGCCGGACACGGTGGTGAGCCGGGGCGCGTTGGCGGCGGCCACCTCGACCCCGGCGGGCAGCAGGGGCGCGACCTCGTCGGCGGGGAGGCCCACCGAGAGCATCGACCCGGGCGCCTGAGCCTGCATGAGCCGGCCGCGTACGGCGACGGTGGCGAGCGCGTCCGGGAGGGTGAAGACGCCGGCCCGGCACGCGGCCACGTACTCGCCGAGGCTGTGTCCGGCCAGGGCCGCCGGGCGTACGCCGTGGTGGTGCAGCAGCTCGGCGAGTGCGTACTCGACGGCGAAGAGGGCCGGTTGGGTCAGCCAGGTCTCGTCCAGCTCCGGCGCGGCGGGAACCGGGTCACCGGGTGGGCAGAGCAGTGTGCGCAGGTCCACGTCGAGGTGCGGGCGGAGCAGGTCCGCGGAGCGGTCGAAGGCGGCCCGGTAGACGGGTTCGGTGCGGTACAGGGTGCGGCCCATCCCGGCGTACTGCGCGCCCTGACCCGGGAAGAGCAGCGCCACTCCGGCCGGGGCGCCGGTGGCGACGCCGGTGCGGACCAGCGCCGAACCCCGGTCGGCGAGCTGGGCGGCGGCGACCGCCGCGGTGGTGGCGACGGTGGCCAGCCGGTGCCCGAGCTCCGGCCGGGACCCGCGCAGGGTGTACGCGACGTCGGCCAGCGGGAGGTCTGGGTGCTCGGCCAGGTGGGCCGCGAGCTGGGCGCGAGCCCGGTCGAGCGCGTCGGCGTCCCGGGCGGAGAGCACCAGCAGCCGGGTGGCGTCGGTGTCGGTGGGGGGACCGGGCTCGGCGGGCTCGGCGGCCTGGAGGACCACATGGGCGTTCGTCCCGCCGATACCGAACGAGCTGACCGCGGCGCGGGGCGGCGTGTCGAGGTCGGGCCAGGGCTGCGCGGCGGTGGGTACCCGGAACGGGCCGCCGGTCAGCTCGGGATGCGGCTCGGTGCAGTACGGGCTGGGTGGCACGACGCGATGGTGCAGCGCCAGCGCCGCCTTGATCAGGCCGGTCACCCCGGCCGCGACGTCGAGGTGCCCGAGGATCGACTTGACCGAGCCGAGCGCGCACCGGCCGTCGGCGGTGCCCCGGAACGCCTCGGCGAGGGCCCGCAGCTCGATCTGGTCGCCCAGCTCGGTGCCGGTGCCGTGCGCCTCGACGTACCCGATGCTCGCCGGGTCGACCTCGGCCATCTCCTGGGCGGCCCGGATCACCGCGACCTGGCCGTCCACCCCGGGCGCGGTGAAACCGACCTTCACCCGGCCGTCGTTGTTGATCGCCGAGCCGCGGATCACCGCGTACACGGTGTCGCCGTCGCGGCGGGCGTCCGCCAGCCGGCGCAGCACGACCAGGGCGACGCCGTCGCCGCCAACGGTTCCGCTGGCCCGCACGTCGAACGGTCGACAGTGCCCGTCGCGGGACATGATGCCGCCGACCTCGTGGCGGTAGCCGATGCCGGCCGGCAGCAGCAGGTGGGCGCCACCGGCGAGCGCGACGTCGCACTCCCGGGCCAGCAGCGCCTGCGCGGCGAGGTGCACCGCGACCAGCGAGGACGAGCAGGCCGTCTGCACCGCCACGGCGGGACCGCGCAGGTCCAGGTGGTACGCCACCCGGGTGGGCAGCGAGTCCTTGTCGTTGGCGAGCATCAGTTCGTACTCGCTGACCGAGTCGAGGTGCGGGTTGCGGAACAGGTGGTGCAGGAGGTAGCCACTGGCCGCGGCGGCGGCGTACACCCCGACCAGCCGGTCCGGGTCGCCGGTGAGGTGACCGGAGCGCTCCAGCGCGGCCCAGGCGCACTCCAGGAAGAGTCGTTGTTGGGGGTCGAGCAGCCGGGCGTCGCGGGGCGAGTAGCCGAAGAAGCCGGCGTCGAACCGGTCGACGTCCGGCAGCGCGCCGTGCGCCGGTACGTGGTCGGGGTGGCGCCGCTCGTCCTCGGTCAGCCCGGCGGCGGCCAGTTCCGCGTCGGTGAAACGGGTGATGGTCTCCGCACCGGCGAGGACCCGCCGCCACAGCTCGTCCACGTCGGCGGCGCCGGGGAACCGGCCGCCCATCCCGACGATGGCGATCTCCAGTCCGGTCTCCTGATCGGTCATGCTCGTCCCTCCCCGGCCGGCACCGGACGGGCACGTCGGGCCCGCTCGGCGAGGGCCTGCTTGCGTTCGTCGCGGCGACGGCCGGCGGCCGGATCCGTCGGCGGCGAGACCACCGACGGTCCCCCGTCGAGAAACCGGGCCAGCAGCGCGATGGTCGGGTACCGGAACAGCTCGACGGCGGGCACCGGGCGGCCCAGCCGGTCGGTGAGCCGGACCTGCGCCCGGGCCAGCAGCAGTGAGGTGCCACCCAGGTCGAAGAAGTTGTCGTGCACGCCGACGTCGGCGAGCCCGAGCACGTCGCGCCACACCTCGGCGACGGCCCGCTCGACGTCCCCGTTCGGTGCCACGTACGCGGCGCCGAGGTCGGCGCGGGTCACGGCGGGGGCGGGCAGCCGGGACGGGTCGAGTTTGCCGCTGGCGTTCACCGGCAGGTCGTCGACCACCACGAAGGCCGTCGGCACCAGGTATCGGGGCAGTTGCCGGAGCAGGTCCTGGCGCAGCTCGTCCACCCGCAGGTCGTCGCCGACGAGGTAGCCGACCAGCCGCCGCCCGCCGGGCGAGTCGGTGCGGACCACGGCGGCGGCCCGGCGCACCCCGGCGCACTGCCGCAGCCGGGCCTCCACCTCGCCCAACTCGATCCGGTAGCCATTGATCTTGACCTGGTTGTCGGCCCGGCCCAGGAAGACCAGTTGCCCGTCGGCGCGCCAGCGGACCAGGTCGCCGGTGGCGTACATCCGGGCCCCGGGTGTCGGGGCGTACGGGTCGGGCACGAAGCGCCGCGCGGTGAGGGCCGGGTCGCCGTGGTAGCCGCGGGCCACCCCGATGCCGCCGAGGTGCAGTTCGCCGGGGACGCCGGGAGGCACCGGCCGCAGCTCGGCGTCGAGCACGTAGGCGCGTACCCCGGTCAGGGGCCGACCGATGGGCAGTTCGGCGCCGTCCGGGGCGCAGCGCGCGGCGGTGGCGGTCACCGTGGCCTCGGTCGGGCCGTACCCGTT
>NZ_JAKKFF010000360.1 GCF_022229015.1 Micromonospora foliorum
CAAGCACGGCGACGCCCCGCCCCGGCCCCGGCGACTGCCCGTCGCAGCCCCCGGGCAAGCCGGCCCCGGGCAAGCCCGGCAAGCCGGCACCCGACAAGCCGGGAACGGTGCAGCCGGGCAAGCCGCTGCCGCGTATCGCCGCCGATCCGGCCCTGCCGACGGTGGCCCGGACGCCGTCGAAGCTCACCGGGTCGTCGGTGCGGATGACCGGGCTACGGTTCGAGGGGGTCACGGACCTGCACACCGTGCAGGGCGACCTCAAGGTGCTGAAGTTCAGCATGCGGGAGGCGGTGACCACCGACTTCCTGCTGCGGGCCGACGGCCCCGCAGGGCGCAACCAGCGGTACGCGACCAACCAGCTGACCGTCCGGGGAGACGTGGCCTTCTACGCGACCCGCTTCGTCGGCCGGTTACTCGGCATCAAGATCACGCTGACTCCGGACCTGCCGCTACCGGACGGCCTTCCCATCACCTCGCCCATCCCGATCACGTTCACCGACCCCGTCATCGACCTGGCGTACGTCACCAGCGACACGCTGACCGCTCGGCCGGCGCTGGCACTCACCCTCGGTTGAGCGCTCGGTCGGACGAGCAGCCTCGGGTGGAGTGCTCGGTCTGACGAGCAGCCCCGGGTGGAGCGCTCGGTCGGGCGAGCCGGCCCGGGTGGAGCGTTCGGTCGGACGAGCAGCCTCGGCTCGGGGCGTGGCTGCGCGCGGCGACGGACTCGTCGTACCGTCGGCGCGCGCAGCCGTGGCCGGTCAGAGTCGGGCCAGCGCCCGGCGCAGCGGGTCGAGACCCAGCGCACCCAGGTCCAACGCCTGCCGGTGGAACTCCCGCAGGTCGAAATCGGCGCCCTTGCGGGCCTTGGCGTCCTCGCGGGCCTGGAGCCAGATCCGCTCACCGACCTTGTACGACGGCGCCTGCCCCGGCCAACCCAGGTAGCGGTTCAGCTCGAAGCGCAGGTTCTCGTCCGGAACCCGGCAGTGCGCCCGCATGAACTCCCAGCCCAGCTCGGGCGTCCACCGCTCGCCCGGGTGGAAGCCGAAGGGATTGTCCTTCGGGATCTCCAGCTCCAGGTGCATGCCGATGTCCACGATCACCCGTGCCGCGCGCATCGCCTGGCCGTCGAGCATGCCCAGCTTGTCGCCCGGGTCGTCCAGGTAACCCAGCTCGTCCATCAGCCGCTCCGAGTAGAGCGCCCAACCCTCGCCGTGCCCGGAGACCCAGCAGAGGAGCCGCTGCCAGCGGTTGAGCAGGTCGGCCCGGACAGCGGTCTGCGCCACCTGGAGATGGTGACCCGGCACGCCCTCGTGGTAGACCGTGGTCACCTCTCGCCAGGTGGAGAAGTCGGTGATGCCCTGCGGCACCGCCCACCACATCCGACCCGGGCGGGAGAAATCCTCACTCGGGCCGGTGTAGTAGATGGCGCCGTCGCTGGTCGGAGCGAGGCAGCACTCGATGCGGCGGACCTGCTCCGGGATGTCGAAGTGGGTGCCGTGCAGCTCGGTGATCGCCTTGTCGGCCAGCGCCTGCATCCAGTCCCGGAACGCCTCCTTGCCCTGGATGGTCCGGGCCGGATCGGCGTCCAACGTGGCCACGGCCTCGTCGACGGTGGCACCGGAGCCGGCGATGCGCCCCGCCACGACCCGCATCTCCGCCCCCAGGCGGGCCAACTCCGCGAAACCCCAGGCGTACGTCTCGTCCAGGTCGATCTTGGCGCCGAGGAAGTACTGCGAGGCGAGCTCGTAACGCTCCCGGCCGGCGGCCTGCTTGTCCCGCCCGTGCGGGGCCATCTCGTTACGCAGGAACTGGCCGAACTCGGCGGTCGCCGCGGTCGCCGCCGCCGCACCCCGACGAAGCTCCGCGCCGAGCGTGCCCTCCGCCCCCAGCCGCTCGACCAGCCCGTGGAAGAAATTGTCGCCGGTCGGGTCGACCCAGATGTCGCACTGCTTGGCCACCTCGACGAGCTGCACCTTCGAGCTGATTTCACCGGCGGCGAGCGCCTCACGCAGCGTGGTCTTGTAGCCCTCCAGCGCGGCGCCGAAGCCGTTGAGCCGGGCGGCGATGTTGGCCTGCTCGTCGCTGGTCGCGGTCGGCATCAGGTCGAACACCATGCGAATCTCGTGCAGCCCGCTGGCGATCACGCTGACCTCGCTGGTCACCTCGCCGGCGTCGTAGCGGGCGAGGTCCAGGCCGAGCCGTTCCTGCATGGCCTCCTTGGCGGTCCGGTCCGATTCGGTCTCCGGCTCGGTCACCTCCAGCTCGGCGAGCGTCCGGCGGGTGAGGTCCGCGCGGGCCGCATAACCGTCGGGCGAGAGGTCGTCGAGCTGGTCGTCATGGCCGGCGATGCCGACGAAGGTCGCGCCGGTGGGGCTCAACGGCGCCCACTCGGCCACGTAGCGGTTGGCGAGTTCATCAATTCGTCCCACGGTGCGACCATACGTGACCACCCCACCCCGCTGTCGCCGACGTTTGTCGTGTTCGAGCTGCGGGTTCAGGCACGGCGTGACGGCCGAAAGGCGCGCGACTTTGTCGTACGGTTGCGGCAGAGTGTCAGGGGTGACCACCGATACCACTCCTGACAAAGCGCCGGTCCGCGCCTGGCTGCCCGGCTTCGTCGCCCTCGCCGCGATCTGGGGTTCCAGCTTCCTCTTCATCAAGGTCGGGGTGGCCGAGCTGCACCCGGTCCAACTCACCCTCTACCGGGTCGTCGCCGGCGCGTTGACCCTGCTTGTCGTTCTCGCCGTGCTGCGAGACCGGCTGCCCCGCGAGCCCCGGGTCTGGGCGCACCTGGCCGTCGTCGCCGCCTTCGGCGTGGCCGTGCCGTTCACCCTCTTCGGTTACGGCGAGCAACGGGTCGAGTCGATGCTGGCCGGCATCTGGAACGCCACCACGCCGTTGATCGTGCTGCCGCTGGCGGTGCTGGTCTTCCGCACCGAGCGGCTCACGATGCGCCGTGCGGTCGGGCTCGGGCTCGGCTTCGTGGGGGTGCTGGTGGTGCTCGGGGTCTGGGAGGGCATCGGCGGGGCGCACTTCACCGGGCAGCTCATGTGCTTCGGCGCGGCGGCCTGCTACGGCGTGGCCATCCCGTACCAGAAGCGGTTCGTCGCCGGCAGCGCGTACTCGGGGCTGTCGCTCTCCACCGCGCAACTGCTGCTCGCCGCCGCGCAGCTGGCCATCGTCACACCCTTCGTCGCCGGCCTGCCGCCGCTGCCCACCGAGCTGTCGGCGGGGGTGGTGGCCAGTGTGCTGACCCTCGGCGCGCTCGGCACCGGGCTCGCGTTCGTGATCAACATGCGCAACATCCGGGTGGCCGGCGCGAGCACCGCGTCCACCGTCACGTACCTGATCCCGATCTTCGCGGTGCTGATCGGTGCCGTGGCGCTCGACGAACGACTCAACTGGCACCAACCGGTCGGCGCGCTGATCGTGCTGCTCGGTGTCGCGGTGTCGCAGGGCATGTTCAGTCGCCGCCGGAGCAGCCCGGTCGTCGGCGTCGGCGCACCCGCCGCACCCGCCGCCGAACCCGCTCGCCGCTGAGCCCGCCCGCCGCCGTGGGCCGTCGGACCCGTCGCCGGTCCATCCGGTACGTGATCGACTCGGTTTCCTTG
>NZ_JAKKFF010000361.1 GCF_022229015.1 Micromonospora foliorum
ACGACCGGCCCGGCGCCCCCACCGCCGCACCGCGCGGCTGACCATGCGGTCCAGGAAATCGGCCGATGCGGACGTCTGACCTGCACGCCGACCTCCGTCCCCCGTCCCGGGCGTCCCGCCCCGCCCACCGTGCCGTCACGTCGGACGCCGTCCGTCCGGTCCGGCGCGCGACGCCCCGCCCCCCGAGCGCATCGCCGCCCGACGCGGCCGCCTCGGTGCCGGCGGCAGGTTGGCGCGGTGGCCACCGTCGCGCCGCCGGTCGCGCCGCGGTCGTCGCCTCGGTTCTGACTGTCGGTCTCGGGTGGCTGCTCGCCATCCTCGTCGCGCCGCACGTCACCCTCTCGCCGGGTGCGCGGATGGTTGCCCTCTTCTGCCACCTGACCTGCCTCGTGGTGGGCTTCGGCGCGGTGCTGACGGTGGACTGGTTCAGCCTCCGCTGGCTGCTGCGCCGGGAACCGCTCGGCACGGTGCTGACCGCCGCACGCGGTGCGCACCTGCTCATCTGGCTGGGCCTGGTGGGTCTGCTCGCCAGTGGGGCCGCCCTCGGGCCGGACACGTCGTCCGGGCTGGTCTGGGTCAAGTTGCTCGCCGTGCTGGTGGTCGGCATCAACGGGCTGTTCCTCGGCCGGGTCCGGGATCGACTCGTGGCCGTGCGGGGCCGGCTGCCCTGGTCCGTCCTGCTGCCCGGCGTCGCCGCCGCCACGATCTCGCAGCTCGCCTGGTGGACCGCGACCCTCGTCGGCTTCTGGAACGCCAACAGCTGAGGGTCGCCGGGCGCGGCGGTGGTCAGGCCGGCGTCGGGTGTCGCGCCGTGAACCGGGCCCGGGTCAGGAACGCGAGTTGGGCCCGCTTGTCCGGCATGTCGATCTCCGAGTCGAAGGTGAAGCCCTCGATCTCCAGTCGGCGCAGGGCCAGGTGGTTGCGGACGTCCGGCTCGACCACGATCCGCTGCGCGGCCGGGTCGCGGAACAGGAAGCGGGCGACGGCCGGGCCGACCGCGTTGGTGAGGCTCCGGGCGAGGCGTCGGTCGGGGCTGAGCAGCAGGTGCATCCCCACGTCGCCGGGCTGGACGGGGTAGCGCTCGCCGACCGGGTCCGCCTCGGGCTGGTAGCTCTGGAAGAGGCCGACCGGGTCCCCGTCGACCGTGATCAGGTACGCGTGGTGCGTGGGCAGACTGTCCACAAAGGCGTAGATCTCGCGTACCTCTTCGAGGGTGTGCGAACCCATGCCCCAGAAGGAGTTGCGGGGGAGGGTCACCCACCCGTGCAGGAGGGCGGCGTCCCGTTCCGGGTCCACGGTCACCAACGACAGCTCGCCGAGACCGGCGATCTTCTCCTGGTACGTCATCGGGCGCTGTCCTCTGTTCCATCCGGGGTGCAACTTAGGTTAACCTCCCCTAACCAAGGATGACCTTACCTGGAGGGGTGCGTGAAACGGAACTGGGAGGCCCTGGTCCTCAAGGCCATGGGAGGGCGGGACTTTCGGTTGACCGTCCTGGGCACCGAGTCGATCGACGGGCACTACCAGCGGCTCCTCCTGGACGGGGGCGGCCTGCTGGAGACGTGTGGGGTGCACCCCACCATGTGGATCCGGCTGTGGTTCGACAACGACGGCCGGGCCCACCAGCGCGCGTACACGCTGGTGGACCCCAATCCGACCACCGGCCGCTTCACCCTCGAATTCGCCATCCACGACGGCTGTGCGGCCCGCTGGGCCACCACGGCCAAGGTCGGCGACACCATCGGCGCGACCATGCAGGGCAGCGCGTTCGAACTGCCCGACCCCGCGCCCGAGCACCTCTACCTGGTCGGCGACGCGGCCTCCCTGCCTGCGGTGAACAGCCTGCTCGACGCGGGTGCCGACATCCCGGCGACGGTCTGGCTGGAGTACGCCCACGAGGGCGAGAAGGCGCTCGCGCCGCGGGCTCGGGCGCACCACGACGTCACCTGGGTGCCCCGACGCGACGAGGGCCAACATCTCGTCGACACGGTCTGCGCGGCCCTGCCGACCAGCGGCGCGGGCCACTACTGGGTGGCCTGCGAGGCGGCCACCACCCGGGGCATCACCCGACACCTCCGCAAGACGCTTAGCGTCGACAAGGACCGGTTGACCTCCCTCGGCTACTGGAAAGCGGCATGAAGGGCCGGCTCGGCACCCTGACCGCGCTGTACGTCACCCAGTACCTCGGCGTCGGCTTCATCACCGTCGGGCTCACCGCCATCCTGCGCGACGGCGGCACCTCGCTGGACACGCTGGCGCTGTTGCAGATCGTCGGCCTGATCTGGCCCATCAAGTTCCTCTGGGCGCCGATCCTCGACCGGTACGGCTCGCGGCACCGCGGCCACTACCGCTCCTGGCTGCTCGTGCTCCAGACCGCCCTGGTGCTCGCCCTGCTGGCGCTGCTGCCGTTCTCCAGCCCGGCCGACGCGCTGGGCCCGATCATCGCGATCTGCGCCGCGTACGTGTTCTTCTCGGCCACCCAGGACATCGCCGTGGACGCCGTCGCGGTCCGGATGCTCGCCGAGTCGGCCCGGGGGACCGGCAACGGCATCCAGGTCGCCGCGAGCTATCTCGGCAACCTGCTCGGTGGCGGAGCCTGCGTCCTGGTCTACGACCAGTTCGGCTGGGCGCCGGCGATCGGCCTGCTGGCCGCGATGACGGCGGTCGGCCTGCTGGTGGTGTGGCGGTTCCGGGAGCCTCCGCGTACCGATCGGGTGGAACGGGTCGGCGCGGCCTACCGGGCGTTGCTGTCGGTGTTCGGCCAGCCGGGCTGCCGGTGGTGGACATTCGGCGTGGTGCCGCTGGTCTACGTCGGCGCGGGCATGGCGTACGCCCTGGTCACCCCGGCGCTTGTCGACGCCGGGTGGTCGTTGGGTCGGATCGGCGTCGTCACCGGCGTGGTGACCAGCGCCCCGGCCATCGTGGCGGGTCTGGTCGCGGGGCTCGGGATCGGGCGGTTCGGGCGCGGCGGCGTGCTCGTGGTCGGCGGCGTGGCGCTCACCGTGTCGACGTTGCTGCTGTTGCCGCTGATGAACGGCCGCGCGCCGCTGGGCGGGACGGTCGCCGCGCTCTGCTGCTTCATGGTGGCCTACACCATCGCCAACGTCGTGCTCTACACGGTCAACATGGACTACTCCCGGCCGGACACCGGGGGCACCGACTTCACCGTGCTGTCGTCGTTCGGCCTGGTCTGCTCGTTCTTGGCGGCGTCCATCGGTCTCGCGGCGGCCGACCGGGTCGGCTATCCGGCGGTCGCGGTCGCGGCCATCGTGCTGGTGGCCGCCGGCGTCGCCCTCGGCCTCGCCCATCAGCGGCGATTCCCGCACCGGCCCGGCCCCACCGTCGGCCCGTCGGCCGAGCAGCCCGCAGTGGACGGCGTCAAGGCGGTGGCGTGACCAGCGTCCAGCCGGCCACCGACACCGCGACATCGGCACGACTGCCACAGCGATGGCTCATCCTGGCCGTGCTGTGCGTCGCGCAACTGGTCGTGGTGTTGGACAACACCGTGCTGACCGTGGCGGTGCCGGTGCTCACCACCGAGTTGGGCGCCAGCACCGCCGAGGTGCAATGGATGATCAACGCGTACGCGTTGGTGTTGTCCGGGTTGCTGCTGACCGCCGGTAGCGCCGCCGACCGGTACGGCCGCCGCCGGATGCTGCTCGCCGGGCTCGTGCTGTTCGGGGTCGGTTCGCTGGCCGCCGGTCTGGCCGGCACCAGCGGGCAGCTGATCGCCGCGCGGGCCGGGATGGGTGTCGGTGGCGCGCTGCTGGTCACCGCGACGCTCGCGGTGGCGATGCAGGTCTTCGACGCCGCCGAGCGGTCCCGGGCGATCGGCATCTGGGCGGCCACCAGCGCGTTGGGCTTCGCCATCGGGCCACCGATCGGCGGCACGATCCTCGCGCACCTGCCGTGGGGCGCGATCTTCCTGATGAACGTGCCGATCGTGCTGGTCTGCCTGCTCGTCGGTCGCGCGCTGGTGCCCGAGTCCCGTGGGCCGGCCGGCGGCCGACTCGACGTGCTCGGCGCGGTGCTCTCCACCGCCGGCCTGACCGCGGTGGTCTGGGCGATCATCTCCGGCCCGGAGCGCGGGTGGGCGTCGACCGAGGTGATCGGCGCGGCGGTCGTCGGCGTACTCCTGCTCGGGATCTTCGTGCGGTGGGAGCGACGGATCGCGCACCCGATGCTGGACATGGGCTTCTTCCGGGACCCGCGCTTCGTCGGTGCGATCTCCGGAATCGTGCTGATCACGTTCGGCGCCACCGGAGCGCTGTTCCTGCTCACCCAGCACCTCCAGTTCATCCGTGGGTATCCCGCCTGGGAGGCCGGTCTGCGGATGGCACCCTTCGCGCTGTCCATCGTGCTGCTCAACGTCAGTGGTGTCGTCGCCAGCGTGATCCGTCGGCTCGGCCTGGCGGCCGCCATCGCCGTCGGCATGACGCTGCTCGCGGCTGGTCTCGCGCTGGTCACCCTCTTTCCGTCCGACGGGTACGGGGTGCTGCTGGTCGGGCTGCTCGTCATGGGTGTCGGTTGCGCGCTGGCCAACCCGGCCATCGTCGAGGCGGTGATGAGCGCGATTCCGGCGGCGAAGGCCGGCGCGGGCGCGGGTGTCGACGGCACCATGACCGAGGTGGGCAGCAGCCTCGGCATCGCGGTGCTGGGTGCCGTGCTGAACGCCCGGTTCGCGGCGCTGCTGCCGGCGGCCCTGGCCGGCGCCGGGTCGTTTCCGGCGGCTCTCGCCGCCGCCGGTGAAGGGGCGGAACGGGAGGCCGTGACGGTCGCCTTCGCCTCGGCGCTGGAGACGGGGCAGTTGGTGGGTGCGGCAGCGGTGTTGATCGGTGGCCTGGTGGCCGCCGGGTTGCTACACCGGGCAGACCGCACCAAATCAGTCCAATAAGGGTAGGCTACCCTAATAGTGACATCGTGGTAGTCGACGGAGGCGGTATGCCGCTCTACCTGACCGCGCTCAACCCCACCGACGCCGTCCTGGACGGGTTCCTCCCGGCAGCGGCGGCGCTCGGGCTGTCGACCACCGTGCTGACCGACCGGCCCGCCGAATGGCCGGCGGACGTGCGGGTGGCGCGGTGCGCGGTCCGCGACCCGGCCGCGGTGGTCGCGGCGGCGGCACCCACCGGACCGGTGGCGCTACTGTCCAACAGCGACCATCTCCAGGAGGCCACCGCGATCGCCGCCCGAAAGCTCGGCCTGCCCGGCAAGGACCCGGACGCCGCCCGTCTCTGCAAGGACAAGGCCGCGGCCCGCCGGGCGGTCGCCGCTGCGGGCCTCGATCTGGTACGCACCGTCACCGTCGACCCCGGCGCCGCGCCGGAGGTGCCGAGCGGGATGTTTCCGGCGGTGGTCAAACCCCGCGAGGGGGTGGCCAGTGAGGACGCGTACCTGGTGGCCGACCATGCCGAGCTGGCCGCCCGGGTGGCCGAGATCCGTGGCCGGCGGCCGGACGTGGCCCTGGTGGTCGAGGAGTACCTCGACGGCGAACTGCGGACCTTCGAGACCCTCGGCGACGGCACCGAGCTGGCCTCCCTCGGCGGGTGGCGCACCGGCCTCGGCCCGCCACCGACCTTCACCGAGGAGAGCCTCGCCTGGTCGCCCCCGGCGGAGCAGGCGCGCACCCAGCTGCGGGCGCGGCTCGACGCGCTCGGGGTCGGCTTCGGTGCCTGCCACACCGAGTACGTCATCTCCGCCGGCCGGGTCCGGCTCATCGAGGTGAACTACCGCCTCATCGGCGACCGGATGGACCTGGTCCTCGCCGACCTGCTCGGTGTGCCGTTGTTCGAGTACGTCATCCGGCTGCACCTCGGCGAGCCGCTGACCGCCCTCGGCCTGCCCGACACCGTCGACCGCTACGCCCGGGTCGAGTACGTCTGCGCGGACCGGTCCGGCCGCCTCGTCGCCGCACCGGGCCCGCTCGACACCGTTCACGGCGACGTCCGGTTGGGCTGCCGTCCGCTGCGCGAGGTGGGCCGCACCGCCGAGCACACCGGCACGAACCGCGACTACCTCGCCGTGCTGCACGGGATCGGCCCCGACGAGGGCAGCGTCCGGCAGTCGCTGGCCGCCCTCCGCGGCGACCTCAAGTGGACCATCGTCGAGTGAGCGACGACTGCGAGCAGGAGGTCTTCGCCCGGGTGCTCGACGCCCTGCTGCGCGAGGATCACCTCGGTCTGCGCAGCGCCGGCCGACCGGACGGGCCCGACTGGTGGCAGGTGCCGCACCCCGCTGGCCTGCTGCGCATTCCGGTCCGGGCGGACGGGTTCCAGCAGGCCCTGCGCAGCGCCGCGCCGCTGGTGCTGCTGGTGGTCGGCGACGGCGACCCGCAGCGTACGGAGACGCTGGACGGGCTGTTGACGCTGCTCGCCCCGCGTGACAACGCCGAGGCCGAGGCCGGCTGGCGGGACTTCGGCGTCGAGTGCCGCGCCGACCTGCGGGCCCGACGGCTCGCCGCCCGTAACCGGGCGCGGGTGCTCACCGAGGTCGCCGCCGAACGCGCGCTCACCCCGACCGGCCTGCCGGCGGCGCTCCTGGACGACGTGCTCGCCGCCCACCACGGCCACCCCGTCTACCCCACCGACCGGTGCCGGCACGGTCTCCGCGACGACGAACTGCTCCGGTACGCCCCGGAGCACGCCCCACGCTTCGCGCTGCGCTGGTACGCCGTCCCCGCCGAGGACGTCCGGCTCGCGGGTGACCTCCCCTCGTGGTGGCCGCGCGCGCCGCGACCGGGTCAACTGCTGCTGCCGGCGCATCCGATCACCGTGGCCCGCGACGCGCTCCCGGTGGCCGACCTGCCGGTGACTCCGGTACGACCCACCCTCTCCATGCGGACGGTGGCGTTGGAGGACGACCCGTACCTGCACCTCAAACTGCCGCTGCCGACCGCGAGCCTCGGCGCGCGCAACCGACGCACGCTGCAACCGGGCTCGCTCGCCGACGGCGCGGCCGTCGCCGCGCTGCTCGACCGGATCGCCAGCGCCGAACCGAGCTTCGCCGGCCGGGTCCGGCACGCCGACGAGAGCACCTGGGCGCACGTCGACGGAGACGAGCGACGCGGTTTCCTGCTGCGCCGATTTCCGTGCGACCTGGCTGGCGTCCAGGTGGTGCCGGTCGCGGCTCTCGCCGCCGCCGACCCGGTGGCGGGCACGGTCCTCGAACGGATCAGCCCGCAGCGGCCCGTCGCGCTGCTGGAGTCCTATCTGGACCTGCTGCTCGACTGGCACGTCTTCCTCTGGCTACGCCACGGGATCGCCCTGGAGGCGCACCCGCAGAACATCCACCTGCTGGTGCACCCGGACGGCACGGTCGGCCTGCTCTACAAGGACAACGACGGCGCCCGGCTCGACAGGCGGCACGACGGCCCGAGCGGCCTCGCCCTGCACGACGACCGGATGTGGGTGCGTGACCCGCAGGAGTTGGCCGACGTGTTCATCACCATCACCCTGCACCTGGCCGCCGCCGCGCCCCTGGTCGCCCTGGCCGCCCGAGGTCTGCCCGTGCCGACACCCGCCGAAGCGCTGGCGCCCCGGCTCGCCGCCGCCCGCGACCGGTGGGGCGACGGACCGGCGGCGCGGACCTTCACCGAGCGGGTTCTGCACGCCACCCAGTTGCCCATCAAGGCGATGCTCACCGCCGGCACGCTGCTGCCCAAACAGCGGCTGGGCTGCGCCGACATCAACAAGTACTACCTGCGTACCGGCCCGAACTACCTGCGGGAGACACGATGACGAGCGCACAGTTGCGCTCCCGGCCGGCCAGCGACACCGGTCCGCGCGCCGACCTGGCCGCCGCCCACGCCGTCTTCGGCTGCCTGCTGCGCGAGCTGGCC
This sequence comes from Micromonospora foliorum, assembly GCF_022229015.1. GTDB lineage: Bacteria > Actinomycetota > Actinomycetes > Mycobacteriales > Micromonosporaceae > Micromonospora > Micromonospora foliorum. The sequence continues at coordinate 7,838 of NZ_JAKKFF010000361.1, forward strand.
CCGCCGGACGGCACCCCGACCGTGGTCGACGGTGCCGTACGGCTGCTGCTGCGGCACCTCGACGTCACCGTGCGCTGCGAGGTCGCGCGACTCTCGCCGCTCGGCGCGCACCGCTACACCGGCCCGGTCCAACGGAGCACCGGCGGCGGACGGTGGGCAGACCTGGACGCGGACGGGTTGGCCGCCCTGGTCGCGGCGGAGCTCACCACCCGTACCGGGCTGGTGAACGACGAGTTCGTCGAGCAGGTCCGGGCCAGCCGGGACACCGTGGCCCGGCTGCTGGCCGACCGACCGGCCGAGGACCCGACCCCCACCGGTGAGCCCGCCATCGACGCGTACGTCGACTCCGAGCAGTCGCTGGTCTTCGGCCACCCGCACCACCCCACCCCCAAGTGGCGCAGCGGTGACCCGGACAGCTGGCGGGCGTACGCGCCGGAGCTGCGCACCGCGTTCCGGCTGCACTGGCTGGCCGTACCGGACGATTTGATCGCCGACGCCGGGCCGTTCGATCCGCTGGTGGCAGCCCTCGACCCGCCACGGCCCCCGCGTGGGCACCGCGTCCTGCCGGTGCACCCCTGGCAGCTGTCGCTGGCCCCGCCCATCCACCCACGGCTGCGCGACCTGGGGGCGGCTGGTGTGCCGGTACGGCCGACCGCCAGCGTCCGCACCCTCTACGCCCCCGAGGCCGACCTGTTCGTGAAGACCAGCCTGCACGTGCGGATCACCAACTGCCTGCGCAAGAACGCCCGCTACGAACTCACCGGGGCGGTGGCGCTGACGGACCTGCTGGCCGGGGTGCCGCTGCCGGACGGGGTGGGGCTGCTCGCCGAGCCCGCCTACCGCACGGTCGACCTTCCCGGGCTGGACGAGGCGTACGGGACGATCCTGCGCGGCGGTCTGCGCCCGCACCTACGTCCCGGCGACACGCCGGTGCTGGCGGCGGCGCTGGCCGCGACGCCGCTGGTGACACCGGATCCGGTGGCCTGGTGGCGCGCGTACGTCGGTCTGCTGGTGCCGGCGGTGCTGCGCGGCTGGCTCAGCCACGGCGTCGTGCACGAGGCGCACCTGCAGAACGTGGTCGTCGTGCTCGACCGGGACCGCCGTCCGGTACGCATGCTGCTGCGCGACCTGGAGGGGGTGAAGCTGGACGCCGATCGGTGGGACACCTGGCCGGACGGCGTCCCGGCGCAGGTCCGCTACGGTCCCCGGGCCGCCCACCGCCGGATCGTCTACTGCCTGTTCGTCAACCATCTCGGTGGGATCAGCGGGGCCCTCGCCGACGCGCGTCCGGGAATCGAACGACGGCTGTGGCAGGAGCTGCGCGCCGTCGTCGAGGCGGTGTCCGCCGACCTCGGTGAGCCGGCGGAGCTGCGCGCGCTGCTGACCGGGGAGCCGCTGCTGGCCAAGGCGAACCTGCTGGTCCGGTGGCGGCGCGACGCCGACCGGGCCGCGCCGTTCGTGCCGGTGCCGAACCCGATGGGTGGGCCACGGTGACCCGACCGGTCTACGTCCACGACCTCGACGCGCTGGCCGGGCAGGCCCGGGCCATCCGGGAGGCGCTGCCCCGGCCGGTCGAGCTGCTCTACGCGGTGAAGGCCAACCCGGACCCCGGTGTGCTGCGAACCCTCGCCCCGATCGTCGACGGGTTCGAGGCCGCGAGCCGGGGCGAGCTGCGGAGGCTGGCCGAGGTGCTGCCGGGACGGGCGCCGGCCGCGTACGCCGGGCCGGGCAAGACCGACG
>NZ_JAKKFF010000362.1 GCF_022229015.1 Micromonospora foliorum
TGCGGCTCGGCCCGCCCCGGCCGGCGGGCCATCAAACCGCCGTCGGTGGCGTGGGCGCAGTCGTCAGTGGGCGGCCGGGGTGAGGTCGGCCTCGACGGGCGGCGGGGTGGCCGCGTCGGCGTTGCGGCGGCGGCGCAGCTCGATCGGGAGTACCACCAGGGTGACCAGCGCGCCGAGCGCTCCCGTCACCACGAAGGCCCAGAGTGGCGCGCTGGCGTCGATCACCGCGCCGGCTAGCGGTGCGCCGACCGCGATGCCGACGGTGACCGCCGAGCCGTGCAGACCCATCGCCTCACCGCGTACCTCGGCCGGAACCAGACGGCTGACCGCGTCCGAGCCGGCGGCGATGGTCGGCGCGCAGAGCGCGCCGGCGGGGATCAGCGCCAGGCACAGCAGCCACCAGTGCGCGCCGCCCAGCCCCACCGGAATGGTGCACAGGGCCAGTGCGGCGGTCAGCGCCAGCGGGGAGAACGAGCGGTGCACGGCCCCGTAGGCGAAACCGCCGGCCAGCGAGGCGACCGCCCAGATGGCCAGGACCGCGCCGGTCCAGCCGACCTCGCCGCTGGCCCGCAGGACGGCGACCACCGCCACGTCGGTGCCACCGAGCACCAGGGTCGCGGCGGCGCTCAGCGCCAGGACGGCGAGCAGTCGGGGGGTCAGCCACTCCCGGCGTGGCACCCGCCGCCGTGGACCGGTGGGCTCGGCGGCGCCCCGCATCGGTGGGTTGACCAGCCACAGGGCGATCCCGGCGGCGACGATGCCGCCGCCGACCAGATACATGGTGGTCTGCGCGGAGATCGCGGTGACTAGGGCCACCGCCAACGCCGGGCCGATCATGAAGGACAGCTCCACCGACATCGAGTCCAGTGCGTAGGCCGGTCGGCGTTGGTCATCGGGGACCAGCGCGGCGATCGACTGACGGACCACGGAGAAGATGGGCAGGGCCAGTGAGCCGGCCACGAAGGCGGCCGGTAGGAGCACGTGGTACGCCAGGGAGGGCGCGGTGGACCAGAAGATCGCCTCGGCGATCCCGGTGAGCACCAGGACCGGGCGCAGCCCACGCCGGTCCACCAGTCGGCCGAGCAGTGGCCCGCCGATCGCCGCGCCGATGGTGACGGCCGCACCCACCAGGCCGGCCGCCCCGTAACCCCGATCAAGATCGAGCACCACGTGGAAGGTCAGCGTCACCCCGGTCGCGGTGAGCGGGATGCGGGCGAGGACGGCGACCAGCAGCAGCGACCGCAGGCCGGGCAGGGCGAGCGCCCGCCGGTAAGGCTTCATGTTCACGTGGGTCCGTACCTCCGGCGACATCCTCGACCGGCGGCGGCCCCTTGGCCAACCAATTACCGCCTCATGCGGCCCTGATCACAGGCTTGCCGTGCATGATCACCCCGGCGCCGTCCATCGCCCGGAGGGCCACGTCGGTGGTCGCCGGAGCGACGGCGGCGGTCAACTCGAGCAGCACGGTGGTGGCGAAACCCTCCCGGACGGCGTCCAGCGCGGTCGCCCGGACGCAGTGGTCCGTGGCGATGCCCACCACGTCGACCCGGTCCACGTCGTGTCGGCGCAGCCAGTCGGCCAGGCACTCGCCGTCGTCGGCATGCCCCTCGAAACCGGAGTACGCCGCCGCGTGCTCGCCCTTGTGAAAGATCGCCTCGACCCGGGCGGTGTCCAGTTCGGGGTGGAATTCCGAACCGCTGGTGCCGACCACGCAGTGCCGGGGCCAGGACTCCACGAAGTCCGGCGGATCGCCGAAGTGGGCACCCGGGTCGACGTGGTAGTCCTTGGTGGCGACCACGTGCGCCCACCGGTCCGGCTCGGCGGCGAGTAACCGGGAGATGCCGGCGGCCACCCCGGCGCCGCCGGCGACGGCCAGCGAGCCGCCCTCGCAGAAGTCGTTCTGCACGTCCACGATGATCAGCGCGTTGGCCATCGGGCTTTCCTCTCTCCGTACGGTCGCTCGGTCTCGTTGGGGATGACTCAGCCGGCGGGTACGACGGTGACCGGCACGGCCGGGTCGCCGGTCGAGAGCTTCAGCCCCTCCCACGGGATGGAGATCAGACACTCCCGCAGGTGCTCCCGTGACTCGTCGAGCGTGGGGAGCGGCACCGGCTCGCCGGCGACCACGAATGAATGCTGGAGCAGGCGGTCGTTGGGCTGCCGGTCCGGGACGCCCTGCGGGACGATGACCTCCTCGGTGGCGGTGCCGGTCGGCTTGTGCCGGCGGACCGCGACCTTCCGGCCGCCGATGGTCGCCTTGTGCTCGGAGCGCTTCACCACCGGCCGTCCCTCGACCTCGACCAGCTTGTAGACCAAGCCGGCGGTCGGTGCCCCGGAGCCGGTGACCACGGCCGTGCCGGCGCCGTACATGTCCACCGGTTCGGCGGCCAGCGCCGCGATCGCGTACTCGTCCAGGTCACCGGAAACGATGATCTTGGTCTCGGTGGCGCCCAGCGAGTCGAGCAGCTCCCGGGACTGCTGAGCGATCACCGCGAGGTCGCCGGAGTCGATCCGTACCGCCCGCAGCTCCGGCCCGGCCACCGCGATCGCGTTGCGGATGCCCTGGCTGATGTCGTACGTGTCGACAAGCAGCGTGGTGTCCTTGCCCAGCGTGGCGACCTGCGAGGCGAACGCCGCCCGCTCGTCGTCGTGCAGCAGGGTGAACGCGTGCGCCGCCGTGCCCGCCGTCGGGATGCCGTAGCGCGCACCGGCGGCGAGGTTGGACGTGAACCGGAACCCGGCCAGGTACGCGGCCCGCGCCGCAGCCACCGCCGCCTCCTCGTGCGCCCGCCGCGACCCCATCTCGATCAGTGCCCGCCCCCGCGCCGCGGTCACCATTCGGGCCGCCGCCGCGGCCACCGCGCTGTCGTGGTTGAGCACGGACAGCACCAGCGTCTCCAGCACCACACATTCGGCGAAGCCGCCGGAGACGGTGAGGATCGGGGAACCGGGGAAGAACAGCTCACCCTCGGCGTACCCGTCGACGTCGCCGGTGAAGCGGTAGTCGGTGAGCCACGCCGCCGCCGCCTCGTCGACCACGCCGGTCCGCCGCAGGAACTCCACCTCGGTGGGGTCGAACCGGAAGTCGCGGATCAGCTCGATCAGCCGGGCCGTCCCGGCGACCACGCCGTACCGGCGGCCGCTCGGCAACCGGCGGCTGAACACCTCGAAGACACACCGACGATCGGCGGTGCCGTCCTTCAGTGCCGCGCTGACCATGGTCAGCTCGTAGTGGTCGGTCAGGAGCGCGGGGCGGTGGATGCTCACCGCCCCAGCCTAAGGTTCAGCTCACGTCGCCGCCGTCATGGCCCGGGATCGAGCGTAACGCCGCCCACAGTTCGGCCCGCCCGGTGACGCCGAGCTTGGCGTAGATCCGCTGGAGGTGGTTCTCCACTGTGCGCGCCGAGAGGTAAAGCCGTTCGGCGATGGCCCGGCTCGAAGCGCCGTGCGCGGCGAGGCGGGCCACCTGCCACTCCCGTTCGGTGAGCACCGGCGCGCCGGCCTGCAGCGCCGGCGTCCGGATCAGGTCGCAGCGCCCGAGCAGCCCGGCGAGGCGTTCCCGGGCGTCGTTGGCGGCAGCCGAGTGCCGTTGGCGCAACCGCTGGACGGCCTGGGAGGTGGCCTCGGCGGCGTACACGGTCAGCTCCAGGGCGGCGTAGTCGTCGGCGACCGCGAGCAGATCGGTGGGGGAGTCGGTCACCGCGGCGCGGGCGTGCCGGGCCAGCAGCGGCGGGAGCACCCCGTCGACCCGCTCGGAGAGCTCGGCGAGGCGCTGCGCGACGGTGCGCCGGCCGCCGTCGGAGCAGGTGGGCCCGACCGCCATGCCCGCCTGGTCCAGTCGGACGAGGTCGTGCAGGACGTGCACCTCGTGCCCGGCGAAGCCGTCCGAGCGCAGCCGGTCCACCAGGTCGCCGAGGTGTTTGACCGCGCCCGGCAGGTCACCCGACGCGGCGAGCGACGCGCCCCGAGCCTGCTCCAGCCACGGGTAGAGCACCGCCATGCCCGGCGCGTGGGTGCGGTCGGCTTCGGCCATCGCCGCGACCGCCTGGGCGGCGTCACCGCGCAGCGCCGCCGACTGGGCGCGTTCGGCCTGGGCCAGACCGGCGTAGACCCGACTGGTGGCCAGCACCGCGCAGGCGCCCAGGGAGGTCCGCATGGCCGCGTCGCTCTGCCCGCGCAGCCGGGCCGCGTACGCCTGGAGGATGGCCAGGTAGCCGGTGCCGAGGCGGAAGTCGCCGGCTCCGGCGAGGTCGGCGAACTCGTCGGCCACTATCGCGTCGATCCCGGCCAGGTCACCGGTGAGCATGAGCCGGGTGCCCCGGGCCAGCTCCAGGGCCAACTGGAGGTACGGCATGTCGGTGCGCCAACTGGCCGCGGCGGAGTGCACCTGGGCGATCGCCGTACCGCTGCGGGTCAGCTCGCCCTGCGCGGCCTGGACGTACGCGATCGTGGAACGGGCCAGTTCGCGGGCGGCGACGCCGGCTGCCGGCCGGTCCAGTACTCGTCGGCTGAGCTGCACCGCGGTGGCCGTGTCCAGTCGGTGCAGGCGCATGATCGCCTCGAACGCGTGCACCCGGGACCGGTCGGCGGAGTCGCTGAGCTGCTCGACCCGGCTCGCGATCTCCTCCACCGTGGACTCCCGGCTCAGCCCCCAGTAGCTGACCATGCCGCGTACGGTCAGCCAGCGGCAGAGCCGCCGCTCGTCGCCGGGCTCGGGGGTCACCGCGTCGAGGACGTCGATCGCCTCTTCGGGCCGGTCGGCGAACATCAGGATGGTGGCCAGCAGCTCCGCCGCGTCGTAGCCGCCGTCGGCGTGCAGCGCGGCCCGCGCCAGGCGGGTCGCCAGCGGCACGTCGTAGCGGGTGAACGCCTGCACCGCGGCGTCCAGCAGCAGGGCCGGGTCCTGTGCGGTGCCCGAGTCGAGTCGCCAGACGGCCACCCGCAACAGGTCGTCGCGGCGGCGTTTGCCGACCTGCTCAAGCAGCTCGGCGAGGTGTGCCTGCAGTCGGCGGGTGCGGCTCACCGGGCAGCGGCGGCGCATCACCTCGCCGTAGAGCGGGTGGGCCAGCCGGACGTTGGTGCGCCGGTCGTGCTGGACCACGGTGATCAGCCCGCGTTCCTCGGCGGTCTCCACGTCCGACTGCTCGGCGGCCTGCCTCAGCAGGTGCAGGCCCAGTGGTTCGCCGAACGCCACCAGCTCGACGACCGCGCGGACGCCGTCGGTGAGCTTGCCGACCCGGGTGTCGATGAGGTCGGTCAGGTTGGGCGCCAGCTCCAGTCGCCCGGTCCACTTCCAGATCCCGTACGTGCGCTTCAACTCCGCGCTGCCGTTGGCGGCGTGCACCAGCTCGCGCAGCAGCAGCGGGTTGCCGGCCGAGAGCCGACCGAGCCGCTCGGCGGAGCCGGCGTCGACCGGGCCGCCCAGGATCGCCGCCAGCAGGTCGGTGGTCTCCGCCTGCCGCATCGGGGTCAGCTCGACGTGCTCGACCAGGTCGTCCGTCCAGAGTGCGCGGATCGGCAGCGGGATCTGCTCGCCGTCGCGCAGGGTGCCGACCACTGTGGCGTTCTCGGCGCGGGCGACCAGGTGCACCAGTGCGGCCGAGGGCGGATCAAGCAGGTGGGCATCGTCGATGGCGAGCACGATCCGTCGGCCGGCCGCCTGCTGTTGCAGCACGTTGAGCGCCCAGCGCAGGACGCCGGCGGGGGAGAGACCCTGCGGCTGCTCGGCGGGGAGAACCTGGACCAGCCCACCGAACGGCAGCGCCGCGGTGGTGGCGCTGGCGGCGATGGACCAGATCGCGAACCGGTCGGTGGGCAACGCGCCCACGCCCTCGCGCAGCAACCGACTCTTGCCGATGCCAGCGCTGCCGCTGAAGAAGAGCCCGCGGCCGGCCTCACCGGTCACCGCCTCCAGCAGGCGGTTGAGCTCATCCGTGCGGCCGACGAACTCCCATCGACTCATTCGCGCAGCATATCGACCGGAATCCGTCCGCGCCCGCACCGTCACCCTGCGAAGTTGAGTAATCGCACAATTACCGGTGAGTATTCGAGGTGTTCCGCCCGGTCGCCAGCCCGCCCGTAGTCTTCCGAACATCCGGGTTGACGTACCGGAACTTTCGCGACCGGACCCCCGGTCACCTGCAACGGGAGGCACCTGATGAAGCAGGGCCCTCTCCCCTCGATCGACTCGCCGGACGACATGACCGGCCCCACCGACCTCCCCACCTGCGGCCCGCTCCCCTCCCGGGTCGGCGTGTCCGGCGCCGCCCCGGACGAGCCGCTCGGTGTGGTCGCCGTCGGCCCGGCCGGCGCCGAGCGGCGTGCCGTGCTCGCCACCCTGCTCGGGCTCGACCCGGTCATGCTCACCGTGCCGGCCGGCAGCTGGTTGGTGGTGCGCAACGCCAAGGTGCCGACCCGGGCGGCGTTCGTGCCCGGTTACCGTCAGCCGCACTCGTACGGCGCGGACCGGGACGCCGCCGGCCCGGCGTTGGCCCGCCCGCCCCGGCGGGTCGAGCTGAGCGTGCCCGAGCCACTGCTGCGGCACTTCACCCTGATCGACGTTCCGGACACCGCCACCCTCGGCGTGTCCGGCACCCGGGTGTTGCTCGAAGCGGCGGGCCGAGCCGGCGCGCTGCTCTTCGTGATCGCCGCCGACCAGGCCTTCACCGCCGCCGAGTTGAACCTGCTCGCCGAGGTCGCCCCGACCTCGGTGGAGGTCGTCTTCGCGGTCACTCCCGGCGCGGCGGGTTGGGCGCCGCTGGCCGACGGCACGGCGACTACGGAGGGCGCGGGGGCGTCCGTCCCGCCGGTCGGAGGTGCGGAGACCGAGGTGGATGCGGTCGCGGTGACGGTGGAGGCACACCGGGCGGCGCTCCTGGCCGCGGTGCCGGCGCTGGCCGGCGCGCGGTGGTTTCCGGTGGACGACGCCGACACGGCCGCCGACCTGCGGCGGGCGCTTGTGGGTTGGGCGTCGCGTGAGGGGTTGCAGCGGGCCAGCGTCGACCCACCGGTCCTGCCGGGCCAGCAGGGTCGCGTCGCGGTGGCCGCCGACCCGGGTGACTGGTCCGAACGACTGGACCGGCACGCCCGCTCCTGTGCTCAGCGGATCCGCCAGCACCTCGCCCTGGAGTTGGCGAACATCCACCTGCGGGCCGTTCAGGAGATCGTGTTCGGCGTCGGCTGTGCCGGCCTACCGGATCTCCTCGACCGGGAGATGGCGGCGTTGTCGTTGTTGGCCACCGCGCAGTGCGATCAGGCGGTGCGCGGCATCGTGACCGACGTGGCGTCCCGGGTGCTCGGCGCGCCACCGGCCGAAGGCGTGCGACGCCGGATCGCCGCCGCCGTGCAGTACGGCCTGGCCGATCACCGGCCCGGCCACGAACTGGACAAGGTGCTGCTGATCACCAGTACGGCCGGCGTGGCCGAGTTGACCGGCCCGGAGGCGATCGACGCTGCCGCCAGTTATCCGGCGGCGTCCCGCGACGAGGTGCTCCCGCCGGTCGCGGTGGCGCTCTCCGGCGGGTGCTGGCAGCAGTGGCGTACGCCCGGCAACGACGACCACAGCGCGGCGCGGGCCTGGTCCCAACGGGCGGTGCGTGAGGTCGAGTTGGGGTTGTCCAGGGAGATCTCCCGACGGTTCGAGGTGATCCGCCTCTCGCTGGGCGTGGTGCTCTCCGATGCAGTCGATCACGGCATTCTGCTCGCCTGACGGCGCGCCCACCGGTGGGTCCGGGTCCGGGCCGGACCCCACCTCCGATGGCGTCCGGGGCGGGTCGGGGGTGCCCGGGGTGGGTGATCCGCGCCGGGCCGGCGTTCCGGTTCCTCGGTTCCGGGAAACCGGTGGCACGATGGGGGGCATGGCAGCTCCGCAGGTTGTACCGGTCGAGACGCCGGACACTGACGAGGTGCCGGCGTCCGACCGGCAGTGGGTGACGATCGTGTGGGACGACCCGGTCAATCTGATGACGTACGTGACCTGGGTCTTTCAGAAGCTTTTCGGCTACAGCCGGGAGAGGGCCGAACAGCTGATGCTGGACGTGCACCAGAAGGGCCGTGCCGTGGTCTCCACCGGTGCCCGGGAACGGATGGAGCACGACGCGTCGCAGCTGCACGCGTACGGGCTGTGGGCGACGGTGGACAGATCATGAGCATGTTCCATCGCCAGGCCGGTCGCTACGTCGCCGTCTTCGCCGTCGACGAGGTGCGGGTGCTGCGCAAGGTCGCCACCGAGGTGGTGGGCCTGCTCACCGACGGCTTCGACCACACCGACCCGGTCGTCGGTCGGCTCTTTCCGGCGGTCTACCCACAGGACGCCCCGGGCACCGCCGAGTTCCGCCGCTACACCGAGGGCGACCTGAAGACCGCGAAGATCGATCAGGCGGGGGCGATCCTGGCCGCGTTGCCGGACGACGCCGGCGGCGAGGTGCGGCTGGACGCCGAGGCCGCCGAGGCGTGGTTGCGGGCGCTGAACGACGCCCGGCTCGCGATGGGCGTCCGCCTGGAGATCAAGGATGGCACGGATCTGGGCGAGGAGTTGGACGACGCGGTCGCTGAGGACCCGGGTTCCAGCCGGGTGTTCCAGCTTTCGGTCTACGCCTATCTCGGGTACCTGCAGGAGTCGCTGCTCAACGCCTTGATCGACTAGGGGTGACCGGCACCACTTCGGCCCGTGACCGGCAGGCGTTAGGCTGGTGCACGTGCTGAGCATCGACCGGTCGATCATCGACGCGATCGTCGCCCACGCGCGCCGGGATCACCCCGACGAGGCGTGCGGCGTGGTCGCCGGTCCCGTCGGCAGCGACACCCCGACCCGGCACATCCCGATGGACAATGCCGCGCGGTCGATGACCTTCTACGAGTTCGACTCGATGGAGCACCTGCGCGTGTGGCGGGAGATGGACGACCGGGACGAGGAGCCCGTCGTCATCTACCACTCGCACACCGCCACCGAGGCGTACCCGTCGCGGACGGATGTCTCCTTCGCCGGTGAGCCGGGGGCCCACTACCTGCTGGTCTCGACCCGTGAGCCCGACTCGGAGGAGATCCGGTCGTTCCGGATCGTCGACGGCGTGGTCACCGAGGAGCCGGTCCGTGTCGTGGAGGCCGGTGTCGACCCGCACGCCGTCCAGTCCTACATGTTCGGGCAGAGCCCGGCGACGGTCGATTACGAGTGTTCCGGCCGCTGACCTGTCAGCGCCGCAGCCGTCTCGTCCCGTCACCGTAGGCACACCCGATCGAGGAGTTCGACATCATGGCCATTGAGGTTCGCATCCCCACCATCCTGCGCAGCTACACCGGCGGCGCCAAGGTCGTCGACGGCGCCGGCGACACGCTCGCCGATCTGCTCACCGACCTGGATTCCCGGCACGGCGGTCTGCGCGGCCGGCTGATCACCGACGCGGGCACGCTGCACCGCTTCGTCAACGTCTACGTCAACGACGAGGACGTCCGCTTCCTCGGCGCGCTCGACGCGAAGCTCTCCGACGGCGACAGCGTCACCATCCTGCCGGCCGTGGCCGGCGGCGCGTTCGGCTTCGCCGCCGCTGCGGCGATCAGCTCGCACAGCGCCGCCGCAGCGGGGGCCAGCTCGCACAGCGCCGCCGCGGTGGCCCGCGACGCCGTCGCGGCTCGCTGAGGTCGGCCGCCATGGCGCGGTACGACAGCCTGCTCGACGCCTGCGGGGGTACGCCGCTGGTCGGCCTGCCCCGACTCTCCCCGACGGTGCCCGACGGGGCCCCTCCGGTGCGGCTCTGGGCCAAGCTGGAGGACCGCAACCCCACCGGCAGCATCAAGGACCGCGCGGCGCTGTTCATGGTCCGCGCGGCGGAGGAGGCTGGCCGGCTCCGCACGGGTGACACCATCCTCGAACCGACGAGTGGCAACACCGGCATCTCGTTGGCGATGGTGGCGAAGCTGCGCGGCTACCGGCTGGTCTGCGTGATGCCGGAGAACGTCTCGACCGAACGGGTCCAGCTGCTCCGGATGTACGGGGCCGAGATCATCTTCTCGCCGGCGGCGGGTGGTTCCAACCAGGCGGTCGCCACGGCCAAGCAGATCGCCACCGAGCACCCCGACTGGGTGATGCTCTACCAGTACGGCAACGAGGCCAACGCCCGGGCGCACTACGAGACGACCGGGCCGGAGCTGCTGCACGACCTGCCCAGCATCACGCACTTCGTGGCCGGGCTGGGCACCACCGGCACCCTGATGGGCACCGGGCGTTACCTGCGGGAAAAGGTCGAGGGCATTCAGATCGTGGCGGCCGAGCCGCGCTACGGCGAGTTGGTCTACGGCCTGCGCAACATCGACGAGGGGTACGTGCCGGAGCTCTACGACGCCTCGGTGCTCTCCCGGCGTTTCTCGGTCGGCACCCGGGACGCCGTGCTGCGCACCCGCCAGCTGGTGGAGGTGGAGGGCATCTTCGCCGGGTTCTCCACCGGTGCCATCCTGCATGCCGCGCTGGCGGTGGCGCACGAGGCGGTTCGCGACGGCCGGCGGGCCGATGTGGCCTTCGTGGTCTGCGACGGCGGGTGGAAGTACCTGTCCACCGGCGCGTACGGCGGCACGCTCGCCGATGCCGAGGACGCCCTGGACGGGCAGCTCTGGGCCTGACCGATCTGGTCTTCCGACTACGGGCCGTCGACATCCGTCGACGGCCCGTTCGCTTCCCGGCGTACCGCGAGCGGGTGTCACGTTCGTGACAACTTCCGTTGGATGATTCTTGCCGCCGGGTGCGCCAGCGTAGGCTGCGCAGCGTGGCGTACGCGTCGGTAGAGATCATGGCCGGGACCATCGCCGGCATGGGTGCTACTGATAGTGACAGCGAGACCACTCGATGCGACTGACCGTTCTGGGAAGCGCCGGCAGTTTTCCTGGCCCCGAATCTCCCTGCTCGGCCTATCTCGTCGAGGCCGACGGCTTCCGGCTCCTGGTCGACTTCGGCTCCGGGTCGCTGTCCAGCCTCCAGCGGTACGCGGGGTTGCACGCCCCGGACGCGATCCTGCTGACCCACCTGCACTGTGACCACATGTTCGACGCCGTGCTGTACGTGGTGGTGCGCCGGTACGCGCCGGACGGCCCCTACCCGGCGCTGCCGGTGTACGCGCCCGCCGGTGCGCCGGACCGGCTCAGCGCCGCGTACGGCGACGACGGTTCGGTGGAGGACGTGTACCAGTTCTACGCGCTCCAGCCGGGCACCTTCCCGATCGGCCCGTTCACGGTCACCGTCGACCGGGTCAACCACCCCGTCGAGACGTACGGCGTGCGGCTGGAGCACGAGGGCCGTTCGCTGTGCTACTCGTCGGACACCGCCCCCTGCGAGGCGTTGCTGCGGCTGGCCCAGAACGCCGACGTGTTCCTCTGCGAGGCCAGTTACCTCGACGGCATGGACAATCCGCCGGATCTGCACCTGACCGGTCGGGAGGCCGGTGAGGCGGCGACCAAGGCCGCGGTGGGCCGGCTGCTGCTCACCCACCTGGTGCCCGCCTGGGGCAGCGAGGCGCACACGCTGGAGTCGGCCGCCGCCGCGTACACCGGGCCGCTCGAGGTGGTCCGGCCCGGCGCCAGCTACGACGTCTGACGCACCGAGTCCCGGTTCGCGGGTCCGGGCCGCGGTGTTGTGCCGTACTGTTCGCCGGCCGGTCAGCGGACGGTCGTCTGTCGCACCCGTGGCACCCGCACGGTGTGGGCATGCGGATCGCCATCGTGACCGAGTCGTTCCCACCGGATGTGAACGGCGTCGCCCACTCTGTGGTGCGGACGGCGGAGCACCTGCTCGACCGGGGCCATGAGCCGGTGGTCATCGCGCCCGCCCCACCCGGTGGCCGGCAGGGCATCGACCGGCTGCCGTATCCGGTGGTGCGCATTCCCAGCGTGCCGCTGCCCCGCTACCAGGGTTTCCGGCTGGGCGTGCCGACCAACGCCCGACTGACCGGGGCGCTGCTCTCGGCCGAGCCGGACGTGGTCCACCTGGCCAGTCCGTTCGTCCTGGGCGCCCGGGCGGCAACGCTGGCCAGCCGGCACGGGCTGCCCACGGTGGCCGTCTACCAGACCGATGTGGCGGCGTACGCCCGGGCGTACCGGGTGAGTTGGGGCGAGGCGGCGGCGTGGCGGCGGATCCGCGAGATCCACAATTCGGCGCAGCGCACCCTCGCCCCCTCCACCCGGGCCGCGGCCGACCTGATCGCCAACGGGGTGCAGCGGATCTGGCTGTGGCGGCGCGGTGTGGACGCCGTTCGCTTCGATCCGGCCAAGCGGTGCGCGGCGCTGCGGGACCGGCTGGCCCCCGGCGGTGAGCTGCTGGTCGGCTACGTCGGCCGGCTCGCCCCGGAGAAGCGGGTGGAGTTGCTGGCGGCGACGTCCCGACTGCCCGGCGTACGGGTGGTGGTGGCCGGCGACGGCCCGACCCGCCGCCAGTTGGCCCGGGAGCTGCCCGGGGTGACCTTCCTGGGCGTGCAGCAGGGCGAGGACTTGGCCCGGCTCTACGCCAGCCTGGACCTGTTCGTGCACACCGGACCGCACGAGACCTTCGGCCAGACCATCCAGGAGGCGCTGGCCTCCGGTGTGCCGGTCGTGGCGCCGGCCAGCGGCGGCCCGGTCGACCTCGTCGACCACGGCGTGACCGGGCTGCTGGTGCCGCCGAACGACGGCGACGCGCTCGCCGCGGCGGTGGCCGAGCTGACCGGCGACG
>NZ_JAKKFF010000363.1 GCF_022229015.1 Micromonospora foliorum
CCGGCGGCGACCAGCCCGCGCAGTGTGGGTGCGGACCGGCCGGGTGTCCAGCCGAGTGCCCGGTCCACGGCCGCGCCGGAGATCAGTCCGCCGAGGGTGCCGGCGGCCATCAGCACCGCCCGTCGCTCACCGTCGAGGTGGTCCAGCTCCGCGCCGACGGCCCGGCGTACCGCCTCGGGCAGCGGGAGCGCCGCCGGGTCGGCACCCTCCACGACCGACGTGACGTACGCCGCCGCGTGCCCGGGGCGGCCTCCCACCAGTGGCAGCAGCCGGTCGACCAGGGCCACCGGCTGCCCGGCTCGGGTGAGCAGGTGGCGCAGCAGCCGCCCGGACTGCACGGTGGCCAGTGGTCCGATCGTCACCCGGCGGGCCGGGCAGGGCCGGGTGTCGGCCCACTGCGGCTGGTGCACGGTGAGCAGGGCCAACGGCAGCCCGCGCTCCGTCGCCGCGCTGAACAGCGCGTGCAGGAACCGGCTCACCGCCGGCGCGGCCCGGTCCAGGTCGTCGACGGCCACGATCAGCGGCCGGTGGGCGGCCAGGCGCAGCAGGACCTCCCGGCAGATCGCCGCGCCGGCGAGGGCGGCCGCCGAGCCGTCCGGAGTGGTCAGCATCCGCTGGAGCGCCGGGACCGCGGTGGCCACCCGGGTCGGCGGGTACAGCGGTGTCAGGGCGGCGACGAGCCGGTCGTGGACAGCCGAGGGGCCGTCGCTGTGCCGGATCCCGGCGACGACGCGGAGCAGGTGCGCGACCGGCGCCAACACCTGATCCGGGTACGGCTGGCAGCCGGCCACGCACCAGCGGACGGACAGTCCGTCCACCGTGGTCACACCACGGGTCAGCTCGTGCAGCAGCCGGCTGCGGCCACTGCCGGTGGGGCCGACCAGGGAGATCCAGCGCGGCGTCCGCTCCCGGATGGCCGAGACCAGCTGGTCGCGGATGGTGGCCAGTTCGCGGCGTCGACCGATCAACGGGCCGTCGTGCCGGTCGGCGCCGGGGCGTACCGGCCCGACGGCGTGCCAGACCGGCATCGGCGGCACCCGGCCGGCGACCGGAACCGGCGTCAGCTGGCGCTGGGTGATCAGGCCGGCGGTGGCGCGGGCGGTGGCCGCGCAGAGCGCGACGGCGCCCGGTGCCGCGTACTCCTGCAGGCGGGCCGCGGTGGTGATCACCGCGCCGCTGGCCAGGCCGTGCCCGCCGGTGACGACGTCGCCCAGGTCGACCACGACCTCGCCGGTGGCGACCCCGACCCGGACGCGCAGCCTGGTGTCGCCGACCACGGGCCGCCGGTCCAGCGCGGCCTGGATCTCCAGCCCGGCGCGCACCGCCCGGTACGCGTCGAAGCCGTCGGAGTGCCGAGCGCCGAAGAGCGCCATCACGGCGTCGCCGATGTACTTCTCCACCACCCCCTGCCAGCGGTGCAGCACACCGGCGACGGTGTCGAAGTAGGCCCGCTGCAACGCTCGGACGTCCTCCGGGTCGAGCCGGTCCACCAGGGCCGTGGAGCCGACGATGTCCGCGAAGAGGACGGTGACGATGCGCCTCTCCTGGGGTACCGGCCAGAGCGGGGTGACGGTCCGTTGCGTGTCGACGATGATGCTGGTGGTCATGGGTGTCGCACCGGCCTTTCTCCCCGCTGTTGCCTGATCACCTCCGGAGATTGGCATTCCTGGGCCGACGGGGGATCTGCAGAACGACGTATGTCGGCCACCTGCAACCTTTAGTCGCAAAGTCGACGCGAGGAGTACCACAAGCGGTAGGCGGCCGTAGAACGGTGCGGGGCCCTGTGATTAGGCTGCGTGACATGGCCAGCGATGTGGACACCGCACCGCTCGTGGGCCGGGCCGAGCTGGTGCAGACGGTTCGGTCCGCGTTGCTCGGTGACGCCGCGCACGGGCAGACCGCGGCGGTCTTCCTGACCGGCGAGAGCGGTGTGGGAAAGACCCGGCTGTTGGGCGAGATCGGTGACCGCCTGCGGGAGCGGGGTGCCGTGGTGCTCACCGGCAGCTGCCTGGACATCGGCGACGCCTCCCCGCTGCACCCGCTGTTGCAGGCGCTGCGCCGGTTCGACACCGAGGTGTCCACCTCGCCCGCCCGCACCTCCTCGGCGGTGCGAGGGCTGTTGCAGATGTTCGCCGACGAGACCGCCGGCCCGGACGGCGCGGGCGCGTTGCTGGAGCGGGTCTCCCGCGGCCTGCACCTGATCGCCGAGGGTCGCCCGCTGGTGCTGATCCTGGACGACCTCCAGTGGGTCGACCGCAGCACCCGGCAGCTCCTGCTCTACCTGCTCGCCGGCCTGGGTGATCTCCAACTGTCGGTGCTGGCCGCGGTGCGTGCCGAGTCGTTGCAGGGCGCGCACCCGCTGCGCCGGGTGCTCACCGAGCTGCGTCGGCTCCGCACGGTGCGGGTGCTCGACCTGGCGCCGCTGGGCCGGGCCGACACCGAGACGCTCGCCGCCGCGGTGGTCGGCCGGACGCTGACCGCCGACGCCGCCGAGCAGGTGTGGCAGCGCAGCGGTGGCAACCCGTTCGTCATCGAGGAGCTGGCCCGCGATCTGCGCGACGGCCGCGACGGCCTGTCCGAGACGCTGCGGGAGATCTTCCTCGACCGGGTCGACGCGCTGCCGCAGCACGCGCACGCCGTGGTGCACGCGGTGGCCGCCGGTGTCGAGCCGGTGCAGCACTGGCTGCTGGCCGAGGTGCTGCGGATGCCGGAGGACGAGCTGATCGCCGCGGCCCGGGCCGCGGTGGCGCACCGGCTGCTGGTCGGCGCCGACGAGGGTTACCGGCTGCGGCACCGCCTGGTGGCCGAGGTGCTGGCGCACGAGCTGCTGCCGGCCGAGCGCTCCGGGCTGCACCGCCGCTACGCCGAGG
>NZ_JAKKFF010000364.1 GCF_022229015.1 Micromonospora foliorum
GGCGCGGAGGACCCGGTCCTCTCCGACCCGACCAACGGTGGCGCCCCGACCGGCTCCCCGGTGCGGTGGCTCGTCGACAACCGGCTGCTGGTCCCGGTGACGACCGGCTCGTCCACGGCCAGCGGGACGGTGGAGCTGCCCCGCGAGGTCGGCCTGCTGCTGCGCCGCGACAGCGGCCCACTCGGGCCCCTGCGCACCAGCCCACCGCCGGTGGCCGCCGCGCCGCGTGAGCCGAAGGCGGTCGACTCGGCCGGGGCCGGGCAGACCATGGAGGTGGTCCGGAACACCGAAGGGCTGCTGGAGCAGCTCGCCGACGAGCCCGCGCCGGTGCTGCGTTCGGGTGGCATCGGGGTGCGGGATCTGCGCCGGTTGGCGCGTACCGCCGGGCTGGACGAACCGACCACAGCGCTGCTGCTGGAGGTCGCGTACGCGGCGGGGCTCCTCGGTGAGCTGGAGATGCCCGGCGCGACCACCGGCCGGTACGGGGCGGACCAGCAGGTGCTGCCGACCGGCGGGTACGAGGTGTGGCGGGCCGCCTCGCTGGCCCAACGCTGGGAGCAGCTCGCCCGAGCGTGGCTGACCATGACCCGGCAGGTGGGGCTGGTGGGCCGCCGTGACGACCGGGACCGGCCGATCACCGCGCTCTCCGCCGAGGCCGAGCGGGCCAGCGTGCCGGCCACCCGGCGGGCGGTGCTCGCGGTGCTCGCCGATCTGGAACCGGCGACGGCGCCCACCCCGGAGGAGGTGCAGGACCTGCTGGACTGGCGGGCCCCGCGCCGCAGCCGGGGCCGGGACGCCGCCCACCGGGAGGTGCTGGCCGAGGCCGCGCAGCTGGGCGTGACGGGGCTGGGGGCGCTCACCTCGTACGGTCGGCTGCTGCTGGGTGACCTGACGTCGACCGACGAGCGGGGTGACGACCCGCTGGGCGTGCACGCGGACGTCGAGAGTGGCGACCCGTCCAGTGCCGCGCGGGCGCTGGACGCCCTGCTGCCCGCACCGGTCGACCACTTCCTGGTGCAGGCCGACCTGACCGTGGTGGTGCCCGGCCCACCCGAGCCGGCGCTCGCCGTCGAGCTGGAGGCGATGACCGAGCTGGAGTCGGCCGGCGGGGCCAGCGTGCACCGGGTCACCACGGCGAGCGTGCGGCGTGCACTGGATTCGGGCTACACGGCCGACGACCTGCACGACGTGTTCCGACGCCGGTCGCGTACCCCGGTGCCGCAGGGGCTCACCTACTTGATCGACGACGTGGCGCGTAAGCACGGCGGGCTGCGGGTCGGCCTGGCCGGGGCGTACCTGCGCAGCGACGACGAGACGCTGATCAGTGAGGTGTTGGCCGACCGACGGCTGGAGTCGTTGGCGCTGCGGCGGCTCGCCCCGACGGTGCTGTGCACGCAGTACCAGGTCGGTCGGCTGCTGGGTGCGCTTCGCGACGCCGGGTACGCCCCGGTGCAGGAGGACGGCACCGGCAGCACGGTGCTGGCCCGGCCACGAATCCGGCGGGCCCCGCCCCGGGTGTCGGTGACCACTCGGACGATCGATCCGCTGGCCGCCCCGAAGCTGCCCATGCCCCGGCTGCTCGGCGTGGTGGAGCACATCCGGCGGGGTGACGCGGCGGCGCGGGCGGCCCGGCGGGCACCGGCGGTGGTGCGCGGCGGAAGGGCAAACGGGTGAAACCCGGGCAC
>NZ_JAKKFF010000365.1 GCF_022229015.1 Micromonospora foliorum
AGAGCGCCGAACCGGTCGCCGTGCCGGCCGGAGCCGCGGTGGCCGAGCCGACTCCGAACGGTGCCGTGGCCACCGCGCCAGCCCCCGCCCAGGTGCCGACGCAGTGGGCCGGGCAGCCGGCCGGTGCCTCGTTCCCGCCGGGCATGCTGCCGCCCGGCTACGTGGCGCAGCGCCCTTGGAACAACCAGCCGGTCCGACGCGGCGAGCCGACGCAGCGGCCGGCCAGCATGACGCTGCTCTACATCTGGATCCTGCTCTTCGGTTTCGTCGGCACCCAACTGGCCTGGACGCTGCGGCCGTTCTTCGGCGACCCGGGCCAGGACTTCGCCTTCTTCCGCAGCATCGACGGCAACTTCTACGCGGAGATCCTGCGCACCATCGCCAACCTCTGAGCCGGCCCGGTGGGCGAGAGCCGCTGGTTGCCGGCCTGGTTACCGGTGAGTAACGTCAGGTCATGACTATCGACTCCCGCCAGGTGGCGGCCGGCATGCTGGAAGCGGTGCCGTTCGCTCGTACGCTCGGTATCGAGTTCGTCGAGGTGGCGCCCGAGGCGGAGGGCGGCGTGCGGGCAGTCGTCCGGCTGCCCGACTCGCCGGCCACCCACAACCACATCGGCGGGCCGCACGCCGGCGCCATGTTCACCCTCGGCGAGACGGCCTCCGGCGCGGTCGTGCTGGCCGCCTTCGGGCAGCAGCTCGACCGGGCCGTGCCGTTGGCCGTCCGGGCCGAGATCGCCTACCGGAAACTCGCCATGGGTCCGGTGCTGGCCACCGCGCGACTCGGCCGGCCGGCGGTCGACGTGATCGAGGAGCTGGCGGCCGGTCGGCGCCCGGAGTTCCCGGTCGCGGTCCAGATCGCCACCGAGGCCGGCAAGCCGACCGCGGAAATGACCGTGATCTGGACGCTGCGACCGAACTGAACCGCCCCAGGGCGGCCGAAACGGGTTTGCGGGCCCAGCAGGGTGGATAGATTCGTACCGTGCTGGGCCTACCTGCTCACGTGACCGCCTGTCTCTTCGATCTGGACGGTGTGCTGACGCAGACCGCCCGCGTACACAACGCCGCCTGGACGCAGACGTTCGACGAGTTCCTCCGCCAGCGCGCCACCGTCTCCGGCGAACCGTTCCAACCGTTCGATCCGGGTCCGGACTACAACCGCTACGTCGACGGCCGGCCCCGGGCCGACGGCGTCCGGACGTTCCTCGCGTCGCGCGGCATCGTGCTACCCGAGGGCAGCCCGGACGACCCGCCGGAGGCCGAGACCGTCAACGGCCTGGGCAACCGCAAGAACGTCCTGCTGCTGCACCGTCTGCGTACCGCCGGCGTCGAGGTCTACCCGGGCTCGGTGCGGTACCTGAAGGCGGCGACCGCCGCCGGGCTCCGCCGAGCCGTGGTCACCGCCAGCGCGAACGGGGGTGAGGTGGTCGCCGCCGCCGGATTCGAGCCGCTGCTGGAGGCCCGGGTGGACGGGCTGGTCGCCCGTGCGCAGGGGCTGCGCGGCAAACCACACCCCGACACCTTCCTCGCCGGGGCCAGGATGCTCGGCGTCGACCCGACGCGGGCCGCCGTCTTCGAGGACGCGCTCTCCGGGGTGGCCGCCGGTCGCGCCGGTGGCTTCGGCTACGTGGTCGGCGTCGACCGGGTCGGGCAGGCCGACGAGTTGCTCGCCCACGGGGCCGACATCGTGGTGACGGACCTGGCCGACCTGCTCGACAGCGCCGACCCGCCGACACCGACCCGCACCACGACCGACCCGCTCGCCGCCGAACGAGGCTCCGGATGATTCGCGAGCGCGCCTATCCGGTCGAGCCGTGGCACATCCGCGAAACCCGGCTGGACATGGACGTGCTGGCCCAGTCCGAGTCGGTCTTCGCGCTCTCCAACGGGCACGTCGGCCTGCGGGGCAACCTCGACGAGGGCGAGCCGCACGGCCTGCCCGGCACCTACCTCAACTCGTTCTACGAGTTGCGTCCGTTGCCGTACGCGGAGGCGGGCTACGGTTTCCCCGAGTCCGGGCAGACCATCGTCAACGTCACCAACGGCAAACTGCTCCGGCTGCTGGTCGACGACGAACCGCTCGACGTGCGGTACGGAGAACTGTTCGCGCACGAGCGGATCCTCGACCTGCGGGCCGGCACCCTGCACCGGGAGCTGCACTGGCGCTCGCCCGCCGGCCGGGAGGTCAAGGTCCGCAGCACCCGTCTCGTCTCGTTCACCCAGCGGTCCGTGGCCGCCATCAGCTACGAGGTGGAGGCCGTCGACGGCCCGCTGCGGCTGATCGTGCAGTCCGAGTTGGTGGCCAACGAGTCGCTGCCCGCGCAGAGCAAGGACCCCCGGGTCGCGGCGGTGCTGGAGTCGCCGCTACAGGCCGAGGAGGAACTGACCACCCCCGACGGCGGGCAGCTGATCCACCGCACCAAGGTCTCCGGGCTGCGGGTCGCCGCCGCCATGGAGCACGAGGTGCACGGCCCGGACCACACCACCATCGAGTCCGAGGGCTACCAGGACTGGGTGCGCACCACCATCGCCTGCGTGCTCAAGCCCGGCGAGAAGCTGCGGGTGATCAAGTATCTGACGTACAGCTGGTCGAGCCGCCGGTCCCTGCCGGCGCTGCGCGACCAGGTCGGCGCGGCACTGGCCGGCGCCCGGCTCGACGGATGGGACGGGCTCCACCGGGAGCAACGCAACTACCTCGACGCGTTCTGGGACGCCTCCGACGTGTTGGTGGAGGGCGACCCGGAGGTGCAGCAGGCGGTCCGGTTCGGTCTCTTCCACGTGTTGCAGGCCGGCGCGCGGGCCGAACAGCGGCCGATCTCGGCCAAGGGGCTGACCGGCCCCGGTTACGACGGACACGCCTTCTGGGACACCGAGATGTTCGTCCTGCCGGTGCTCACGTACACCGAGCCGAGCGCGGTGCGCAGCGCGTTGCAGTGGCGGCACAGCACGCTGGACTCGGCGCGGGAACGCGCCGAGACGCTCAACCTCCGGGGTGCCGCCTTTCCCTGGCGGACCATCGAGGGCCCCGAGTCGTCCGGATACTGGCCGGCCGGCACGGCGGCCTTCCACATCGCCGCCGACATCGCCGACGCCGTGCGCCGCTACGTGATGGTCACCGGGGACACCCAGTTTGAGCGGGAGATCGGGCTGGAGCTGCTGGTGGAGACCGCCCGGCTGTGGCGCTCGATCGGCCACCACGACCGGCACGGGGAGTTCCACATCGACGGCGTCACCGGCCCGGACGAGTACACGGCCGTGAAGAACGACAACATCTACACCAACCTGATGGCGCAGCGGAACCTGCTCGCGGCCGCGGACGTGGTCATGCGCTACCGGGACGAGGCGTTCCACCTCGGGGTCACCGACGAGGAGGCCGCGAGCTGGCGGGACGCCGCCACCTCCATGCACGTCCCGTACGACGAGGAGCTCGACGTCCACCAGCAGGTGGAGGGCTTCACACGACTCCAGGAATGGGACTTCACGCACACCCCGGCGGAGAAATATCCGTTGCTGCTGCACTACCCGTACTTCGAGCTGTACCGCAAGCAGGTGGTGAAGCAGGCCGACCTGGTCCTCGCCATGCACTGGCGGGGGGACGCCTTCACCCCCGAGGAGAAGGTCCGCAACTTCCTCTACTACGAGCGCCGCACCGTACGCGACTCGTCGTTGTCGGCCTGCACCCAGTCGGTGCTCGCCGCCGAGGTGGGCCACCCCGAACTCGCGCACACCTACCTGCGTGAGGCCGCGCTGATGGACCTGCACGACCTCAACGACAACACCCGCGACGGCGTACACATGGCGTCGTTGGCCGGTGCGTGGCTCGCCCTGGTCAGCGGGCTCGGCGGTCTACGGGACCACGACGGCGAGCTGTCCTTCGCCCCCCGGCTCTCCAGCCGACTCAGCCGGTTGGAGTTCTCGCTCCAGTGGCGGGGGTTGGCGCTGCGGGTGGATGTCCGGCCGCACCAGACGACGTACTCGCTGCGCCACGGCGGCCCGGACGACGTGGTGGAGCTTCGCCACCACGGCCAGGTGCTGCGGGTGACCTGCGACGAGCCGGTGACGGTGCCGGTGCCGCCGGCCGAGCCGTCCGGCCCGCCGCCCGAGCAGCCACCGGGCCGGTCTCCGCTGCTACGGCTGCCCGAACGCGAGCAGTGACGGGCGGGGCGGGAGTGTTCCCGCCCCGCCCGTGGGTCAGAGCGGCTCGCCGGTGCCTGTCAGTCAGACCGGCTCGCCGGTCGACGGACGCCCGATCGCGTCCCGGGGCGCCGCCGCCTTCGGATCGTCGGGCAGTCGGGCCGAGGCGGCCTGGTCCCCGAAATCCTGGTCCCCGACGTCCTGGTTGCGCTCGGCGTCCTGTTCGCGCTGGGTCTGCTCGGTCAGCTGCTGCTGCCGGGAAATCTGCTGCTTGGCCATGGCGATCCTCGCGATCCGTCGGGGCGCGGTTGCGCCGACACGGTCTGCGGTCGCTCGTCGCGTACCCGACGCGATATCGGGCAAACGCGGCCCGGCGGCGTGCCCACGGGCCCGGGATGACGCCGCCGCGGCGGGCGTGCCGGGCGGCGGGCGGGGTACCCGGGCCATCGGCGAGCATGCGGAGGTGGGGCAATGGACGAGCAGCGCAGCGTGACTGTTCCGATCGGGGAAGCGCAGCTCCCCGCCGACCTGACGCTGCCCGCCCAGCCGGTCGGCGTGGTGCTGTTCGCGCACGGCAGCGGCAGTTCCCGGCACAGCCCGCGCAACGTGGCGGTGGCCCGCACGCTCAACGACCGTGGGCTCGCCACGGTGCTGGCGGACCTGCTCACCCCGGCCGAGGACGAGGTGGACGCACGAACCGCCGAACTGCGCTTCGACATCGGGCTGCTGGCCAGCCGGCTGGCCGGAATCGTCGACTGGCTGAGCGCCGAGCGTCCTGCCGGTGACGTGCCGATCGGCCTGTTCGGGGCCAGCACCGGCGCTGCCGCTGCCCTGGTCGCGGCGGCGTCCCGCGCCGATCGGGTGGCTGCCGTGGTCAGCCGGGGTGGTCGGCCGGACCTGGCCGGGAACGCGCTGGCCCAGGTGCGTACCCCCACGTTGCTCCTGGTGGGCGGGCTCGACGAAGAGGTGATCACGCTCAACGAGCGGGCGCTGGCCGAGTTGGGGGAGGTCGGCGAGCTGCGGGTGATCCCCGGGGCCACCCATCTCTTCGAGGAGCCCGGCACCCTCGAACAGGTCGCCGACCAGGCCGGCACCTGGTTCACCACGCACCTCAGCCGATGATCAGTCCGCGGGTAGCAGGGCCGAGGACGCGCGGCGCTGCTGGACGGTGTCGATGACGCGCCAGAGGACGGCGGTGATCGGGACGCTGACGAAGGCGCCGGCGATCCCCGCGATCAGCGTGCCCGCGGTGACCGCCACCAGGATCACCGCCGGATGCAGTCGGACCTGCCGCTTCATGACCAGCGGCTCCAGCAGGTTGCCCTCGATCTGCTGGACGGCAATCACCGCCGCGAGGGTGAGCAGCGCGGTGGTGGGACCGTTCGCGGCCAGCGCCACCAGCACCGCCACCGCGCCGGCCACCGTCGCCCCGATGATCGGCACGAACCCGCCGAGGAACGTGATCAACGCCAGCGGCAGGGCGAGTGGCACCCGCAGCACCACGAGAGCCAGGCCGATGCCCAGCGCGTCGATCGCGGCGATGAACATCGTGCCCCGGCTGTACGCGCCCAACGTCTGCCAACCGGCCCGGCCGGCCTCGGCCAGCACGGGCTGGTTCGGGCCGGACATCCGCGACAGCACCCAGTGCCACATCGACCGGCCATCCTTGAGCAGGAAGAAGAGCAGCACCAGAGCCAGCAGGGCGGAGCCGAACACCTCGGTGACGGTCCGGGCGCCGGCCACCGGGTCCGGGGAGCTACCACCGAGCCCGTCCCGGGCCTGGTCGACCAGCCGGTCCAGCTGTGCCTCGGTGACCGGCAGCGTGGACGTCACGAAGTCCCGAGTGCGTTCGACCCCCTGCGTCAGCTCCTGGCTGAGCTGGTCGAACTGGCTGGCGGTCAGGTTCCACACCAGGGCGCCGACGCCGACCAGGATGCCGAGCAGCAGCAGTACGGTGCAGAGCGCGGCCAGCGCCGCCGGCAGGCGCAACCGGCGCAGCAGAAGCAGGACCGGGTCGAGCAGCGCGGTGAGGAAGATGGTGGCGGCCAGCGCGATGGCCAGTGGCGCCAGCAGGACGGCGATCCGGCCGAGCAGGTAGAGCCCCGCGGCGATCACCACCAGGCAGGCGCTCCACAACACCGCGGTACGGACCAGCCAGGGCAGCGCCGCCCAGGTCTGGCGCGGCCCGGGGGCGACTGTCGGTCCGGGTTCCTCTGCGGCCATGTCGGTCCTCCTCGATGTCGACGAGGTCGGTACCCGGTCGGTCGTGCCCCGACACCCGAATCGCTGGCCGTTGCCCGCGCGGATCGTACGCGGGTCGGTGCGACGCGGGTGGGTGTTCGCGAATCGCGTCCGGAACGACGGCGTTTGCCCGCTCGGGCCGGGGGAACGCGAAGAGGACGGACCGGACTGAGGAGGAACGCCGTGGGTGACTTCATGGACAAGGCCAAGGACTTCGCGGACAAGCATGACAAGCAGGTCGACCAGGGTGCGGAGAAGGCCGGCGACATGGCCGACAAGCGCACCGGTGGCAAGTACGACGATCAGATCGACAAGGGCGTGGACCAGGCCCAGGCGCGCACCGGTGAGGGCGACCAGGTTCGCTGACCAGCCTTGCGCCTCCCGGGCCGCCGATCCGTCGGCGACCCGGGAGTGCCCGGTCCGGATGGTGCGCCGGTCAGTGTCGCTGCTTGTCGCGTAGCTCGTCCGTCGAGGTGGGCCGGCCGCTCAACGCGTCGCGCAGCCGGTCGACCAGACCGATGCCGGGGGCGAGCAGCTTGTTCGCCAGTGGGTGCTCCGGGCTCCCCGGATGTGGCCGGGTCGGCCCGGTCTCCTTGATCGCCGTCACCCTCGCGGCGATCTCGACCAGCTCCTCCCGGGCCGTCGCCGCGCGCAGCCGGGGAAAGAGCTCCTTCTCCTGCTCGGCCACGTGGTGTCGGACGGTGCTGGTCAGCTGAGCGAGCAGCTCGTCGAAGCGGGGGTCGGACGGGTCGGCGGTCTCCAGCTCCTTCATGGTCCGTTCGGCGTCGGCGTGCTCGGCGATCTCGCGGTCGGCGATCTCGTCGCCGTCGGGCAGCACCTTGCGGGCGACCGGATACACGTACGCCTCCTCGGCCACCGAGTGACGGACGAGTTCGGCGATCACCACGTCGGCGAGGCGTCGGCGGTGCTCGGGGGTGCCCCGCCGGGTCGCCAACTCGGCGAGGACTGTCTCGATCTCACGATGATCGGAGACCAGGATGTCGACGGCATCGTGATCGTCGATGGTCGGTGGATTGGTCATGTCACGGCCCCTTACCGGTTGCGGATCGGTGGGAGGTGTGCGGCTCTGGTACCCCCACGGGGCTGCGCGAACCTACGGTTGACGATGTGTTCGACGCGGTTGGTGGTGCCTGCGGTGGCGGTGGTGCGGAGCCTGCCACGATTGCCCTGCCGTCGCCGGGGTAACCGCCGCCATGGCCGACGACCGCCCAGCCGCCGACCGCGATCAGTCGCGGCTCGACGAGACCGCCGAGCGGACCGTTCGGCGGGTGCGGCACCGTGGTGGGCAGGCCGGCCGGATCCGGGCCCGGCAGTGGGAGGTCACCCTGGTGATCTCCATCCAGGCCGGGTTGGCCGCGGCGATCGCCGCCCTGCTCGCCCAGAACCTGCTCGGCCCCGGAGCGCACGTCTTCGCTCCCGCCGCCGCCGTCGGTACGATCGCCACCGCCATCGGGCAGCGGGCTCGGCGTACCTTCGAGCTGTTGGCCGGCGTGGCCCTGGGCATCATCATCGGCGACACGTTGCGCTTCCTGCTCGGCTCGGGCCCGTGGCAGACCGGCGCGGTGGTCGCGCTGGCCATCGCCGCCGCGTTGCTGGTGGCCGGAAGGGGCGGCGCGCTGGTCGGTCAGGCCGGCGGTACCGCCGTGCTGATCGCCACGCTGGCCCCGATGGAACGTGGCCTGGAGTTACCTCGGATCTTCGACGCGCTCGTCGGCGGGGCGGTCGGCCTGGTGGTGGTCGCGCTGTTGCTGCCGATCAACCCGCTGCGAGTGCTGGACCGGGCCGCGGCTCCGATCTTCACGATCCTCTGCGAGCAGCTCGCCGAACTGGCGGGGGCGTTGCGGGAGCGTGACGGCGACCGGACCCTGAAAGTCCTGGAGCGGCTCCGGGGCACCGAGGGCGATCTGGGTCGGTTGCACGATGCGCTGAGCGGCGCGGAGGAGGTGGTGACGATCGCTCCGGTGCGCTGGCACCGTCGGCAGCAATACCACAGGTACGCCCGCAGCGCCGATCACCTGGAGCGGTTACTGCTGGACAGCCGGGCCATGGCCCGCTGGTCGTCGACCGCGCTGCAGTACGACGAGCCGATCCCGTCGGAGCTGCCGGAGGCGATGGCGCGGTTGGGCCAGGCGGTGGCCGAGATGCGGGCGGAGTGCAAGGTCGGTGAGGACCCTCGGCGCACCCGCCGGTTGGTTGAGGAGTGTGCGCGTCTGGCCGGGCGGGCCGCCGCGAGCGGGGTCCGGTCGTTCGGTGAGTCCCTGGTGACCGGCCTGCGGACCGCGGCCAGCGACCTGCTTCGGGCAGCCGGCTGTGAACCCGAGGAGGCCAACCGGATCGTGCGCCGGGCGGCCGGTGCCGGCGAGGCGGAGATCCACCCGCCGGTCCGGCGACAACTGCACCGGGCCGGACCGACGCGGGCCGCCCGGGCCCGTCGGCGCGCCCACCTCGCCGCCCGGGCCCGTAACGAGGGTCGGGCCGGCCTCCCCGCACGGGAGAGGCCGGCCCGGTGAACCGTCAGGATCAGGAGGAGTAGCCGCGCTCGGCGATCCAGTTGGCGACCTTCGGCAGGCTCATCCAGTACTCGCCCAACGCCGGGTCGGCAGGGTCGGCGACTCGGATCGTGTCACCGCCGTCGCGGTAGCCGACGAGGGTCAGGTAGTGACCGCCCTCGTACGAGTGCGGGTTGCCGTCGGTGTCCACGGTCGTGCCCTTGATGTTGGCCACCACCGGGCGACCGGCGTCCACGGCGGCCAGGACGTCACGGCGCAGCTGCTCGACCTGGTCGGGGCGGGCGACCGAATCACGGATCTCGGTGGTCCGGTACTTGCCGCCGGTCAGTTGGTTCAGCACGCGGGTGGTGTCCAGGGCCGAGGGGGTGCCCGCCTCGGTGGTGCCGAGGAGTTGGGCCACCTCGTCCTGGGAGAGCGCCTTGCCCTGGGCGGACAACGCGATCCGGGTCGCGGCCGGGCCGCAGTAGTAGAAGTTCGGCTGGGCCTGGTAGTCGACGCCGAGGATCCGTTCGGCGTGCCGGTCGTTCTGGCTCGACGAGGTCGGCGCGGCCTGCACCGGGGCGGCCTGCGCGGCGACCGCCGGGCCGAGGGCGCAACCGCCGGCGACCAGCAGGCCGACGACGGACAGACCGCTCTTCTGGACGATCGGGTTCATGGTCGAGTCTCCGTTCGGGGGTTGGCGCCTCCGGCCAGCGGAGGACGGCAGCACCGGGAATGGCGCTCGGCGCAACACGGGGGCCGACCATCGGTGGTCTCGGCCCTGGGCGTACCGAGGGCGTAACCGCTCTGCTCCGCCGAGAATTCCGCCGGCCGCGGGCACCGGGGAGCGCCCCTGCGTGGCCTAACCGGTCATCGGGGACACGCGGTCAGCTCAGAGGCTTCCCAGCAGCCTGGTCACGGTGATCTCGATGACCACCCGCTCCGGATTCGGGCGCGGTGTCCGATACCGCTCGGCGTACCGCCGCTCCGCCTCCGCCACGGCGGCCCGATCCGACCGCAGTACCGCGCGACCCTCGATGGTCAACCAGCGGCGGCCATCCACGTGGCACACGGCCACCGCCGCGCCCGCCGCGCCGGCCGCCGCCACCTGACGGGCCTTGCGGGAGGCGCCCGAGGTGATGACCCGGGCCAGTCCGGCCGCCGGGTCGAGAGTCACCCCCACCGGTACGACGTGCGGGGTGCCGTCCGCCCGCAGGGTGGTCAGCGTCGCGAGGTGACGTTCTGCGCAGAATGCGACAACACGCTCATCGTGCACGTCCAACCGATGATCGCCCGCCATGCCCGTCCCCTGTCCGCCGAACCGACCTCGATCATGGCACGCGGCGGCGCACCCGGTCCCGATCCGGCGGGGCGTCCGGCTGATCGGGCAGTTGGCGACCCGCCGCCCGACGTTGGTGCACCAGCCGGGTCAGGTAGATCAGCGCGGCGGCCAGAACCCCCATGTCATCCAGGTAGATCGGGTCCGGCAGCACGTCGACCGGGAAGATCGTGTAGATCAGCGCCCCGTAGAAGGCGACCTTGCCGCCAGCGCCGAGCCCGGTCAGCAACCGCCGTGTACGCACCACCCGCACCGCCAGCACCACCGCACCGACCAGTGTGGCCAGCGCCAGGATGCCGGCGATCACCACGAGGACCCACGCCTGTCGGGACATGCCGTCACGCTAACCCACCCGAGCCCTCGCGGCTCAGAACGCCGGCACCGTCGCCCGGCCGCGAGCGGTCACCTTGTTCTCCCGGGTCTGTTCGACGTTCTCCCGGGTCTGTGCGGCCGACGGTCCGGCGACCTCGCTCAGCGGCAGCACCGACGCCGACTCGGCGACCCGCCGCCCGGTCGCGGCGTGCGCCTCCTCACGCAGACTGCGAGCCGCGGCCACCGCCAACTCCGCCGCCCGCCACGCTGCCTGCTCCCGCTCGCGGGCCGCGGTGTGCCGGGCCGCCAGATTGTCCCGGATCGCCCGCTGGAGCACCAGCTCCTGCTCGACCGGGTGCAGTCGCGGGTCCCAGCCGTCGCGGTGGGCGAAGACGTCACTGAGCTGCTCCACCGACAGTTCCCGACGCCAGTACGCATCCAGGGCCGCCCGGTGCAGGTAGCGCTCGCGGTCCGCGTACTCGGCGGGGGTCCGTGCGGTGTGCGGCAGCGGCATCGCGGCCGCCGCGTCGAGCCGACGCACCCCAGCCTCGGCCGCCTCGTACGCCAGCCACGCCGCCTCGACGGCCTC
>NZ_JAKKFF010000366.1 GCF_022229015.1 Micromonospora foliorum
CGACGGTCGCCGGGTCCACGGCGGTCACCTCCAGCGCCCCGGCGTGCACCACCATCAGCGAGACCCGGTGCGCCACCACGTCGTGCATCTCCCGGGCGATCCGGGTCCGCTCCTCGGCGCGGACCCGGTCGGCGCGGGCCTCCTGCTCGCGTTCCAGCCGCTCGGCCCGGTCCCGCAGAGCGGCGAGCGTGTCCTGACGGGCCCGTACCCACAGGCCGAAGACCACTGGGAGCCCGCCCAGGCAGGCGGCGAGAAGCAGCCGGGTGCCGGCGGTGGCGGTGGCTACCGTGGCGGTCCCGGCGGCGGTGCGGGTGCTCCCGGTGGCGGTTTCCGTCCGGGTGGTCCGGCCGGTGGTGGCGGTCGTCCGGGTGCGGGCGGTCGTGGCCGTGGCGGCGGCGCCGCGGGTGCCTTCGGGCGTCCGGGTGGTCGGCCGACGCGCGGTCGCAAGTCCAAGAAGCAGCGCAGACAGGAGTTCGACAACCTGTCGGCTCCGACCATGAGCTCGGGTGCTCCCCGGGGTCAGGGTCAGATCGTCCGGCTCTCCCGTGGCGCCTCGCTGTCGGACTTCGCGGACAAGATCAACGCCAACCCGGGTTCGCTGGTCCAGGAGATGTTCAACCTGGGCGAGATGGTGACCGCGACCCAGTCCTGTTCTGACGACACCCTGCACCTGCTGGGTGAGCACCTGGGCTTCGACATCCAGATCGTCAGCCCGGAGGACGAGGACCGCGAGCTGCTCGCGCAGTTCAACATCGACCTCGACGCGGAGGTGGCCGAGGAGCGTTTGGTCAGCCGTGCGCCGGTGGTGACCGTCATGGGTCACGTCGACCACGGTAAGACCAAGCTGCTCGACGCCATCCGTAAGGCGAACGTCGTGGCCGGTGAGGCGGGTGGCATCACCCAGCACATCGGTGCCTACCAGGTCCACGTCCCGCACGAGGGCGAGGACCGGGCGGTCACCTTCATCGACACCCCGGGTCACGAGGCGTTCACCGCCATGCGTGCTCGTGGTGCCCAGGTCACGGACATCGTGATCCTGGTCGTCGCGGCCGACGACGGCGTGATGCCGCAGACCATCGAGGCGTTGAACCACGCCAAGGCGGCCGACGTGCCGATCGTGGTCGCGGTCAACAAGGTCGACAAGCCGGACGCCAACCCGGACAAGGTCCGCCAGCAGCTGACCGAGTACGGCCTGGTCGCCGAGGAGTACGGCGGCGAGACCATGTTCGTCAACGTGGCAGCCAAGCCGGGCATCGGCATCGAGGAGCTGCTCGAGGCCGTCCTGCTGACCGCCGACGCGTCGCTGGAGCTGACCGCTCCGATCGACGGGCCGGCGCAGGGTGTGGCCATCGAGGCACACCTGGACAAGGGCCGCGGTGCGGTGGCGACGGTGCTGGTGCAGAAGGGCACCCTGCGGGCGGGCGACTCGATCGTCGCCGGTGGGGCGCACGGCCGGGTCCGGGCCATGCTCGACGAGAACGGCAACCAGCTCACCGAGGCTGGGCCGGCGCGTCCGGTCATGGTGCTGGGTCTGACCGCGCCGCCCGGCGCGGGAGACACGTTCCTGGCCGCGGCGGACGACCGCACGGTGCGGCAGATCGCCGAGCAGCGGCAGGCACGGCGGCGGGCGGCGTCCTTCGCCAACTCCCGTGGTCGGGCCACCCTCGAGACGCTCATGGAGCAGCTCAAGGAGGGCGAGAAGACCTCGCTCAACCTCATCCTCAAGGGCGATGTCTCCGGTTCGGTGGAGGCCCTGGAGGACGCGCTGTTCAACCTCGACATCCCCGAGGAGGTCCAGCTCAAGGTCCTCGACCGGGGCGTCGGCGCGATCACCGAGAGCAACGTCATGCTCGCGAGTGCGTCGTCCGAGCCGGTCACGATCATCGGCTTCAACGTGCGGGCCTCGAACAAGGTCCGTGAGATGGCCGACCGCGAGGGCGTGGAGATCCGGTACTACACCGTCATCTACCAGGCCATCGAGGAGATCGAGGCAGCGCTCAAGGGCCTGCTCAAGCCGGAGTACGAGGAGGCCGAGCTGGGCAGCGCGGAGATCCGCGACGTCTTCCGCTCGTCCAAGATCGGCAACATCTCCGGTTGCATCGTCCGGTCGGGCATCATCCGACGCAACGCGAAGGCTCGCCTGCTTCGGGACGGGGCGGTCGTGGCGGACAACCTCACGATCACCTCGCTCAAGCGGTTCAAGGACGACGCCACCGAGGTCCGCGAGGGCTTCGAGTGCGGTCTGACCCTGGGTGGTTACAACAACGTCCAGGTCGGCGACGTCATCGAGACCTTCGAGATGCGGGAGAAGGTTCGCGCCTGATCCGGCAGTGACACGCTGATCAAGGGGTTTACGCCGACTGGCGTAAACCCCTTGATCATGCGGGGCGGGTTGGCGGTATCGTCCGGGGCGATGTTCACCGGAACCGCGGTCTTCGACCTGCTGCTGCCGGGCGACTCCAGGTCGCTCAAAGCCAAGAGATCATATGTACGGCCGATCGTGGCGGCGCTGCGCCGCTTCGAGGTGTCGGCCGCCGAGGTGGGTGCGCTCGACCTGCATGGTCGAGCGCAGCTCGCGGTGGCCGTGGTGGCCGCCGAGACGGCGCACGTCCGCGAGGTGCTCGACTCCTGTGAGCGCCTGGTGGCCGGTCGCCCCGAAGTCGAGTTGCTGTCGGTCCGGCGCCGGCTCTACGGCGTGGACGACGACTGAGCACGGTGCCGGCTGGTGCCGGGCGACCGGAGCGGCCCCGAAGGTAATGTTCGAGATGTTGGCCGGTCGGCCGGCGGCCTCCGGGCCGCCGGCTCGACCGGAAGCAGGACGCCGTGGAGGTGGCGAGATGTCTGATCCGGCCAAGGTACGCCGGCACGCGGAACGGGTGCGTGAGCTGGTCGCGTCGGTGGTGCGGAGCCAGATCAAGGACCCGCGGCTCGGGATGATCACCATCACCGACGCCCGGATTACCGCTGACCTGCGTGACGCGACGGTCTTCTACACCGTGCTCGGTGACTCGGTGGCCCAGGCGGACACCGCGGCGGCCCTGGAGAGCGCCAAGGGGCTGCTGCGCAGCACGGTCGGCAAGGCCCTCGGGCTGCGCCACTCGCCGACCCTCACGTTCGTCCTCGACGACGTGCAGGACCAGGTCAAGCACATCGACGACCTGCTCGCCGCCGCCCGCAACGCCGACGCCGAGGTGCAGCGACTCGCCGCCCAGGCGAAGTACGCCGGCGAGGCCCAGCCGTACCGGGTGGATGACGAGGACGACGAGACGGACGAGGCCGACGAGGCCACCGACGTCAAGGAGACCCCGCGGGGTGGGGAAACGCGGTGACCAGCACCGCCAGCGCCCCGCTCGCCGGGGCCGCCGGGCTCGGCCCCGCCGAGGCGGACTGGGCCGCGGCCGAGGCGTTGGTGCGGGCTCTCCCGCCGACCGCCCGTACGCTGCTGATCTGCCACATCAACCCGGACGGCGACGCGCTGGGCAGCATGCTCGGCTTCGGTCTGGGTCTGCGGCAGTTCGGCGTACGCGACGTGCAGGCGACCTTTCCCGGGCCGCCGGAGGTGCCGGAGCCGTTCCGGGGGCTGCCCGGGCTGGACCTGCTGGTCCCGGCGGACGCCGCCGACCCGGCGCCCGATCTGGTGATCTGCTTCGACGCGGCCAGCGAGTCGCGCCTCGGTGAGTTGGCCGGGCGGCTGTCGTCGGCGGGTGCGGCGCTGGTGCTCGACCACCACGCCTCCAACCCCGGTTTCGGCACGGTCAACCTGGTCGACCCGGGTGCGGCGGCCACCTCGGTGGTGGCCGAACAGTTGCTGGCCCGGCTCGGGGTGGTGGTGGATCCGGCCATCGCCGAGTGCCTCTACGTGGCGCTGACCACGGATACCGGCTCGTTCCGGTTCGAGGCGACCACCCCGGCGGTGCATCAGATGGCCGCCCGGTTGCTGGCGACCGGCATCTCGCCCGGTGACATCTCCCGGCGGGTCTTCGACACCCGCCCCTTCGGCGCGGTCCGCCTCTTCGGTGAGGTGCTCGGCCGGGCCCGGCTGGAGCCGGCCGCCGCCGGGGGCCGGGGGCTGGTCTGGACCTTCGCCACGCTGGACGACCTGGCCCGGCACGACCAGCGGCCGTACGTGCTGGAGGCGCTGATCGACTCGGTGCGCTGCACCGCCGAGGCGGATGTGAGCTGCGTGGTGAAGCAGACCAGGCCCGCCGAGTGGGCGGTGTCGATGCGCAGCAAGGGCGCGGTGGACGTCAGTCGGGTCGCGGTCGCGCTCGGCGGTGGCGGGCACACGTTCGCGGCCGGGTTCACCGGTCGGGGCACCGTCGAGCAGGTGGTCGAGTCGATCCGCGGTCAGCTGGACGCGGCGCTGGTCGGCTGACGTCGTCCTTCGACCGCTGTCGATCGGCTGGCGCGGAAGATCAGGGTCAGCTCCGGGGAGTGTTGGTCTTCCCGCGTTCCGTGATACCGGGAAGAATTGCGGGATGGAGCAGCCGCACGACCTCACCGTGGAGGCCCCCCGCGCCTGGGACCGGCCCGCCGTCTCCGTTCCCGTCCTCGTCTGCCTGTCGCTCGTCGGCGGCCGGTTCGCGTCCTTCTCCACCGAGGCGAATCTGTTCACGCTCGGCACCGGTGGGGTGCTGATCTGGCTCGGTCTGAGCAACCGGGTGCCCCGCCGGCCGGCGCCGCGCCGGTTGGGCGCGGGGGCGGCCTGGTGGGCGGTGCCGGTGGTGGTCTTCGGGGTCTTCGAGGGCGCGACCTTCGTGCTGGCCGCCGGCGATGACTTCCCCACCTTCTCCCGGTTGGCCGACCCGCTCCTGGAGGATCACCTGACCCGGTCGGCGGTCTGGTTCGCCTGGTTGGCCGCGTTCTGGGGGCTGGTGCGGCGATGATGCGAGCGCTCGCGATCGGCGGCTTCCTGGCCTCGCTGGTCCTCTTCGCGGTGGTCGAGTGGATGGCCCGGCGGGAGGGGTCTCGGATCCCCACCCTGGGCGAGGTCTGCGCCTACGTGATGCGCTACGAGGTGGGCTCGGTGCCGGTGGGCCGGATCGGTCTGTTCGGGTTCTGGTGGTGGCTGGGCTGGCACTTCCTGGCCCGCTGAGCCGGGTTGCCGACCGTCCAAATGGCGGGAACCGTAAGCAGTATGTGGACCTGAACGATAACTTGGGAGAAGGCCGGTGCCGCCTGGCGGTGCAGGTCATGGGCGGTGGTGCCACACCCCGTGCCGCCTCCCTCCAGGGTCGGATCGACCCGGGCTCACGCTGCCCAGTCGGCTGCTCCGGTAATCCCGGACCGCCGTGGGGCGCTCAGCACGACCGCCCGTGAGGGTCGCCGCGTGTCGGCGACTCGCGCCCTGGGAAGAGGAGCGCCACCATGCCGAACAAGCCCAAGCCCGAGACCGCCACCGACGACGCCCGCGAGCAGGCCCGCCGCGCGCTGCAGACGTCGATGGACACCCGGCAGTGATCCGACCCGTCCGGCGGTAGGCACAGCGCGGGGCCGCGGGGACGCCACGTGCCACCCGCCGACGGGTAAGTAGTCGGCGGGATTGCGATCCTTACCGCAGCCATGCCAGGATCGGCGGCGATGAGCCAGACCGCCGCCCACCGACCCGCCTCGCCCCGGCGGATCGCCGGCCTCGCCCTGCCGGCCCTCGTGGTGCTGGCCGCCGAGCCGCTCTACGTGCTTGTCGACACCGCCGTGGTCGGTCACCTCGGCCGGGTGCCGCTCGCCGCGCTCGCCGTCGGCGGCACGGTGATGACGCTCACCGCCTGGGTGGGCACCGTGGTCGCCTACGGCACCACCGGGCGTGCGGCCCGCCGCTTCGGCGCGGGTGACCGGGCAGCCGCGGTCGCCGAGGGCGTCCAGTCGTCCTGGTTGGCGTTCGGCGTCGGTCTGCTGATCGCGATCGGCATGCAGGTCGGCGGCGGCGCGCTCGCGCGTACCCTCGCCGGTGGTGGTGGCGACGTGGCCGACGCCGCCGCGCAGTGGCTGCGGATCGCGGCCCTCGGCGCTCCTGGCCTGCTGCTCGCCGCCGCCGGCAACGGCTGGCTGCGCGGCGTGCAGGACACTCGCCGCCCGTTGTTCTTCGTGCTCGGCCCCAACCTGCTCTCCGCGCTGCTGTGCCCGCTGCTGGTCTACCCCGGCGGGCTGGGTCTGGTCGGCTCGGCGGTGGCGAACGTCGTCGCGCAGACGCTCTGCGGGGTGCTCTTCGCCGCGGCCCTGGTCGGTGAGCGGGTGTCGCTGCGGCCCCGACCCCGCGTGATCCGCCAGCAACTGGTGCTCAGCCGGGACCTGCTGATCCGTGGGCTGGCGTTCCAGGCCAGCTTCCTGTCCGCGACCGCCGTCGCCGCCCGCTTCGGCGCCGCCGCCGTCGGCGCCCACCAGATCGCCCTGCAACTCTGGTTCTTCACCGCGCTGGTGCTCGACGCCCTCGCCATCGCCGCGCAGTCCCTGGTCGGTGCCGCGCTCGGCGCCGGCGACGACGCGGCGGCGCGGGCGCTCGCCCGCC
>NZ_JAKKFF010000367.1 GCF_022229015.1 Micromonospora foliorum
CGCCCGGGGTGCGGGCATCGCGCGGTCCGTCGCCGGTGGCGCCCGGGAGGCGTTGACCCGGCTGACCACCTCGATCGCGACGGCCGAGGAGCACCGCGACGCGGTCGCCCTGGAGCGCGCCGCGCGGGAGGCGGAACTCCAGGAGGTACGCGGGGCAGCCAAGCGGCTCGGCGCGGAGCTGGAGCGGCTGACCAGCCAGGTGCACCGCGACGAGGTGGCCCGGGCCGAGCAGCGGCTGCGCATCGAACAGTTGGAGGCGAAGGCCGCCGAGGACTTCGGGCTGGACGTGGAGACGCTTGTCGCCGAGTACGGTCCCGCCCAGCCCGTTCCGCCGACCCAGGTGGACGTCGCGGCGGCCGAGCGGGACGGTCTGCCGGTGCCCGAGCCGGTGCGCTACGAGCGGCCGGTGCAGGAGAAGCGGGCCGCGAAGGCGGAACGCGAACTCGCCCTGCTCGGCAAGGTCAACCCGCTCGCGCTGGAGGAGTTCGCCGCCCTGGAGGAGCGTTTCAAGTTCCTCTCCGAGCAGTTGGAGGACCTCAAGGCCACCCGCCGGGACCTGCTCACCGTGGTCAAGGACGTGGACGAGCGGATCCTGGAGGTCTTCGCCAGCGCCTTCGAGGACACCGCCCGGGAGTTCGAGCAGGTGTTCACCGTGCTCTTCCCCGGCGGCGAGGGACGGCTGATCCTCACCGAGCCGGACGACCTGCTCACCACCGGCGTCGAGGTGGAGGCCCGCCCGCCGGGCAAGAAGATCAAACGGCTGTCGCTGCTCTCCGGCGGCGAACGGTCGCTGACCGCGGTGGCCATGCTGGTGGCGATCTTCCGCGCCCGGCCCAGCCCGTTCTACATCATGGACGAGGTGGAGGCGGCGCTCGACGACGTCAACCTGGGCCGGCTGATCCTGCTGCTGGCACAGTTGCGGGAGAAGAGCCAGCTGATCGTCATCACGCACCAGAAGCGGACGATGGAGATCGCCGACGCGCTCTACGGCGTGACCATGCGCAGCGGGGTCACTCAGGTGATCAGCCAACGGCTCAACCGGGCCGACGAGGACGACCAGCGGCACGGCCGCGGCGAGGAGAACGGGTAGTGGCTCGGGAACGCGCGACGGCGCTCCTGCTGGACTTCGACGGCGTACTGCGCCGGTGGGACCCGGCGGTGGCCGCCGTTGTCGAGCGGGAGTACGGCCTCTCCGAGGGGGTGCTCGGCGAGATCGCCATGCAGTGGGGGCGGCTCCAGCCGGTGCTCACCGGCCAGGTCAACCACGCCGAGTGGATGAACAGCGTGGCGGACGCCCTGACCGAATCGGTGGGCAGCCCGGAACGGGCCCGCGCCGCGGTGGAGCAGTGGCAGAGCTACCGGGGAGAGGTCGACCAGGAGGTGCTGGCGTTCGTCCGGGAGGTCCGTGCGGCGGGCATCCGGGTCGGGCTGGGCACCAACGCCACCGACCTGCTCGACGCCGACCTGGCCGCGCTCGGCCTGGTCGGCGAGCTGGACGTGGTGGTCAACTCCTCGGTGATCGGCGTGCACAAGCCCGCCCCGGAATACTTCAAGGCCGCCTGCGTGGCCCTGGCCACCCCGCCGGCCCGGGTCCTCTTCGTCGACGACGAGGACTGGGCCGTGCGGGGTGCCCGCTCCGCCGGGCTGTCGGCGCACCGCTGGGGCGGCCACGCCGACCTGCGTTACCTGCGGGCGGCCCTGGACTACTGAGCGCTGATCAATCGCCGGTGACGCCGTCGATGCGTTCCCGGATCAGGTCGGCGTGACCGTTGTGCCGGGCGTACTCCTCGATCATGTGCACGTACACCCAGCGCACGCTCATTTCGTCGGCGCTGCCGTCACGGCGGCGTCGCAGGAAGGTGTCGTCCAGGGACAGCTTGGCCGTCGCGGCCCGGACCGCAGTGAGTTCTGCGGCGTACGTGGCGAAGTCGGTCTCGGCGTCGGCGTCGGCGATGTCGTCCAGGTCGCCGTCGGGGCTCGCGTCGGTGTTGTAGAGGTCGTCCAGGTGCTCGCCGGCGGCGCGGATGCGGAACCACCAGCGCTCCACCTCGGTCATGTGCCGTACGAGGCCGAGCAGGGTGAGCCCCGAGGGCTGCACGCTCGGCGTCTTCAACTGCTCGGCGGTGAGGCCGGCGCACTTGAGCAGCAGTGTCTGTCGGTGGTAGTCGAGCCAGCCGTCGAGCATGGTGCGCTCGTCGCCGACGTACGGTTCGGGGGTCCGGGTGATCTCCGGTGCGATCCAGGTCATGCCGCGCATCCTGCCCGTCACCTGGGACACGCCGCGACGGGTTATCAGGGCACCACGACGACGGGCCAGCGGCCGGCGCGGACCAGCCGGGTGGCGACCGAGCCGACCAGCCGGTGTCCGGCCTGCTCGGAGGCGCCGACCACCACCATGTCGGCCTGGAACTCGTCGGCCGCCGCGCGCAGCTCGGCGTACGCGTCGCCGCGCCGCACCAGCAGGGTCACCGGAATGCCCCACTGCTCGGCGCCGCGCCGACACTCCCGGCGCAACTCGTCGGCCAACTCGTCGTGGGTGCGCTGGACCGCGCCGGCGTCCATGCCGGGCACCAGGGCGGTCAGCCCGCTCGGCGAGCTGACGAAGACCACCACCAGGGCGGCGCCCTGTCGACGGGCCAGGCCCGCGGCGTAGGAGCCGGCCCGCTCGGAGGTACGGGTGCCGTCGACGCCCACCATGATCATTCGAGGCCCGTCCGTGCCGCGCTCGAAGGGCAACGGTCGGGTCCGGGGGCCGTACTCCTCGCGGTCCGGTGCTCCCACGCCCATGGCTCTACCTCACCTCTGCTCACCGGTACGGATCACGGGTGCGCCGGCCCCGGCGGCGAGTGTCGATTCCCGCTCGACCTCGTCGGAAACCGGGTTGCCGTTGTGCTGGCGCAGCGGCACCTCCTTGATGAAGGCCACCGCGATCAGCGCGATCAGGGCGAACGGGGCGGCGGCCAGGAAGATGTCACCGGCGCCGTGGCCGTACGCGCTCTCCACCACGGCCCGCAGCGGGCCGGGCAGGGTGTGCACGTCGGGCAGGGCGCCACCGCTGCCGGAGCTGGACGCCGGGATGCCGAGTTGGGCCAGCCCGTCGGCGGTGTAGTCCTTGACCTTGTGGGCGAGCACCGCTCCGAGGGCGGAGACGCCGATCGCGCCACCCAGGCTGCGGAAGAACGCCACCACCGAGCTGGCCGCGCCGAGTTCGTGCGGGCCGACGGTGTTCTGCACGGCGAGGACCAGGTTCTGCATGGTCATGCCCAGGCCGACGCCGATCACCAGCATGTAGACGCTGAGCAGGGTGAAGCTGGTGTCGGCGCGGAGGGTGCCCATCAGCGCGAAGCCGACGGTGAGCAGCGCCGACCCGATCACCAGGTACCGCTTCCAGCGGCCGGTCCTGGTGATGACCCGCCCGATGACCGTGGAGGCGACCAACAGGCCGAGGATCATCGGCAGGGTCATCAGACCCGACATGGTCGGGCTCTGACCGCGGCTGATCTGGAAGTACTGGCCCAGGAAGATCGACGCGCCGAACATGCCCACACCGACCGCGATGCTGGCGACGACGGCGAGGGTGATGGTGCGGTTGCGGAACAGCCGCGGCGGGATCATCGGCTCGGCGGCCCGGGTCTCGACCCGGATCGCCAGCGCGCCGAGGACCAGGGCGCCGACGACCATGGCGGCGGTCTGCCAGGAGGCCCAGGCGAACTGGTCGCCAGCGAGCGAGACCCAGATCAGCAGCACCGAGACGGCAGCGGTGATCAGGGTGGCGCCCCACCAGTCGATCTCGGCCTTCCGCTTGACCACCGGCAGGTGCAGGGTCTTCTGGAGCACGATGAGCGCGAGGATGGCGAACGGCACGCCGACGTAGAAGCACCAGCGCCAGCCGAGCCAGGAGGTGTCGACGATCACGCCGCCGATCAGCGGGCCGCCGATGGTGCCGACGGCCATCACGGCGCCGAGGTAGCCGCTGTACCGGCCGCGTTCGCGGGGCGCGATCATCGTGGCCATGATCACCTGAGCCAGGGCGGTGAGGCCGCCGGCGCCGACGCCCTGGAGCACCCGGCAGGCGATCAGCTCACCGGTGCCCTGGGCGAGGCCGGCGAGTACCGAGCCCAGCACGTAGATCCCCAGGGCGAGCTGGACCAGGGTCTTCTTGCTGGTCAGGTCGGCCAGCTTGCCCCAGATGGGGGTGGTCGCGGTGGTCGCGAGCAGGGCCGAGGTCACCACCCAGGTGTACGCGGACTGGCCGCCGTGCAGTTCGGTGATGATCCGCGGCAGCGCGTTCGAGATGACCGTGGAGGAGAGGATCGCGACGAACAGACCCAGCAGCAGGCCGGAGAGTGCTTCCAGGATCTGCCGGTGGGTCATGGTCACGGCGGTCGCCTGGGGAGGCGCTGTCGCCTGGCTCATCGTTTGTTGCCTCCGAGCGGAGTCGAGGTGGAACGGCGGGGCTGGTACGCACGGGCCGCCTGGGAGTTGCCTGAGGCAACCGTATGCCTTGGTTGCCTGAAGCAACAACTTGTCGGACCGGTGCCCTATTCCCCCGGTCCTGTACGGCCGCTGCCAGGAGTCCCTGGCGGTGTGCGGCTACTGCCAGGAGTCGTTGAACCGGCCGAGCAGCCGGGCGAACTCCTCG
Organism: Micromonospora foliorum; assembly: GCF_022229015.1. Taxonomy (GTDB): domain Bacteria; phylum Actinomycetota; class Actinomycetes; order Mycobacteriales; family Micromonosporaceae; genus Micromonospora; species Micromonospora foliorum. The sequence continues at coordinate 4,643 of NZ_JAKKFF010000367.1, forward strand.
ACGTCCCGCTCCGGCCAGCCGTCCAGGGCGCGCAGGAACTCGCCCAACCGGGCCGCGCGGGCGACGTCGAACCGGCGCTGCCCCTCCTCGGTGAGGCTGATCTGCGCGGCCCGCCGGTCGCTCGGATCGGGGTCGCGGTGGACCAGACCGAGGACCTCCAACGCGTTGATCTGCCGGCTCAGCGTCCCCTTGCCCACGCCCAACCGGGCCGCCAACTCGGTCAACCGGATCGACCCGCTACGGCGCAACCAGAGCAGCAACCCGTAGGTGTTCGGCTCCAGGTTCGGGTGCACCTCCCGGGCGATCTCCCAGGAGACCGCCCGGCCACGGCGCAGCAGAGCGGTCAACTCGTGCTCGACCGCCCGGATCGGCTCCGGCAGGTGCTCGTCCACGGCGTAGAGACTACGGCGCGGCCGGCTCGCCACTGCCGGAGAGTCGACGCCGCATCACCGGGCTTAGGTGCCCGTCCTTCGTGGTGCCCTCGATGACCACGTCGGCCCCGCGCCCCTGATGGGTCAGAGTGGCGACCGCGTTGCCGAAGTAGGGGCCGGCCAGCTTGCGCCACCGCACCCCCGGTCGGCGTACGCCCGCCGAACGGGCCAACGCCCGGGTGGCCCCGGCCGGACCGGGCGACCAGCCCAGCCGCATCAGCGGACGGATGCCCGCCGGCACCTGGTTGTGGATCGGCGAACAGGTGAGCTGGTGCACCGGGGTGACCACCGCAGGGTCGGCGAACCGGGCCCGCGCCACGTACGAGTGGTGCACGTCCCCGGAGAGCACGCTGATCGACGCCGGTGGGGCGTACGCCGGCCCAGCCCCGATCCGCGCGCCGGACTGCCGCGGCGTGCCGGTGCCGATGCGGGCGAACGTCTCGGCGAGCGCCTCGAAGGAACCCCGGAACGCCGCCCAGTGCTCCAGGTCCAGGGCGCGGCGCAGCTTCTCCGCCCCGCGCGCCACCCACGGCCGGCGCGAGTCCGCCAGTTTCTCGTTCCACGCCTCGATGTGGTGGATGCCCTGCGGCAGCAGCCAGGGCAGCGAGGCGCCCACCACCAGATGGTCGTAGACCCCGTGTGCCTGGTCGAGGAACCAGGCCCACTCGCCGGGCGGCAGCATCGCCCGGCTGTTGGGTTCGAGCACCCGGCTGCACCGGTTGTCCAGCATGACCAGCCGGGTCCGGCCCAGGTCCAGTGCGTAACTCCACTGGTACTGCACCGCGCGCCAGCGCTCGGTGTCGTGCGCCAGGTCGGACTCCTGGTCGACCCGGTGGCCGAACTCGCGCAGCACGCTTGTGGCGTCCTCGGCGGCGGCGACCTTCGCGAAGACCGGATCGGCGGCGATCTCGTCGGGGGAGAGGTTGCCCAGGTGCTGGTAGACCCAGTACGAGGCGAGCCCACTGCCGATCCGCTCCTGCCACCACGGCTGCTCGCGCACCTCGGCTCGCCACGCCGCCGAGGTGTTCCAGTCGTCGATGATCTCGTGATCGTCGAAGATCATCACGCTCGGCACCGTGGAGAGCAGCCAGCGGATCTCCGGATCGCGCCAGGACTCCAGGTAGAGCTTGGTGTACTCGTCGAAGCTCACCACCTGGTCGGCCGGAGCGCCCGTGGGCCGCCGCCGCCGTCGACGCAGCAGCCGGCGCACGGTGGGCGAGGTGACGTCGGCGTACACCTGGTCACCGAGCAGCACCAGCAGGTCGGGCAGCGGGTGCGACTCCGGGTCGGCCATCAACCGCCGGGCGTACGCGTCCAGGGCGTCCGGTGGCAGCTTGCGGGTGGTGGCGTGCTGGGTGGTCTCCCGGCACGAGCCGAAGATCAGATTGACCGGCTGGTCCCGATCGTCCGCGGCCCGGGTGCGGATCACGCTCGGCGGGAACCCGCTGCTCGGCACCGGCCAGACGATCTCGTCGTCGACCAGCACCTCGTAGGTGGTCTCGCTGTCCGGGGCAAGCCCGTCCACCACCACCAGGGCGTAGTGGTGGTCGTACGCCGAGAAGGTGGGCGCGGTGCCGGTGGCGCCGCTGGCGGTGCGGACGGTGACCACGGCGGGCGCCGCCGTCTCTACCCAGATCGTCGCCCGGGTGTCCACCACTCGCCGCAGAAGGGGGCCGATGAGGAGGTGTGCGGCGGACATGCGGCCGAGCCTACCGCCGGTTAGCTGGCGCCGGCCGGGTGCGGTGCGGAGACCCCGAGCACCGCGCACGGGAACGGTGGCTGAGACCCTGAGCACCGCGCACGGGAGCGGTGGCTGAGGCTCCCAGCACGGCTCGGGGTGCGGTGGCTGGGACGCCGCCGCCCGCATCTGACAGGATTCCGGCATGGCCGAATATCTCGTCCTCGCTCTGGTCCTGCTCGGTGTGCTGATCGCCGGCACAGTCGGGCTGGTCGTGCCGCGGTTGCGGCGGCGGCCCGAGCCCCCGCTGCCACGCACCGAGGTCGACACCAGGGCCGAGGAGGATCTCGCCGGGCCACCGGTCGAGGCACCGGAGTCCGATCTGTCCACCGGCGTCCTGGTCGAGCCGCCGCCGGTGCTCGCACCGCAGGTCGAGGTTCCCGAGCCGACCGCCGGGCGGCTCGTCCGGCTCCGCTCGCGGCTGTCCCGTTCACAGAACGTGTTCGGCAAGGGCCTGCTCGGCCTGCTCGCCCGCGACCACCTCGACGAGGACGTCTGGGAGGAGATCGAGGACAGCCTCATCACCGCCGACGTCGGCGTCGACGCCACCCGCGACATCGTCGACCGGCTTCGCGAGCGCACCCGGGTGCTCGGCACCCGCTCGGCCTACGAGCTGCGGGCACTGCTCGCCGCCGAGCTGGTCAACGCGCTCGACCCGAGCCTGGACCGCTCGTTGCGGACCGCCCCCAAGGACGGCGTGCCGGCGGTGGTCCTGGTCGTCGGCGTCAACGGCGCCGGCAAGACCACCACCTGCGGCAAGATCGCCCGGGTGCTGGTGGCCGATGGTCGCAGCGTGCTGCTCGGCGCGGCGGACACCTTCCGGGCCGCCGCCGCCGACCAACTGGAGACCTGGGGCTCGCGCGTCGGCGCGGAGACCGTCCGGGGGCCCGAGGCCGCCGACCCGGCCAGTGTCGCCTTCGACGCCGTCAAGCGCGGCATCGACACCGGCGTGGACACCGTGCTCATCGACACCGCCGGCCGCCTGCAGAACAAGGTCGGCCTGATGGACGAGCTGGGCAAGGTCAAGCGTGTGGTGGAGAAGCAGGGCCCGATCGACGAGACACTGCTCATCCTGGACGCCACCACCGGGCAGAACGGCCTGGAGCAGGCCCGGGTCTTCACCGACGTGGTCAACGTGACAGGTGTGGTGCTGACCAAGCTCGACGGCACCGCAAAGGGCGGCATCGTGATCGCCGTGCAGCGCAAGCTCGGCATCCCCGTGAAGCTGGTCGGCCTCGGCGAAGGCAAGGACGACCTGGCCCCGTTCGACCCGGCGCAGTTCGTCGACGCGTTGCTGGGGACCGAGGCCACCGGCCGGGACGCGTAGTCTCGGGTGACCACTGACGATCGCGCGTACGCGGGCTGGCGTGACCCCGGCCATCCGTCGCAGCGCCTCGGGAGACCGTACGTGACTTCGCAGGAGATCCCGCTGCACGGCGGCAACGTGAGCACCGTTGTCCGCGTGGGTGACACGGTCCGGCGCAACGCCGGGCCGTGGACCCCGTCCGTGCACGCACTACTGCGCCACCTGGAGTACGTGGGGTTCACCGGCGCCCCCCGGGCCCTCGGGATGGACGAGCGCAACCGTGAGGTGCTGTCGTACCTGGAGGGGGAGTGCGGAGAATATCCGCTCGCCCCGCACTGGGTGACCGACGAGGCCCTGGTCACCGTCGCCACCATGCTGCGGATGTTCCACGACGCCCAGTACGGCTTCACGCCTCCGCAGGCGGCGGTCTGGCGCTCGTTCGGGCCCCCGCCACCGGACACCGAGGTGATCTGCCACCACGACGCCGCGCCGCACAACGTGATCTGGCGTCCGGACGGCACCCTCGGGCTGATCGACTTCGACCTCGCCTCGCCCGGGGCGCGGATCTACGACGTGGCGTACGCGGCCTGGACCTGGGTGCCGATCTTCGCGGACCGGGACTCGATCACGCTGGGCTGGAAGCACCCGGACCGGCCGCGCCGGCTCCGGCTCTTCGCCGACGCGTACGGGCTGATCCCCCGGGACCGGCACCGGCTGATCCGGACCATCCGCAAGCGGATCGTGGACCACGTCGAGGGGATCCGCCGGATGGCCGCCGCCGGTGAGCCGGCGTTCGTCCGGATCGTGCACAAGGGCCACCTGCGCCGGCCGATGCGCGATCTGCGGCTGCTCGACTACGAGCGGCACACCCTGGAGAACGCGCTCCGCTGAGCGCCGGTCGGTCGACGCTCGGCCGGGCCCGGCGCGCGCACCGGTCGATGCTCGGCCAGGCCTGGCACGCGCACCGGTCGATGCCGCTGACCGGTCAGCCATCGACCTTCGCCGTCCGGTCGATCCACAATCGTCCATGCTGCTGACTGTGCGGAGTTCGTGACACGTCCGAAACAACCCGTCACGAAACGGAAACCCGCACGGGACCCAAAGTGAAACAGCCGGCCGCGAAGCTTCCGCGCAACCGGCCTACGGGCGACGCTGCCCCGGAAAGCCGCGAAGGAGGACTTCACCTTTAGGAGGCCAGCGTGCCTGAAGCACCGACGATCGACGGCGCCAATACCACGTGGCTGCTGGTTTCGACCGCGCTCGTGCTGCTCATGACCCCCGGACTGGCGCTGTTCTACGGCGGCCTCAACCGGGCCAAGGGCGTACTCAACATGATGATGATGAGCTTCTCGGCTATCGGGCTCATCTCTATTCTGTGGTGGTTCTACGGTTTCAGCGTCGCCTTCGGGGCCGACGTGAACGGTTTCTGGGGCGACCCGGGCGCGTACCTCGGCACCAAGACCTTCCTCGCCGAGACCGACCTCTGGGGTGCCACGGCGGAGAACCCCAGCGGCATCGGGGTTCCGCTCTACGTGTTCATGGCCTTCCAGATGGTCTTCGCGGTGATCACTGTCGCGCTGATCAGTGGTGCCATCGCCGACCGGGCCAAGTTCGCCGGCTGGCTGCTGTTCGCCTTCGGCTGGGCCACCCTGGTCTACTTCCCGGTCGCGCACTGGGTGTGGGGCGGCGGCATCATCGGCGCTGACATCCACGCACTGGACTTCGCCGGTGGCACCGCGGTGCACATCAACGCCGGTGCGGCGGCCCTGGCCGTGGCCCTGGTCCTCGGTAAGCGGCTCGGTTGGCCGCGTGAGGGCATGAAGCCGCACAACATCCCGCTGGTCGCGCTCGGTGCGGGTCTGCTGTGGTTCGGCTGGTTCGGGTTCAACGCCGGCTCGGAGCTGACCGTCGACTCGGTCGCCGGCCTCGCCTTCATCAACACCCAGCTCGCCACGGCGGCGGCGGTGCTCGGCTGGATCGCGGTCGAGTGGGTCAAGACCCGGAAGCCGACGATGGTCGGCGCCTCGTCCGGCGCCGTCGCCGGCCTGGTCGCCATCACCCCGGCCTGTGGCTTCATCGCGCCGTGGGCGTCCGTCCTGCTCGGCATCGTCGCCGGCGCGGTGTGCGCGCTCGCCGTCAGCCTCAAGTACAAGCTGGGCTACGACGACTCGCTCGACGTGGTCGGCGTGCACTTCGTCGGTGGTTGGATCGGCTCGCTGTGGCTGGGCCTCTTCGCCACCAACTCGGTCAACGCCGCGATCACCGACGTGGTGGGTGCCTCCGACGGCCTCTTCTACGGCGGCGGCGCGACCCAGCTCGGGCGGCAGGCCCTCGCCGGCCTGATCGTCACCGCCTGGTCGTTCGGCATCGCCTGGGTGCTCGCCTTCGTCATCGAGAAGACGATCGGCTTCCGCGTCAAGGGCGAGGCGGAGGTCGAGGGCATCGACATCGCCGAGCACGCCGAGAGCAGCTACGACCTGTCCCCGGCCGGCGGCGGCACGGGTAGCGCGTTCGCGATGGCCGGCATCGGCACCCCCGGTGGCGGCACGGCGAGCGGTGCCAAGCCGGAGGCGGAGTCCGCCGAGCCGGTCAGCGAAAAGGTCGCCGGTTAACGTTCCTGGGATGGAGGGGTTGGACATGAAGCTGGTGACCGCAGTCATCAAGCCGTACCAGCTGGACGCGGTGAAGGAGGCCCTGCACGCCCTCGGGGTGGCCGGGCTGACCGTCAGCGAGGTTCAGGGGTACGGGCGGCAGAAGGGGCACACCGAGGTCTACCGGGGTGCCGAGTACACGGTCGAGTTCCTGCCCAAGATCCGGGTCGAGGTGCTCACCGACGAGATCGACGTGGACAAGGTCGTGGACGCCATCGTCGGCGCGGCCCGCACGGGCAAGATCGGTGACGGCAAGGTCTGGGTCACCGGTGTCGAAGAGGTCGTCCGGGTACGTACCGGCGAACGCGGCCTCGACGCACTCTGACCGCGACTGACATGACCTCGTTGATCAAGAAGAACGCGTCAGGGCACGACGATGATGCGAACCTCTTGATCAACGAGGTCGTCGGCGTTCCCGGGGGGATCGGGGAGGCGGCCCGGCGGGAGCGGGCTGCCGCTTACGACAGCTTTCTGCGAGGGCTGTTGCCGGCGCGGGACGGGGTGGCGCTGCTGGCCGTCGGGGGGTTGGGTCGGCGGCAGTGCGCCCCGTACGGCGACCTCGACCTGGTGCTGGTGCACGCCGGGGTGCCCGGCACGGACGAGTTGGCCGCCTCGGTCTGGTACCCGATCTGGGACGCGGGCCTGCGGCTCGACCACTCCGTACGCACCGTCGCCGAGGCGCTCTCGGTGGCCCAGGACGACGTCAAGGTCGCCCTCGGGCTGCTCGACGCCCGGTTGATCGTGGGAGACCAGGCGCTGGCCGACGCGCTGATCCGCACCGCCGCCGACCACTGGCGGCGTACCGCCGTCCGGCACCTGCCCGGCCTGCGCGAGGTCACCGAAGCCCGCTGGCAGGCCCACGGTGAGCTGGCCTTCCTGTTGGAGGGCGACCTCAAGGAGGCCGCCGGCGGTCTGCGCGACGTGGGGCTGCTGCGGGCGATCTCCGCCGCCGGCATCACCGACGCGCTGCGTCCCGCCGTACGCGCCGCCCACCTGCGCCTCTTGGACACCCGCGACGCCCTGCACCAGCAGGTCGGCCGACGGGTCGACCGGCTGGTCGCCCAGGAGCGCGACGGAGTGGCCGCCCTGCTAGACCTGGAAGACGGCGACGCGCTGCTGCGTCGGGTCGCCGGTGACGCCCGCACGGTCAGCCACGCCCTGGACGACGCCTTCCGGGCCGCCGACCGGCTGCGCTCCGGTCGCTCCCGGGGCGGGAACGGCCGCCCGGCCCGCCGCCCGGTCGCCCGCGACGTGGTCGAACACGACGGCGAGCTGGTGCTCGCCCGTACGGCGATCGGGGCACGCCCCGACCCGAGCCTCTCGCTGCGGATGGCCGCCGCGTCGGCCACGACCCGAATCCCCATCGCGCGGGCCACCTGCGAGTGGCTGGCGGCCTACTGCCCGCCACTGCCGGCCCCCTGGCCGGCCGAGGCCCGGGCCGCGCTGATCACCCTGCTCGGCGCCGGCGCCGGCCTGGTGCCGGCCTGGGAGACCTGCGACAGGTACGGACTGGTCGACGGCTGGCTGCCCGAGTGGACCCGGCTGCGCAGCCTGCCCCAGCACAACCCGGTGCACCGGTTCACCCTCGACCGGCACCTCGTGCAGACCGCGCACGAGGCCAGCCGGCACGCCCGCGACGTGGAGCGCCCCGACCTGCTGCTCCTCGGCGCTCTCCTGCACGACATCGGCAAGGGTCTCCCCGGTGACCACAGCACCGTCGGTGTGCCGGTTGCCCAGGCGGTGGCCACCAGGGTCGGTCTGCCCGCCCCGGAGGTCGAGCTGATCGGCAAGCTGGTCCGGCTGCACCTGCTGCTGCCCGACGTGGCCACCCGCCGGGACCTGGCCGACCCGGTCACCATCGCCTCGGTGGCCGAGGCGGTCGGTGACACCGGCACCCTGGATGTGCTGCACGCGTTGGTCCGCGCCGACGCGGCGGCGACCGGGCCGGCGGCCTGGTCCGACTGGAAGGGCCGACTCGTCGCCGAGCTGGTCGCCCGGGTCCGCACCGCGCTGGACACCGGCGTACTCCCCGAGCCACCCGCCCCGGACCCGGAGCTGCTGGCCGGGCCACTTCCGGTCGTCCACCTGACCGGCGACCGGGTGTCGGTCGCGGCGGCCGACCGGCGTGGCCTGCTCGCCACGGTCGCCGGCTGCCTGGCGCTGCACCGGCTGGAGGTGATCTCCGCGGATGCCTCCGCCGTCGACGGCCGGGCCCTGGTCGAGTGCCGGGTGCAGCCGCGCTACGGCCTTCCGCCGGACCCGGTCCCCCTCCGCGCCGATCTGCGCCGGGCCGTCGCCGGTGACGCGTCGGTCACCCAACGGCTGCGCGGCCGTGAGCTCGGGAGTGCGTCGCGTCGGGGAAGAGTGTATATCCCGGTTGTCGCCGTGTCACTAGACAAATCAGACG
>NZ_JAKKFF010000368.1 GCF_022229015.1 Micromonospora foliorum
GGCCGGGCTGATCGCCGACGAGCGGGCGCTGCGCGCGGCGCCTCCGGCGCGGCTGGCGCACCTTGCCGACGACGAGTACGCCAGCCTGGTGCGCCGTCGCGGTGAGCTGATCGACAGCGCGTTGGCGGAGCTGCGGGAGCGGGTGCCGGCGACCCGGGCGTACACCGCCGCGCAGCTCGACGCGACCGTGAGCGACCTGGGCCACATCGTGGACTTCCTGGCCGCGGCGGTCTACGTCGACGACGCCTCGTTGTTCACGGAGTTCGTGCAGTGGCTGGCGGGGATCCTGACCAGTCGTGGGGTGCCCGTTGGGGCCATCGCCCTGCCGCTGGAGCACTACGCCGCCGCGTTGCGGGACTTCCCCCGGGCGGCGCGGGCACTGGCGCTGGGATGCGCGGCGCTGCCCGGCCCGGCCCGCTGACCGACCCGCCGGTGGCACCCGGATCGATCACCGCGCTCGGCGGCGCACCAGTCAGCTCTGCGTATACTTGCCGGACTGCAAACGTCCCACCCGAGGGTGGAGCGAGGGGGAGAACGGTGACGTTCAGCGTCAGCTACGTCGAGCGCGACGGTGGTGGCGCCTGCCTGCGGCTCGCGGGTGAGCTGGACCTGAGCACCGCCCCCGAGCTGACCGCCGCGATCGACCGGCTCACTTCGGCGGGCGAGACCCGGGTGCTGCTCGACCTGACCGACCTCACGTTCTGCGACTCCACCGGGATGGCCGTGTTCGTCCGGGGCGACAACCAGGCGGCGGCCGACGGGGGTTGGCTCCGGCTCACCGGGGCCAACGGGCGGGTCGAGCGGGTGCTGCGGGTGACCGGCCTCGCCGACGTGTTGCGCTACGAACCGGAGTCGGTCGACCCCGCGTCCCGCGCCGCCTCCTGATGGGCTAGATTTTCCCGCCAGCATTTCCCCGCATTTCCCCGCCAACGCGGTGACCGTCAGGGTCCCGTCCCCGCCGACTCCGAGGCAGGTAGTGATGGGCGCAGACAGCCCGCAGCCGGTACGCATCCTGGTGGTCGACGACGACCCGGGCGACGTGCTGATGATTGAGGAGGCGCTGGCGGACTCCGACGTCGACAAGATCATCGACGTGGTGAGTGACGGCGAGGAGGCGATGGAGTTTCTCCGCGCCGAGGGCCGGCACGAGCAGGCCCGCCGCCCGGACGTGATCCTGCTGGATCTGAACATGCCGCGGATGGACGGTCGGCAGGTGCTCGGGGCGGTCAAGCAGGACGAGGATCTGCGAACCATCCCCATCGTCGTGCTGACCACCTCCAACGCCGACACCGACATCGTCGGCAGCTACACGTTGCAGGCCAACGCGTACGTCACCAAGCCGATCGACCTGGACGACTTCAACGACGTGGTCCGCCGCATCGACGAGTTCTTCGGCCGGGTCGTCGTACTGCCCAAGCGCGGCTGACGCCCGCGCCACCTGCGCGCATGCTGAACATTTTCCCCGAACCCCCTCGGCGCGAGCGGTCCCGGCCGAGGATCCAGGTGGGGAAGTAACAGCAGCTGCCTGGGGGGCGACAGTATGAGGTTCTCCGTCGTTGAGACCGGTTACGACCAGCGGCAGGTGGACTACTGCCTGGACGAGTTGGGGATCCGGTTGTCCCGGCTGGCGGCGCGGGCCGAGGGCGCGGCCGGGGCGACCCGCGAGTGGGACGAGATCCGCCAGGAGGCGGCCTGGCTCAGCGGGCTCCTGCAACGACTGGACCTGGGTGACGGCACCGCCACCCGGCACGCCGGTGACGCGGTGCGGCGCGAGGCCGCCGAGCTCCTGGCCCAGGCCCGCGTCGAACTCGACGAGGCCCGCGAGGAGGCCCGGCGGGTGCGGGAGCGAACGTACGCGGAGGCCGTGCAGGCCCGACGTGACTTCGAGGCGGCGCTGGACGCCCGTCGACGGCGCGAGGCGCGGGTGGAGGAGATCCTCAGCCAGATGACGGTCGACCAGGTGCCCGCCGACACCCCCACGGCGGCTGCCGGCGTACCGGGCAGTCGGGTCGGTGTCGGCGGCCTGGACACGGGCGCGGAGCCGCCGCCCGGCCACCGCTGAGACGCGTGGGCGCGGAGGCCCAGCTCAGGCGGTGAGCGCCGCCGCGACGGTGGTCGCCCGGTCCTCGTGCTGGGCGTACGCGTCGGGGTAGGCGGAGATCTGCACGGCCTGGGCCGCGGCGGTGACGCTCATGTCCTGCCAGCCGGGGATCTCGTTGAGCGCGCTGTAGAAGGCCCGCGCGGCGTACGACGGGCGCATCAGCTGGGCCACCGTGCCCCAGCCGCTGCTGGGCCGTTGCTGGAACAGCCCCACCGAGTCGTGGTCGGAGCCGCTGCCCTGGTTCGGGTACTCCGCCGACTCCGGGAGGACGTCGCTGGCCAGGTTGTAGAGGTTGCTCTCCTGCATGGCGGTCGCCAGTGCCACCACCAGGGCGCGGCGCGGCATCTTCATCTCCAGGCCGACGTCCACGATGATCTTCGCGTTGTCCATCTGCGCCTGGTCGAGGCCGGCGACCGGCCGGGGGCGGCGGGGCTTGACCGGCTTCCTGGGCGCCTTGCGGACGGCGGTGGGAGTGGGTGTGGGCTTCGCCGTCGGGCTGGGCGGCAGGATCCGGGCGGGGGCGGCGTCGCGGTCCAGCGACCGGGAGGCGCGCTCGTCGGCGATGGCGGCGCGGTCGGCCACCGCCTCGGCGAGCGGCTCGACCGTACGGGAGGTGTCGTCGTTGCCGCGCGCGGTGGCGACCGCGACGAGGCTGAGGCAGCAGGTGACACCGGTGGCCAGCGCCACCCGCACCGGGGTCGAGCCCAGCAGGGCCCGCAGTGACCGGTCGGCGGCGCGGTGACGGCCGATCGTCCGTTCGGTTGATGCGGCGTCGTCCGAGAGGATGCTCGGGTGCGCGTCGGTCAGCTTCTGGGCGGAGGGGTCGTCGGGATGCACCTGCCGAGGCTAAAGAGCCAAATGCCCGATGCCACCAGTCCGTACAGTGGCATGCGCCACAATTTGCCCTGATCATGGTGACTTTAGTGGGCAAAGCACGGGCGAAGCTGATCAACCTCGCGGATCACTCCAGACGGTTATTCCCGACTTGCCGGGTGAATGCGGTCGCGCGGTCGGTCTGCCGGGCGAGCCCGGACCCAGGCCAGGCGGTCATCCGAACAACCGATGCACACCTCCACCAACCGGCCCCCGCCGTCCCGCAGATCGCGCGCGGCGCCGGCGCCGCCCCACGATCCCCTCCCTGCTCCGCGATCTTGCACTTGCTGTCGCGACATAGGGGGCAATCCCCCTGATATCGACGACCGAAAGTGCAAGATCGGCGCGGTGGAGGGCGGGGCGGTGGGGCGTGTGGGCGGTCGCCCGGATTCAGTGTCGGCCGTTCTCGGCCGGGGTGACGGTCAGTCGGTGCCGGCTGGCGTCGCTGCTGGAGAACGGCCACAGCCGGTCGGCGTACTCGACCAGATCGGCCAGTTGATCTCGGCTCAGGCCGGCTGAGGAGATCTCCGCGTGCACGTCGGCCCGGTAGCGGCCGTCGTTGTCCCGCCCCAGCTTCGCCTCCGCCCGGACCTGCACGGTGTGCGCCTCGTCGGTGATCTCCCCGGCCACCTCCACCGCCGCGTGGTGCAGGCAGGAGGCGAAGGCCGCGGCCAGCAACTGTTCCGGGGTCAGCCCGGTGCAGTGCGGCGCCAGCGGTGAGGCCAGCGCGGTGGAGAGCCCGCCATCGTCGGTGCGTACGTGACCGCCCTCGGCGGTCGCTGTGGCCTCACGCAGCCAGGAACTCTGATCCGGCATCGCGTTTCTCCCGTCGCTCACCAGGCCGGCTACCCGGCCGCCGCCCGGCGAAACGCTGTGCCGCCCCACGAACCCCGCCGCCGCCGACGAAACCCCGTGGGCCGTGTGGTCAGCGCGCGGTGCGCAGATTCGGCTCGTGGGCCACGGCCACCGCCTCGGTGGCCTCCGCGGCGGCCCGTTCGGTCCACGGCGACGTCGGGGCCGACCGGCGGGTCGTCGGGATCGTCATCGGCACGTACACCCGGGCGTCCACGGCCTCGGCCAGCAGCAGCGCGGCGACCAGGCTGGTCGGACGCTGCTCGGGGTCGTCGGCGAGGCAGGAGTGGCACAGCTCGGCGACCTCCGGCGGGAGCCCGGTGATGTCGGGCAGCGGCTCCGGTGGCTGACGGCGGCGGACGAGGAGCAGTTCGCTGGCGGTCGACGCGCGGTACGGCAGGCGGGCGGTGAGGCTGTAGTAGAGCAGCACGCCGAGGGCGTACATGTCGGCGGCCGGGGTGGCCGGCGCCTCGTCCAGCTGCTCGGGCGCCAGGTACGCCGGGGTGCCCAGCACCACGCCGGTCGGCATCGGGTCGGGTGCTCCGGCGGCGATGGCGATGCCGAAGTCGAGCACCTTCACCCCGGCCGGGGTGAGCATGACGTTGGCGGGCTTGACGTCCCGGTGCACGATGCCCTCGGCGTGCGCGGCGGCCAGCGCGGCGGCGACCTCCGCGCAGACCCGCACCGCGATCTGCCAGTCCAGCGGCCCGGCGCGCAGGTGCACGGCGAGCGTCTCACCCTCGGCCAGCTCCATGACGATGTAGGGCACCGGTCGGCCGGGCCACGTCGAGGAGGTGCCGAAGTCGTGCACGCTCGCCACGTTGGGGTGCTCCAGCCGGGCCGCCGACCGGGCCTCCGCGCGGATCCGGTCCACCGGGCCGTCCTGGTCGTCGCGGCCGGGCGAGATGAGCTTCACCGCGATTGGCCGGTCCAGCACCTGGTCGTACGCCCGCCAGACCTCGGACATCCCACCCACACCGATGCGCTGTTCGAGCCGGTACCGCCCGTCCAGCATGCGCATCGACCACTCCTCGTCCTCGCCCCGCCGACGGCGGGTGCTCAGATGGCGGTACCCGAGCGCCGAACTGGGCAAACCGGAGCCGGATTCGAGGGCGGGCGACCCCGCGCACCTCACTGCGCCGTAGCGGCGGGTGCGGTAGCTTGCGAGCCAGAGCCGGTGTCACCGAGTGTGCCGGCACGGTCACCCGAGGGGACGCCGCGATGAGCGAGGTCACCGTACGCTTCGTCGGCGGGCCCGCGGACGGCCTGGTCCGGCTGCTGCCGGCCGGGTCGGACGGCGCCCCACCCCAGCGTTGGATCATGCGGCACCCGGACGGCACGGGCCCGGTGCAGCCCGGCCCCGACCACCTCTACGAGCGCGACCGGCCCGACGAGGCGGGCGGCTGGAGCATGCGTTTCGTGCGCACCGACGCCTACGGGGTGTCCGAGTGACCACGAGGCGGGTCTGACCGGTGGCGCGCGGCGGCCCGGTCGCACAGCTGGCGCACAGCTTCCGCAGGGGCGTGGCACAGGTGTCGCGGCCACGATGGGGCCCATGGTCATGAACGGGCAGGCCGCGCCGAGCCGGATCGAGCTGCGTCGCCCCGACGGTGAACCCGTCCGGGTGCTGGTGGTCGACGACGAACCCACGCTCACCGACCTGCTGTCGATGGCCCTGCGTTACGAGGGTTGGCAGGTCCGCACCGCCGGCAACGGCATGGCGGCGTTGAGCACCGCCCGACAGTTCGAGCCGGACGCCGTGGTGCTCGACGTGATGCTGCCCGACCTGGACGGCTTCCAGGTGCTGCGTCGGCTGCGCGAGCACGCCCCCACCGTGCCGGTGCTCTTCCTGACCGCCCGCGACGCGGTCGAGGAACGCATCGCCGGGTTGACCGTCGGCGGCGACGACTACGTCACCAAGCCGTTCAGCCTGGAGGAGGTGATCGCCCGGCTGCGCGCGCTGCTGCGCCGCTCCGGGGTCGCGATCGCCGCCCGGGAGGAGGCGGTGCTGACCGTCGGTGACCTCAGCCTCGACGAGGACAGCCACGAGGTCCGGCGGGCCGGCCAGCTCGTCACCCTCACCGCCACCGAGTTCGAGCTGCTGCGCTACCTGATGCGCAACCCGCGCCGGGTGCTCAGCAAGGCGCAGATCCTCGACCGGGTGTGGAACTACGACTTCGGCGGCCAGGCCAACGTGGTGGAGCTGTACATCTCGTACCTGCGCAAGAAGATCGACGCCGGCCGGGCACCGATGATCCACACGTTGCGCGGCGCGGGCTATGTCCTCAAACCCGCCGAGTAGGCGCCGCCCGCTGCGGGCCGTCCGGGGGTGGCTGGCCGGGCGCTCCCTGCGTACCCGACTGGTGTTTGCCCTGCTCGCGCTGCTGGCGTTGGTCAGCGTCGCCATCGGGGGCCTGACCACGGTGGCGCTGCGGCACTTCCTGGTCGACCGGTTGGACGCCCAGCTGGCCCCGGCGACGGGCATGCGGGGCGACCGACCGGGTCGGCCGGCCTTCCCCGGCAACGGACTGGGCGGCATCCCACCCGGGTTGCCGTCCGGCGCGGTGGTCGCCGAGATCGCCGACGGCCGGGTGACCAGCGCCCGGACCCTGACCAACAGCGCCTCCAACGCGTTCCCCGACCCGCAGGCCGTCCCGGTGGGGGAGGTCGCCGCGCTGGCGGACCTGCCGGTCGGCGCCAGACCGCGCACCGTCGACCTCGGCGACCGTGGTGACTACCGGGCCGTGGCCCGGCAGTACTGGGACGGCCGGGTACGCGTCGTCGCGGTTCCCCTCTCCGGCGTCCAGGAGACCGTCTGGGCGCTGGTCGCCGCGCAGGCCGCGGTGGCCGCCGTCGGGCTGGTCATCGCCGGTGCCGCCGGAGCGCTGATCGTGCGGGCGACGCTGCGACCGCTCAACCGGGTGGCCGCCACCGCCACCCGCGTCACCGAGCTGCCCCTGGACCGTGGGGAGGTCGCGCTCGCCGTCCGGGTGCCGGCCGCCGACACCGACCCGCGCACCGAGGTCGGTCAGGTCGGCGCGGCGCTGAACCGGATGCTGGGCCACGTCGCCGACGCGCTCTCCGCCCGGCAGGCCAGCGAGACGCGGGTACGCCAGTTCGTCGCTGACGCCAGCCACGAGTTGCGGACGCCTCTCGCGGCGATCCGCGGCTACGCCGAGGTGGCCCGGCGTGGCCGTGACGAGGTTCCCGCCGACGTGGCGCACGCGCTGCGCCGGGTGGAGTCGGAGAGCACCCGGATGACCAGCCTCGTCGACGACCTGCTGCTGCTTGCCCGCCTCGACACCGGCCGGCCGCTCGCGGTCGAACCGGTGGACCTGACCGCCCTGGTGGTGGACGCGGTCAGTGACGCGCACGTCGCCGGTCCCGAGCACCGCTGGCAGCTCGAACTGCCCGAGGTGGCGATCCGGGTGCCCGGCGACGCCGCCCGGCTGCACCAGGTGGTGGCGAACCTGCTCACCAACGCCCGGGTGCACACCCCGCCCGGCAGCACGGTCACCACCACGCTGGCCGTCGACGCCGCCGGCGCCGTGCTCACCGTCGCTGACGACGGGCCCGGGGTGCCGGTGGAGCTGCGACCGGAGGTGTTCGAGCGGTTCGCCCGGGGCGACAGCTCCCGGTCCCGGGCGCACGGCAGCACCGGCCTCGGCCTGGCCATCGTCGCGGCGGTGGTGGAGGCCCACCACGGCACGGTCGGGGTGGACAGTCGTCCAGGTCGGACGGTGTTCACCGTCCGGCTGCCCGATCCCACAGCCGACGCGTAGGCAACGCACGGCACACCGGCACCGGTCAGTCGCCCAGCATCTCGGTGAGGACCTCGACGACCCGGCGGGTGTGCCGCCCGTCGGGGTCCTCGTCGGTGTTCAGGTCGGTCACGCTCATCCCGAGCAGCCGGTCGGCGCGGGCCAGCGGCGTGACCAGCGCGATCAGGTCCGCCCAGCGTGGCCCGTCCGGCTCCGGGTAGGTCACGGCGGGCAGGTCGCGCGGGTCCACCACGTCCAGGTCGAGGTGCAGCCAGGCCGGCCCGTCGCCGTCGGCGGCCAGGCCCGCGCCGACCGTCGCCGCGCCC
>NZ_JAKKFF010000369.1 GCF_022229015.1 Micromonospora foliorum
GGCCGTCGGCGGTCGGGTACGGGGACGGGTCACGGTGCCCCGGCGCGCCGTCCGGGCCAGCCGCCGGCTCGGGTCGGCCGACGCGGCGCCGAGCGTGGCGGGGTCGGGGCCGGCCGGCGGTTCGGTGGTGACCAGGTCACCGGGGACGAGCACCACGGCGGTCACGCCGCCCTCACCGGAGGGGCGCAACCGCACCCGTACGCCGTGTCGGGCCGCCAGCCGGGCCACCACGAACAGGCCGAGTCGGGCGCTCTGCGCCGGGTCGAACTCGGGCGAGCTGGCCAGTCGGGTGTTGGCCGCCTCCAGCGCGGCGTCGGACATGCCCAGCCCCTGGTCGGTGATCTCCAGGGCGTACCCGTTGGCCACCTGGGCCCCGGTGACGGTGACCCGGGTGTCCGGCGGGGAGAAGGCGGTGGCGTTCTCGACCAGCTCGGCGAGGAGGTGGATGACGTCACCGACCGCCCGCCCCAGCACGCCGGCCGGTTGCACGGCGGTGACGTCCACCCGTTCGTACGCCTCGACCTCGGAGATCGCGCCGCGGATCAGGTCGACCATCGCGACCGGGTTTCGCCAACCCCGGCCGGGCGCGGAGCCGGCGAGGATGACCAGGTCCTCGGCGTGCCGGCGCAGTCGGGTGGCCAGGTGGTCGACCTGGAACAGCTCGGCCAGCTCGTCCGGGTCCTCACTACGCCGTTCCATCCGGTCCAGCAGGTGCAACTGACGGTGCACCAGGCTCTGGCTGCGTCGGGCGATGTTGAGGAAGACCTCGTTGAGCCCGCGACGCAGGGTGACCTCGTCCACCGCGGCCTGTACTGCGGTGCGCTGCACCTCGGTGAAGGCGCGCCCGACCTCGCCGATCTCGTCGTGGCCGTACTCCAGCGGCGGCGCCTCCCGGGCGACGTCGACCTGTTCGCCACGGCGCAACCGGGTCACCACGTCGGGCAATCGGTGCTCGGCCAGTTCCAGCGCGGCGGTGCGGACGCCGCTGAGCCGCCGGACCAGGGTGCGGCCGACCCGCAGCGCCACCAGCACCGAGACGACCACGGCGACGAGCCCGAGCACGCCGGCGGCGGCCAGCCGCACCAGGATGCGGACCGCCATCGGCACCGAGCGGTCGGTGAGAGCGTCGGCCTCGGACAGTTCGAAGTTCCGCAACTGCTGCTGCACCGCGTCCTGGCTGGCCTGCCAGGCCGCCGCGTCGACCGCCGGCCGGCCGGACCGGTTGGGTACGACCAAAGCGTCCTGCATCGTGCGCAGCCGGGTGAACGCCTCGCCCTCGGTCAACCGTTGGTAGGCGATCCGGCTGCTCTCGGGCAGGTCGGCCACGGCGCTCTCGGTGAGCCACCGTTGGTTGCCGATGGCCTGTACGAGTTGGGTGTGCTCCCCCTCGGCGAACCGCCCGGCGGTCAGCGCGCCGGCCAGCAGCGCGTCGCTCTGGCCGAGCAGTTCCCGGGAGCGACCCAGTGCGGTGAGCGCCAGTGCCTGCCGGTTGATGGCCGGGTCGGTCAGGGTCGCCATGCCGGCGAACGCCTGGAAGGCCGCGGAGACCATGCCGCTGTACAGGCCGATCGCGCCGGCCCGGTCCACCTTGCGGTCGTCGATGAACTTCCGCCCGCTGGGCAGCGCCGCCAGGGTGCTGACCAGCTGGTCGACCCGGGTCTCCAGCAGGTCGTCCGCGGCGTCGCGGAGGGCTTCCCCGTCCACCCGGCGGCGCAGCTCGGCGACCGCCCGGTCGGTGCGCCCGCGCTGCTCGGCGAGGGCGGGCAGCTCGGTGTTGCCGGCGAGCTGCACCGCCGAGAGCCGGCGTTCCCGTTGCAGCTCGGTGACCACGGTCTCGCCGGGGCGACCCAGGTCGTACAGGAGGGTGCGGGCGGAGAGCAGGTTCAGGGCGGGACCGAAGGTCAGGGTGGTTGCGAAGATCCACAGTGCCAGGAGCGCGGTCACCGGTGCGACGACCAACGCGGTCAGCTTCGAGCGGATCGGCCAGTCGCGGGTTCTCATCAGACCTCGCCCGTACAGGGGTGGCAGGAGGGGCGCCGGCACCGCCGGGCAACGCGCCGGCCGGCTGCGTGCCCGGCCGTGTCACCGGGCACCGGCGCGGGCGCCTTGGGCAGGATACGTAATCGAGGGCCGTTGCACTACCGCCCGTCGCGCCGACATCGACGCTCCGGGATGTGCGGGGGGTGGGAATGGCGAACGCCCCGTCGGCGGACCGGCGGGGCGTTCGTGTGCGGCGGGGCCGTTGTCGCGCTGCCGGCGGAGCCTGCGACCGACGGTGGGGATCAGGCGTGGTCGGCGATGCCGAGGCCTTCGGCGACCCGCCGACCGTAGGAGTCGTCGCACTGGCTGAAGTGCCAGACCATCTTCTGCTGGATGTGCTTGTCGCACTGACCCAACAGGTTGACCAGGTTCTTCACCAGGTCGTCGCGCTCCCACTGGGGCATGGTGCGAAAGCGCTCGCCAGCCTGGGCGTAGTTGTTCTGCCGCTCGATCGGCGCCCGCATGACCTGACCCGAGACGAACGGCCGGTACTCCCGGTACGACTCGTCGGCCTGGTCGAGACCGGCCACCGAGGACGGCTCGAAGTTGATGTGCGGGTTGCCGGCCCGGTTGTCCACCCCGTACGACATCTGGCCGCCGTCCTGGTTGGTGTTGACCTGGACGTCCTCGCGTGGCGCGTTGATCGGCAGTTGGAGGTAGTTCGGGCCGACCCGGTAGCGCTGGGTGTCCGAGTAGGAGAACGTCCGTCCGACGAGCATCTTGTCGTCGGAGAAGTCCAGGCCGTCGACCAGTACGCCGGTGCCGAAGGCGATCTGCTCGTTCTCGTTGTGGACGTTGCTCACGTTGCGGTTGAGCGTCATCATGCCGACCGGGCGCAGCGGAAACGCGTCCTCCGGCCACGTCTTGGTGTCGTCCAGCGGGTCGAAGTCCAGCTCCGGGTGCTCGTCGTCGCTCATGAGCTGGACGTGCAGCTCCCACCGGGGGCACTCGCCGCGCTCGATGGCCTCGTAGAGGTCCTTGGAGGCGTGGCCCAACTCGCTGGCCTGGATGGCCGCCGCCTGTTCCTCGGTCAGCGACTCGATGCCCTGCTGCGACTTCCAGTGGTACTTGACCAGCACGCCCTCGCCCGCGGCGTTGACCATCCGGTAGGTGTTCACACCGAAGCCGTCCTGCGTCCGGTAGTTGGCCGGGATGCCGCGCGGGCTGAACAGCCAGGTCAGCATGTGCATCGACTCGGGGGTGTTGGACATGAAGTCGAAGATCCGGTTTGGCTCCTGACGGAAGGTCACCGGGTCCGGCTTCAGCGAGTGGATGACGTCGGGGAACTTGATCGCGTCTCGGATGAAGAAGACCGGCAGGTTGTTGCCGACCAGGTCCCAGTTGCCGTCCTCGGTGCGGAACTTCACCGCGAAGCCACGCGGGTCGCGGGTGGCCTCGGAGGAGTCCCGGCCGCCGATGACCGTGGAGAAGCGCAGGCTTACCGGCGTCTTCCTGCCCTTGACCTGGAACAGCTTGGCCCGGGTGTACGTCGCGGCCGGTTCGTCGCCGATGGTCCCGTACGCCTCGAACTCGCCGTGTGCGACGAAACCGCGGGCGTGCACCACTCGCTCCGGGATCCGCTCCCGGTCGAAATGGCTGATCTTCTCCAGGAAGTGGTAGTTCTCCAGCGTGGCGGGGCCGCGCGAGCCGACCGTCCGCTGCTGCTGGTTGTTGTGCACGGGGTGACCCTGCCGGGTGGTGAGGATCGGCTTGCTGGGCTGTGGGTGCATCACCCCACCCAAGCGCCTTTTCTGGAATGAGTCAAGTTTTGGTTTGGCGGGCAGTTGCGGCCCCGGTCAGGAAAGTGTCTCGGATCGGGATTGGCGATCACTGCGCAGAGGGAATACCAGGAGACGAAGGAGGAGCCCATGTCGCCCACGCAGATAATCGTCATCGTGCTCGTCGTGCTGGTGATCGTCGCGGCTCTGGCCGTGGCCGCCCGCTCGCTCGGTCGCCGTCGCGCGCTGCGCAACCGGTTCGGGCCGGAGTACGACCGGGTGGTGGCGGAACAGGACAGCCGGTCCGCCGCCGAGCGCGAGCTGCGCGACCGGGAACGCCGGCATGCCGAGCTCACGCTCACCCCACTCAGCCCGGAGTCCCGGGCCCGGTACAGCGCCGCCTGGGAGGAACTCCAGGTCCGCTTCATCGACTCCCCCGGCGAGACCGTGGGCGACGCGGACGAACTGGTCACCCGGCTCATCGAGGAGCAGGGCTACCCGACCGGCGACTTCTCCGACCAGATCGCCCACCTTTCCGTCGAGCACGCCCGCACGCTGACCAACTACCGGGACGCGCACGAGATCCACCTGCGCAACTCCCGGGGCGAGGCCAGCACCGAGGAACTGCGGCAGGCGGTCGTGCACTACCGCGCACTCTTCGCCGACCTGCTGGGCGAGGAGCCGGTCGGCAACCGTACGCCCGAACAGCGCCACCACCCGGACCACGACGCCACGAGCCGCTGAGGAGGCCACCGATGCGCCAGGAAGAGCAGCAGGTGAGCAACGACCACCCGGAGGCCGTCCGGTCCGCGCCCGTGCCGGTACCCCCGGCCGGCGACCGGGCCGGCCGCTCCGACGTCCCTGAGGACGCCCTCGACGACCGGGGCACCTTCGACGACCAGACCGCCGCCCACGAGCGGACCGACGACACCGGCCGGGATCCCGCGTACGACCCGGCCGACGACGAGCTGACCGACGACTCCGACCCACGCCGCCGGAGCGACACCGACGAGGGCGGTTTCCACGAGCCGGGGCCGCTGCCGACGACGTTCGGCGCCACCACGGTGGCCGACGCGGTGGCCGCCTCCGCGCTGGCCAGCCCACACCCGCAGGATCAACCGGACCCCCGGGCCGAGCGGACCGCCCAGCCGGGCGACGGCGCCGAGGACGGCGAGCGGGAGGGCCTGCGCGCCGACCCCACCGCCGAGCTGCACCGCCGCGACACCGACAGCGACGACCTCGACGACAGCGCCGACTTAACCGATCGCAGCGACGCGGACACGTCCGCGCGGACCGTCGTCGCACCGGGGAGCACGGACGGCGACCCCGAGCGGCGAGTCGA
>NZ_JAKKFF010000037.1 GCF_022229015.1 Micromonospora foliorum
GCCGACGACCTGACCCAGGAGACGTTCCTGCGGGCAATTCGCAACCTGCCCGGCTTCGCCGGCCGCTCGTCGGCCCGTACCTGGGTGTTCACCATCGCCCGACGCGTTGCCGTGGATCACGTCCGGACGGCGGTGGCCCGGCCGAGGATGGCGTCGGTGCCGGACTGGCAGGCGGCGGCGGAGGCCGCCGGCGCGATCACTGCCGGTGCCGACGAGGGCGTGACCCTGCACCAGCTGATCGCCGGTCTGACCCGGGAGCGCCGCGAGGCGTTCGTCGCCACCCAGGTGCTCGGCCTGTCCTACGCCGAGGCGGCGGACGTCTGCCAGTGCCCGGTCGGCACCATCCGTTCCCGGGTCGCCCGGGCGCGCGAGGATCTCGTCGCCGCCTGGCAGGCCGACACCGACCCGGGCCACGGGCGACGAACCGGCTGACCTCCACGAACTGCTTCGCCACGCCACCTGACATTGATCCATGCCACTTCGGCGGCTACCCTCGGCTGGCCCGTGGTCGACTGCGATCGTACGGAGACCGGCGATGAACCACGAACACCCACCCGTCTGCTGTGGCAGCTACGGGGAACGGCCGCCGACGGGGTTCAGCCGTCGTGGTCTGCTGCGCGGCACCGTGTTGGCCACCGGTGCCCTCGCCGTCGGTGGTGTCGTCGGCCTGCCGGGGGTCGCGTCTGCCGCACCCGCCATCTACAACCCGTTCGCCGTCTACCGGATCACCGGAACCTGGCAGGACCACCTGAACAGCGGTTCGCTGGGCGGCATCGACTTCGGAATGGGCGTCGGGACCAACCTACCGGCCTGTGGCGCCGGCACGATCCAGAAAATCCCGAACAACGGCACGGGCGGGCATACCGTCACGATCCACCACGCGGACGGTTACCGCAGCCAGTACCTGCACCTGTCCCAGTTCCTGCTGGCCAACGGCACTGCCGTGAGCGCCGGTGCGATAGTCGGACGGTCGGGAGGGGCGGTGGGCGCTCCTGGTTCCGGTAGCTCCACCGGCCCACACCTGCACTGGCACATGATCAACCCGAGCGGTGTCCGGATCAACCCGCTGACCTACATCGGCCAGAACCCGGGTGGCGGTGGCCTGCCGAAGACGTCCACCGAGCAGGACGGCATTCCTGGCACCGTCTTCTACATGCGGATGCAGAACTGGTTGCGGATCACCTCCGGCTATACGGGCCCGATCGACGGCGTGCCCGGCGTGCGGACCTACGCCGCGCTGCAACAGGCCCTGCGCGGCTACGGCTACAGCGGACCGATCGACGGCGTGCCGGGGACGAACACCTGGAAGGCTGTCCAGCGGCTCGCCTCGGGGTGGGGTTACACCGGCCCGATCGACGGGGTGATGGGGCCGAACTCGTGGCGGGGCTTCGCCCGGTTCCTCAACCAGGACCAGTGGGACTGACCCGCTCGGCCACCCTGCCGTCACCGTCGCGCTGAACGCGGCGCTCAGCTAGACCGCGCGGCACGTCACCCCCGTACGGTCAGCGCCACCGGTCGACGACCGGTGGCGCTGACGTGGAGCGGGTGTACCGGCCGTCAGCCCAGGCGGGCCTCGATGGTCTCGATGATGCGCGGACGCAGCTCGGCGGCGCGGATGACGGCGTCCACCGAGCCGACCTCGACGGCGCGGTGGATGTTGTGCACCCGGTCGAACTCCGCGGCCACCTCGCTCAGTTTCTCCGCGCGCACCGACGAGCGCAGCTCGTCGAGCTCCGCGGTCAGCGCGGCGCGTTCGGTGCCGGTCGCGGCGGCGGTGCGGGCCTCCAGGTCCCGCACCCGCGGGTCGGCCGCCGTACGGGCGTTGACGTCGGCGGAGAACACCACCGCGGCGGCGGGTGCGCCACCGAGCACCGAGGCGAACGAGCCCTCCAGCGCCAGCACCGTCATGTTCGGGTTCAACGCCTTCGAGAACACCACGAACGCCCCGCCGTGGTAGCGCGAGATCACGCAGAAGACGATGGGTCCCCGGAAGTTCACGATCGCCCGGCCGATCTCGGCGCCGTACTCCAGCTGCAGCTTGCGCATCGACTCCGGTGAGCCGTCGAAGCCGGACAGGTTCGCCAGCACGACGAGCGGCCGGTTGCCGCTGGCCGCGTTGATCGCCCGCGCGGCCTTCTTCGACGAGCGGGGGAACAGCGTTCCCGCCGTGTACGTGTCCGGGCCGTCGGTGGGCGGGAAGCCGTGCCGCGGCACCGACCGGGACTCGATGCCGAGCAGGCAGACCGGAATGCCACCGAGGTGGACGTCCTGCACGACAGCGGTGTCCGCGTCCGCCATGCCGGCCCAGCGCTCCAGCACCGGGTGGTCCTGGTCGGAGAGGGCCCGCATCACCGTACGGATGTCGAACGGCTTCTTGCGGTCCGGGTTGGCCTCGACGGAGAAGATCTCCCCGACGGTGGCGAAGGCGCTGCCCGCCACGTCGTGCGGGAAGTCGGAGATGTCGCGGTCGGTCGGGTCGGTGGTGACCGCCCGTCGGGGCGCGTACTCGCCGGGCGCGACGTACGTGTGGTCGTAGTGCGCCATCACCACGTCCCGTGCGGCCGTCAGGTTCGGCGCCCAGTACTGCGCCTGCCCGTTCGGCCCCATCACCCGGTCGTAGCCGCCGATGCCGAAGTTGTCCTCGGCCGACACACCGCCGGAGAAGTCGAGCGACTGCTTGCCGGTGAGCACCATCGCCGAGTCGGGCGTCATCACCAGGATGCCCTTGGTGTGCATGAGCATCGTCGCCTCGGCGTTCCAGTACGGCTGCGCGCCGACGTTGATGCCCGCGACCACGATGTTGATCTCACCGCCGGCCTGGGTGAACTCGACGATCCGCTTGAGCGCCGCGGCCACCCAGTCCATGTTCTCCGTACCGGAGGTCATCGAGATCCGCGCCCCGGCCGACAGCGCCCACCACTCCAGCGGCACCTGCATCCGCTCGGCCAGGTCCAGTGCGGCGATCACGCGCCGGCACTCCGGCTCGGACAGGGCGCCCAGCGACTTCGTCGGGTCGCCGAGCAGCACCACCCGGGTGACACCTTGCGGGTAGCGCTCGGTCGGCGTGGTGACCACCCCGGCCACGATGGCGGCGCCGTTGCGCCCCTTCGGCCGGTCCACCGGCACCAGCACGTGGTGGTCGTCGAGGTCGTACTCGACGAAGTCACCGAGCCGGCCGGTCAACTCGTACGGGTACACGGTGTTGCGGCTGCTGGCCCGCAGCACCTTGAGTCGGTACTCGTCGAGCGGCTCGATCGGCTCGACCGGCGGCTCCCCGACGGCCAGTTCGGCGCCGCCCGCGGCGTCGAACGAGATCCGTACGGCGATCCTGGTCAGCTCGCCGGTCCGGCGGTCGCGCTGCCGCGCGATGAACAGGATCTCCTCCAGGCCGGCGCCCGCGGTCGTCGGGCGGACCCGCCCGGCGATCATCTCCATCTCCTTGCGGGTCAGCTCGCTCGGCGGCCACACGTAGACCACGATGCGGTTGGTGTTGAAGCGCGTCTTCGACGGCCGCCGCGACTGGGCGCGGCGGATCGAGTCGAGGCAGGCGGCGATGGCGTCCTCGGTCGTCGGCAGCGCGACCAGACGGCCGTCCTGCTCGCGAAGCTCGGTCAGGTCACGCACCTGCGCGAACGCGACGAGGCGCTCGTCGGCCCGGTTCTCCCGCGCTACGCACTGGAAGAGGTAGACCTCCTCGTCCGACGACGGCAGCCGGGTCAGGTCGAACTTGTGCAGCCGCTCCAGTTGCATCCGCTGCGCGATGTACGGGTGCAGCCCACGGATCAGCCGGTCCTCGGTCAACTGGGCGCCGGACGGGCGGAAGGTGAAGTGGTGGTGCATGACCGCCCCGCCGCGACCCGCGACGGTGGTGGTCACCCGACGGACCTGGGGCGGCAGCGGGTGCGCGGCGATGACCTCGGCCAGCGCCGCCGCCATCGCGTCGAAGTCCTCCGGCTGGTTCTCCCAGCCGAGGTAGATGTCGGCGTCCACGGCGTCCTCGCCGGTGGCCAGCTCGGCCAGCCCGCGCAGTGCGCTGCCCAGCGCGTCGAAGCTCACCGCGGCGGAGACCACGCTCGAGTCGGCGCGTTCGGCGACCACGAACGTGCAGTCCCCGACCGCGCGGGTACGCACGCTGGTGAGCGACCGGTTGCCGTAGTACCGCCGGGTCAGCACCTCCAACATCACGGCGTTGTCGAGGTGGTCGCGGACGAGTCGCTGGCCGAGGAGCCGGACCAGCGGCTCGGTGCTGCGCACCATCCGGGCGATGCGCTCGTCGCGGTCCGCCGCGTCCGGGTGCGCGTCCAGGTGCCGCAGGTGCCCACGGACCTCGGCGTAGACCCGGGCGCGGTTGCGGCGCAGCAGCGGTTGGGCGAACCAGGCGAACACCACGCCGCGGGCGAGGTCCGCGACCACGGGGAAGCGGACCTGCGTCGCGGCGATCAGCCGCTCCAGCGCGAGACCGGCCGGCTCGCGCAGCGTCTCGTCCGGCGGGGTCTCCCGCAGCCAGGCGCGCAAGAGCGCCGCGACGACCTGCGCGTCCGCGGACGCGCGCTGCTGGGCGAGGAAGATCCGGAAGACGGCGGCTTCGAGGGCGGGAGTGCGGTCCAGGTCGGTGACGCCGTACCGGCCGAGCGCCTTGCCGAGCCTGGTCTGGAAGGCCTCCGGCAGCCCGGCCCGCTCGACGTCGAGGCTCTGCAGGTAGGTGTGGAAGTACTCCCGGGCGCTGTGCACGTGCGCGGCGCCACCGTCCTCGCCCGTCGGCCGGTTGCGGCTCAGCTCGGCGAGGTCGGCGAACACGTCGATGAGGTCGAGTTCGGCGGCCAGGGGCCGCTGTCCGGCTTCGGTGGCCGCCCGCCGTGCGGTGAGGTAGTCGTCGAGCACCCGGCGGTCGTCGTGCGGGTCGACGTCGAAGCCGAGCAGTAGACCGCGAAGGTCCTCCTGACCGCGCCTGCTGCGCTCGTCCGCCGGGATGTCCGCGGCGGCGGTGGGCAGGTCCAGTTCGACGGTCTCGGTGCTCGGGTCGTCCGCGGTCTCCTCGGCGTCGTCCGCGAGCGGCTCCAGGCGCAGCAGCGGCGCACCGGCTTCCACCTGGCTGCCCACCGAGACGGCGCACTCCTTGAGTCGCGCCCTGAACGGCGCCCGCAGCACCGTCTCCATCTTCATCGCTTCCAGCACCAGCACCGGCGCGCCCGCCTCGACCTCGGCGCCGACCTCCAGTGGTGTGGCGACGACAAGCGCGGGCATCGGGGAGCGCAGGACGCCACCCTCGTCCCGGCTGACGCGGTGCGTCACGCCGTCCACCTCGACCAGGTGGGTCGGCCCGTACGTGCCGGTGAGCAGGCGGTAGCGGATGCCGTTGACGACGATCTGACCGGTGTGCCGGTCGAAGCGGTCGAGTTCGACGTCGGCGGTGCGCACGACCGGGCCGGTCTCGATGCCGACCCGGAACCGGTGCGCGCCGACGCGCGCCACCCGTGTGCGGTAACCGACGCCGCGCAGCTTGAGGTCCAACGGTCGGCCGCTGGCGTGCTGCACCTGCGGGCGTCCGCCGGCCGCCGTCGACAGCAGCCGCTGCCGCTCGACGCGCTCCTCCTCTTCGTACGCCTCGATGGCGGCGGCGGCCAGGGCGACCGCGGAGTGGCGGTGTGTGACGAGCCGTCCTTCGCCGCGGACGCGGTCGATCCAGCCGGTGTCCGCGCTGGCGTCGATCACCTCGGGCTGGTCGAGCAGGTCGAGCACGAAGCTCTTGTTCGTCGCCCCACCTTCGATGATCACAGTGGTGTTCGCCATCGCCCGGCGCAGCTTGCCGAGCGCCTCGTCGCGGTCACGGCCGTACGCGATGATCTTCGCGATCATCGAGTCGAAGTCGGCCGGGATGGTGTCACCTTCGCTGACGCCGGTGTCCACCCGGATGCCGGGGCCGCTGGGCAGGTCCAGCCGGGCGATGCGGCCGGGCGACGGCGCGAAGTCGCGGTCCGGGTCCTCGGCGTTGAGCCGCGCCTCGATGGCGTGCCCGCGCTCGGCCGGCGGCGAACCTTCGAGTCGCCCGCCGGCGGCGACGTGCAGCTGCGCCTTGACCAGGTCGAATCCAGTGGTCAGCTCGGTGATCGGGTGCTCGACCTGCAGGCGGGTGTTGACCTCGAGGAACGCGAACAACCGGTCACCCGGGTGGTAGAGGAACTCGACTGTCGCCGCGCCGCGGTAACCGACCGCGACGGCCAGCCGTTCGGCCGACGTTTTCAGCTCGGCGACCTGCGCCGGGTCGAGCACCGGCGACGCCGACTCCTCGATGACCTTCTGGTTGCGTCGTTGCACCGAGCAGTCGCGGACGCCGAGCGCCCATGCGGTGCCCTGTCCGTCGGCGATCACCTGGACCTCGACGTGCCGCGCCCCGGTGACCAGGCGCTCCAGGAACACGATGCCGCTGCCGAAGGCCCGTGCCGCCTCCTGGCTGGTGCGCTCGTACGCGTCGACCAGCTCGGCCTCGTTCCTGATCACGCGGATGCCGCGCCCGCCGCCGCCCGCGGTCGCCTTCAGCATCAGCGGGTAGCCGATCTCGGCCGCCGCCGACTGGGCGGCGGCGAGGGTTTCGACGGCACCGCGACTCCACGGCGCGACCGGCACACCGACCTCCTCGGCGATCAGCTTTGAGCCGATCTTGTCGCCGAGTTGGCGCATGGCGTCCGGGCTCGGCCCGACGAAGGTGACGCCGATCTTCTCGCACAGCTCGGCGAACGCCGGATCCTCGGCGACGAAGCCCCAGCCGACCCACGCGGCGTCGGCCCCGGTCGTGGTCAGGGCGCGCTCCAGCACCGCCAGGTTGAGGTAGGGGCGGGCGGATGCCGGGCCGAGGTCGTAGGCGATGTCCGCTTCGCGGACGAATGTGGCGTTGCGGTCGACATCGGTGTAGAGAGCCACGGTTTCGAGCTGGATGCCGGTCTCCGCGGCCAGCTCGCGGACCGCGTGGATGAGCCGCATGGCGGCTTCACCACGGTTGACGATGGCGACACGGTTGAACACCCGAAAAACCCCTTAGCTAGACCTCGACCTGCGTGCCGTGAGACGACGGCTCCCAGCAGTGATCACCTTTCCGGGTGACGGCGTCCAGCGCTATGGCGCAACCACCGAACCCACCGTCCCTCAGTTGTAGGAAGTGCACAAAACTTTTTGGCACCCCGGGGACCGCGTCGACGTCCTGGCCGCTCCGGCAGTTGATCAAGACGGTGCGGGCGGTTCACGTCCGCAGCCTCCCGCGTTCACCCCGGAGTGATCGGCTGACCAGGAAAATCATCGCCGGACCGGTCAACCGCCGGCCCGGCTCGACCATCCCGGCCCAGGCCAGGAACGCACCAGGAAAGGAGCGGCAATGAGGTCACCGCACCTCGTACGCCCACGTCTGGCGCTGCTGCTCGCGGCGGGGCTGACCACGCTCGTCACGCCGGCCGGCGTCGCCCACGCCGCGACCGCCACGGTACCCGCGACGGCCACCCCGATCACCGTCACCTCCACCGAGCAGCTCGCCCCGGGCGTCACGTACGGCTCGTTCGAGGTGGCCACCCCCCGAGGCGTCACCGTCGGTTACCTGCTCACGGCCGACCTCAGGAAGAACACGGTCTCCCTGGACCTGCTGCACCCCGACGCGGTGGCGCAGCGCAAGGTCGTCTCGGCGATGACGAACGAGCAGGGTGCCGTCGCCGGCGTCAACGGCGACTTCTTCAACAACAGTGAGACGCACACCGGCGTCACCCCGACCTACTCGTCGTCCGGTCCGGAGATCGCCGACGGCGAGGAGTTGAAGTTCGCGGTGCCGACGGCGCAGCGTTTCGGCCCCGGCCTGGCCCCCGGCACCTCGACCCGCGACGTGTTCGGCGTCGGCGTGAACGGCGAGGCGCGCATCGACACCCTGAGCCTGGACGGCGAGGTGCGCAGCGGAAAGGGCACGATCGCGCTGGGCGGCCTCAACCAGTACGCCCTCCCGGTCGGCAGCGTCGGCCTGTTCACCGCCGACTGGGGAACCGCCTCCCGGGTCCGGTCCACCTGCGGCAGCGACACGAGCCGCAGCGACCCGTGCAGCACCCACACCTACGAGGTGACCGTACGCGCCGGCGTGGTGACCGCGGTGGGTCCGACGCCCGGCGCGGGCGCGATCCCGGCCGACACCCAGGTGCTCGTCGGCCGGGAGGGCGGCGCGGACGCGCTCGACGACCTCGCCGTCGGTGACCGGGTGCAGGTGCGCGACAAGCTGGTCTCCGCCGGCAAACCGAAGCTGACCTTCGCGGTCGGTGGCGCGCCGATCCTGCGCGACGGTGCGCCGCTGGCCGGCCTGGACACCAGGACCGCCGCGGTACGCAGCGCGGCCGGAGTCAGCCCCGACGGTCGGACCGTCTACCTGGTGGCCCTGGCCGGCCGCGCCCCGGCCAGCGCCGGGTTCACGATCGCCGAGCTGGCCGACCTGATGCGCTCGCTCGGCGCGGACGCCGCCGTGAACCTCGACGGCGGCGGTTCGAGCACGGTCGCCGTCCGCGAGCCGGGCCAGGCCGCGGCCACCGCCCGCAACAGCCCGTCCGACGGTACGGAGCGAATGGTCGCCAACGGCATCGGGATCTTCGTGGGCAAGCACTGATCGGTGCACCCGCTCGAATTCGCCCCGCCCGGTACCGCCCGGACGGGGCGAATTCGCGTACCGCCCTGGGGCGTCGAGTCGGGCACGGTGACCGTCAACCCGCTACGCGGCCTCTCCCGAGCGGACCGGGCCGCCGTGACCGAGCAGGGGCAGGCGCTGGCGTCCTTCCTCTCCGACAACGACAGCGACGGGTACGGGTCGGTTCGTCTCCCCGGTGACGGACCAGGACGGTCCGACCCCGGGGAGACGAGGAGATCAGTCGACGGTCGGCGGCGCCGTCCTCGCCGCCTCGGCGAGCGCCGCCGCCGCGCCGGCGTACGGGTTGTAGCTGTAGGTGCGGGCCAGGCCGGTCGGCACCGTGAAGTACGCGGCCGACAGTTTCGCCGGGTCGCTGGCGATCTCACCCCGCGCCGGGGCGTCGTTGCCGTCGTCCCAGCCCCAGGGCGCGTTGGCCGAGTTGGTCGAACAGCTCCAGGTGCCGACGCCGCAGTCGCCGGACGTGTCACCGGCGAACGTGCCCAGACTGGCGAAGAGGCTCGCGGTGGACCGCTGCGCCCACAGGCCACCGGCGGCGAAGATGTCGATCAGCTGGTACCGCACGTCGCGGTCGTTGCCGCTGCTCGGCGTCTCGGCGACGGTGGACGGGTAGTAGACCAGACCGTCGCCGTTGATGTCGTACTGCGGGTGTGCCTTGAGGCCGTGGCCCTGCGCCTCCTGCGCCGTCACCGGGTGCTGGAACGTGTCGTGCGGTGACGCCTGGAACCGCAGGGTGCCGTCGACGCTCTCCGCGCCGCTGGTCCAGGTGCTGCCGGTCGGCGTGTAGGAGAAGAAGTCGCTGTGCGCGACCGTGACGGCCGAGCGGAGAACGCCGTACGGGGAGCCGTCGCGCTCGATCGCGAACAGCGCGCCCTCACCGTCGTTCTCGTGCTCGGTCTCGAAGAACGGGTGGTCGGTCCAGTCGCGGGGGTGGAAGAAGAAATACGTGATGTACCAGTGGGTGCTCGTCTCCACGACGGAGTAGTAGACGTGCGCGGCGAGTGCGGTGCCTGCCTGGCCGGCCCGATCCCAGTTGTTGCGTCCGTCCAGGTCGCCGTCGAAGTCGACCCGGGTGAGGTAGTCCGACTGTCCGCTCAGGGCGTGGCTGCCGGTGGCGTCGACGTCCTGGTAGTGGATGGGCGCCCAGCGGAGGGCCAGTTCGGCCCGGCTGACGGCGGCGCTGGCGGGGGTCGGTGCGGCCAGGGCGGCAGCCGCCAGCACTGCCGCAGCGCCTGCCGCGACCAGTGCCCTGACCACCCGGGGTCGCCGGGTCGTGCTGTTTGCGTCGAGCATGGTGTGCTCCCGTGTCCGAATGAATAGACCACAATGGATCATCCGGGGTTCGGGCACCCTGCGGGTGTCCCTGCGACGACGAGAAAGCGGACGAATCTCGACGGGATCGGGATCGGGTTGTATCGATGCTCACCGGCTGCCATGCTGTGGTTCGGTCGTGCTCGGGGAGCCAGCGCGCACCAGATCTCCTCCGGCCCACGGGGCGCACGAGGTGGCCCTGTCACCCGTGCCGGGCAGCCTCGTCGGCGACCGGAAACCCGAGCGCGGCACCGGCTATCACCTCGGTCATCGGTGCCCGGTAACCACGGAGGTACCGATGCTTCGCATGTTCCTCGCTGTCACGACCATGGCCCTGGCCGCCTGGACCGGGACGACCACCGCCGCCGAAGCGACACCCACGCCAACGCCGTCGGCCACGCCGACACCGACGCCGACCTGCCCACCAGCGTTGCCGATCAGCGCGAGCGTGGCCGGGGCCACCACCACCAGCGTGACCATCTCGTACGTCATCTTCTTCCGACCGCCCTGCGGCTACGAC
The DNA here is from genome assembly GCF_022229015.1 of Micromonospora foliorum. Classification (GTDB taxonomy): domain Bacteria; phylum Actinomycetota; class Actinomycetes; order Mycobacteriales; family Micromonosporaceae; genus Micromonospora; species Micromonospora foliorum. The sequence continues at coordinate 10,491 of NZ_JAKKFF010000037.1, forward strand.
CCGCCGATGACCGTCAGCCTCTTCGCCAGCCGCGAGGACGCCCAACAGTGGCGGGCCCCGGTCGCCGAGGGCGTCTCCGGGCCGGAGCGCAACGGCTCGGTGACCATCGACGGGCTGACGCCCGGCACGGAGTACTGGTACCGGTTCACCGACGTCGAGGGCCGGCGGGACCCGTACGTGATCGCCTCGGCCCGCACCGCCTCGCTGACCTCGTGCCGGGCGACGGCCACGATCGACGCCCAGTGGGGCAGCGGCTTCGTCGCGACGGTCACGGTCCGCAACACCGGGACGCTGCCGCTGGACCGGTGGCGCGTCTCCTGGCGGTGGTCCGGTGACGAGCGCATCCAGACGGTCTGGGGCGGGGCGGCCGAGACAGTCGGCACCGACGTCACCGTTCGCAACGCCTCCTACAACGGGACGCTGGCGCTGGACGGGGCGACGGCCTTCGGCCTGCTCGTGACGACCAGCGCGGTGCCCGAGGGCCTGACCCTGACCTGCGACCGGTGAACTGCCTCCGCCCCGCTCCGGCGCGCTGGCGGGAGCGGGGCGGACGTCGTGTCGGTCAGGGTTTGCGAGCCACCGCGCCGTAGGCGTCGATCCCGACGGCGTCGGACTCCTCCGGTCGCCACAGCGGAATCGGCACCAGGCCCGGCTCCACCATCGTCAGCCCGTCGAAGCAACTCTCGAGCTCCTCCGGGCTGCGCAGGATGTACGGGACTCCGCCGCTCTGCGCCAGCCGGTCGGCACCGGAGACCACCGCCGGGCTGGTGTTGGTGCCGTCCCAGAGCACCAGGTGGGAGCCGGACGGCACCGCGTCCATCGTGCGCCCGACGATCGAGCGCACCACGTCCAGGTCGGGCTCGTAGCCCATCACGCCCATGTACATCACGGCGATGGGCTGGTCGAAGTCGAGCGTCTGCGCCGCCTCGGCGAGGATCTTCTCCGGGTCGTGGTAGTCGGCCGGTACGTAGGTGGTGACACCCTCCGACGTCGTGCTGGCCAGCAGTGCCCGCGCGTGCACCAGCACCATCGGGTCGTTGTCCACGTAGACGATCCGCGAGTCGGGCGCGACGCCCTGGGCGACCGCGTGCGTGTTCTGCATGGTGGGCAGGCCGGTGCCGATGTCCAGGAACTGCCGGATGCCCGCCTCGGCCGCGAGGTACCGCACGGCTCGCACCAGGAACACGCGCGACTGCTGCGCCATGAGGACGATCTCCGGGTAGACCTCGGCGACAGCGTCGCCGGCCGCCCGGTCGGACTGGAAGTTGTCCTTGCCGCCCATCCAGTAGTTCCAGATCCGTGCCGCGTGCGGCACGTCAGGCTGAAGCTTCGCGGCGAGTTCGGGGTCCGGGCCGGCCATGCCTGGCTCCTATCGAGGGGTCGTCAGCTGGAGGTCATCACAGCGGTACGCCCGGGATCGTACTCCGGCAAGGTCCACTGTCGACGCAGGGTCGGTGGTGGACGGCACTTCACCCGACCTGGGGTCTTGAAATCCTACCTTCCTGGTAGGAAAATCGACCGCATGCCGCTCGTTCGGTTGTTCACCTCCCGCCGGGTCGTCGACCTGATGCGGGTCGCCGCGCAGCTCTGTCCAGGCGCGCCCATCCCCGCCTGAACGGGCTTTTTAGCCCTCGCCTGCCCGGTGTCCGCCGCCGGCTCCGCGACCGGCGCGCGACCGGTCACCCCGCACCCCGCGAGCGCGGAGGTGCACCCCGTCGAGGAGGACCTGTGACGATCAACGACGCCCCCACACCCACCGCCGTGGACCCGTGGCCCGAGTACGACGAGGAATGGCGGCGGTGGCACCGACGCCACGAGGAGGCGCGGGCCGACCCGCACGGCTTCCTCGCCGTCACCGGTCTGCACTGGCTCACCTCGGAACCGCAGCGTTTCCCCGACGTGCCGGGGGAGTGGCACACCGGCGAGGGCGGCCCGGTGGTGGCTCTCGGCGGCGACGAGGAGCTGACCGTCGACGACCAGCCGGTTCGGGGCCGGCACGTGTTCGGGCCGATCGCCGAGCGCGGCGGCGTCACCGTCGGCATCGAGGGTGGGGTGCTGGAGGTGGCCCGCCGGGGTGGGCACGACATCCTCCGTCCCCGGCACCCGGATCACCCACTCCGTGTCGCCTACCGCGGCACCCCGACCTATCCGCCCAGCCGCCGATGGGTTCTGAGCGGGCGCTTCGTGCCGTTCGACGACCCTCGGTCGACCACCGTCGGCGCGGCCGTGAAGGGGCTCAAGCACGTCTACGACGCCCCCGGTCGGATCGAGTTCGCCGTCGACGGGGTGCCACTGAGCCTGACCGCGTTCGACGGCCACGTGCCCGGGAGCCTGTCGGTGCTGTTCACCGACGCCACCTCCGGCGTCACGACCTATCCGGCCAACCGGTCGCTGACGGTCGGTGCCCCGGACGAGCAGGGGCGGGTCAGCCTCGACTTCAACCGGGCCACCAACCTGCCGTGCGCGTACACCGACTTCGCGACCTGCCCGCTGCCCCCGGCGGAGAACCGGCTGCCGATCGCCGTCGAGGCCGGCGAGAAGTCCCCGTACGAGCGGCTGGCTACCGACCGTTCGTAGGCCCAGCGGACCAACCCCTCGGAGGATCGCCATGACCCAGTCCACCGACGCTCCGATCGACGCCGACAGCGACGCGCTACGGACGTTGCTGCGCCACCAGGCCAGCACTGTCACGGTGGTCACCGCTCCCGGCTCGCCGGCGGTCGGCTTCACCGCCACCTCGTTCACGTCGGTGTCGCTGGCGCCGCCGATCGTCTCGTTCTGCCTGAACCTCGGGTCGTCGAGTTGGCCCGCGGTCGCCCGTGCCCGCCACGTGGCCGTGCACCTGCTCGCCCACCATCAGCAGGACCTGGCCCGGACCTTCGCGACCAGCGGCATCGACCGGTTCGCGACACCCACCCGCTGGCGGGCCGGCCCGGAGGGGGTGCCGATCCTCGACGACACCCTGGCCTGGCTGTTCTGCCGGGTCGTCGACCGGGTGACCGTCGGCGACCACGCCGTGGTGCTGGCCGAGCCGGAGGTGCTCCGGCACGCCGACGTCGGTTCGCCCCTGCTGTACCACCGGGGGCGCTACGCCGGGCTGGCCGGCGACCAGCACGGGGTGGTCCGCCGTCCCGCCGCCTGACCAGCGGTGTCGCATTCGCGATCCACGATGAGGGGGAGGCCGTGCGCGCGATCGTCGCCGCTCCGGACACGCCTGAGGGGTTCCGGCTGACGGAGGTGCCCAATCCCGTCCCCGGCCCCGGGCAGGTCCTGGTCGAGGTGCGGCACGCCGCCGTCAATGCCGGCGAGATCCGGCACCTCGGGGTCTTCCCGGCCGGGAGCGTGCTCGGGCACGACGCCGCGGGTTACGTGGCGCGCGGCGCGACCGACGGCTCCGGCCCCCGCGAGGGCGAGCGTGTGGTCGCCTTCGGGGCGGGCGCGTGGGCCCGCCTCGCGGTGTTCGACGTGGACAGCGTGGCGGTGGTCCCCGCCGTGGTCGACCTGGCGGAGGTGGCCGCACTGCCCATGGTCGGCCTGACCGCGCTGCGTACCTTGCGGACGTCGGGCGCGCTCCTCGGTCGACGGGTGCTGATCACGGGGGCGTCCGGAGGCGTGGGTCGGGTCGCCGTCCAGCTCGCCCGGCACGGCGGCGCGTACGTGGTCGCGGCGGTGGGCTCTGCGGCTCGTGGCGCCGGGCTGGCGGCGCTGGGTGCCGACGAGGTGGTGGTCGGTCTCGACGCGATCACCGACCCGGTCGACGTGGTGCTGGAGACGGTCGGTGGCCCCTCCCTGGTGACCGCCTGGGGTCTGCTGGCCCCGGGTGGGGTGCTGCACAGCATCGGCTGGGCGTCCGGCGAGCCGGCGGCCTTCCCGGTGAACTCCACGTTCGCTCCCGGCCCGGCACGGACCCTGCGGTCCTTCGGCGACGCCACCGCCGCGGGGCCGGATCTCGCGGTCCTGGCGGATCTCGTGGCACGTGGGGTGCTGCGCGCGCCGGTCGGCTGGCGCGGTTCGTGGCAGCGTCTCGGGGAGGCGGCCGACGCGCTGCGGGGACGCCGCGTGGCCGGCAAGGTCGTGCTCGACCTGGATTGAGGGTGGTGGCTCCCGGCGCTGACCCATCGGTCAGGCGCAATCCCTGTAAATCCTATAGCCTTAGTAGGTTATACGTCAACGAATCGACGCCCACCCGTGCGATAGCCGACATCCGGCGACGGATTCGTTGACACCGCGGGGCTCTGGAGGTGGACTCGGCTCATGTCCAGCGAGCTGCGGCTGACGATCCGCGGCCACATCGACTTCGGTCGAGTGTGGTCGAGTTCCTGTCTGGCCTGACCCGGCACCCTCGCCCGTAACCCGGCCCGCCGCACCGGCCGCCGGGGTGGGGCGCACCGCCGCGCCGCCACCGCACCGACACCCTCACCGGCCCACGCCCCCTGCGCGGGCCGGGTGTCGGCACACCCGCATCCACCTGCCTGGACAGGAGAACTCACCATGCCCGCAAGCCGTCTGCGAACCCTGGCCGCCGCCGCGCTCGCCGCACTGCTCGCCGTCGTCGCCGGCTGCTCCACCGGTGCCGCCCCGGCCGCCGAGGCGACCGGCCAGCCCCGCTCCGGTGGCACCCTCACCTGGGCCGTGGAGACCGAGCCGATCACCCTCAACCCGCACCAGTACGCCCAGGCCAAGGCCCGCCTGCTGGTCTGGAACACCTTCGAGTCGCTGCTCACCTACGACCAGCAGGGCAAGCTCGTGCCCTGGCTCGCGACCGGCTGGACGGTCGCGCCGGACGGGCTGACCTACACCCTGACGCTGCGTGACCGGGTCACCTTCTCCGACGGCACGCCCTTCGACTCGGCCGCCGTCAAGGCCAACGTCGACAAGCTCCGGGAACCCGGGTACGCCCCGGCCGTCGCCGCCGTCCAACTGCGCAACCTCAAGGCCGTCGAAGCCGTCGACCCGCGCACCGTACGGCTCGTCCTCAGCGCGCCGGACGTGCTCATCCTCGACTTCCTGGCCTCCCCGCAGGGCGCGCAGATCTCCCCGACGTCGCTGCGTCAGGCCAAGAACCTCAAGGCCGGTGGCACCGACGTGGTCGGCACCGGGCCGTTCGTGCTGGAGCGCTACGTCCCCGGCCAGGAGCTGCGCTATCGACGCAACGCCAGCTACGACTGGGCGCCGCCCACCGCGACGCACACCGGCCCGGCCTACCTCGACGGGATCACCTACCGGTTCCTCAAGGAGTCGTCGGTGCGCGTCGGCGCCCTCACGTCGAACCAGGTGCAGCTCGTCGAGGGGGTGCCCGCCACGGATCAACCGCTGATCACCGGCAACCGGACGCTGCGCCTGAGCCGCGAACTCAACTCCGGCTCCGCCTACTCGTACTACTTCAACACCTCGCACGCGCCCTTCGACGACCTGCGGGTCCGGCAGGCGTTCCGGGAGGCCGTCGACGTCGAGGCCGTCCTGAGGTCCGTCTACCGCGACACCGCCACCCGCGCCTGGAGCGTGGTCAGCCCGTCCAGCCCGCTCTACGACAAGCGCCTCGAAGGCGGCTACAGCGGCGACACCGCCAAGGCGAACACGCTGCTCGACCAGGCGGGCTGGGCTGCCCGGGACGCCGACGGCTACCGGGTCAAGGCCGGCAAGCGGCTCACCGTACGGCTCGTGCAGTCCGCACCCTTCGTCCGGGACCGCCGCGACGTCCTGGCCCAGGCCGTGCAGGCCGCCGTCAAGCAGAGCGCCGGTATCGACCTCAAGGTGTCGCTTGTCGACCAGGGCACCGCCACCGACGCGTTCCAGCGCAACGAGTACGAGGTCTTCGACAACTCCCGCGCCGACACCGACGCCGGCGCCGCGCTCAACCTGCTGCTGCACTCGAAGGGCGGCATCAACCGTACCCAGGTCAACGACCCGCGAATCGACCGGCTCCTGGAGGCCGGTCAGGCCGCCGCCGACCCGACGAAGCGCGCCGGCATCTACGCCGAGCTGCAACAACAGGTCGTCGCCGACCAGGCCCTGCTGCTGCCCCTGTACGCGCCGGCCGACCAGATCGCCGCCAGCACCGGCGTCGGCGGAGTGCGCTTCGAACCCACCGCCGGGGTGCCCGCCAGCGCGTACGACCTGTGGATCGGCAAGTGACATGAGCCGACCACCCGTACGGGCCGTGGCCCGCCGACTCGGTGCCGGCCTGGTCGTCCTCTGGGTCGCGGCCACCGCCGCCTACCTGGCGCTGCTGGCCGCCCCCGGCGACACCGTGGACAACATCGTCGGCGACGGTGCCGACACCCCGCAGATCCGTGCCGAGATCATCGCCGAGTGGGGCCTGCAGCGGCCGGCCGTCGTGCAGTACCTCGACTACCTCGGGCGACTCGGCGGCGGCGACCTGGGCCGCTCGTACCTGTTGCAACGCCCCGTCGCCGAGGTGATCGGCGAACAACTCGCCCCGACCCTGACCCTCGCGGTCGCCGCCGCCGGGCTCGGGGTGCTGCTCGCCCTGCTCGTCGCGGTGGCCACCGCCGGGGACCGGCGACCGTGGCTGCGCCGGGTCAGCTCCGGCACCGAACTGCTGCTGGTCTCCTCCCCACCGTTCCTGATCGGGCTCCTGCTGCTCAGTGTGCTGTCGTTCCGGTTCGGGTTCTTCCCGGTCTCCGGTGATCGGGGGATCGCCGCGTTGGTGCTCCCCGCCATCACCCTCGCGCTGCCCATCGCCGGACTGCTGGCCCAGGTGCTGCGCGACGGCATCGACAGAGCCCTCGACGAACCCTTCGTGCTCACGGCCCGCTCCCGCGGCCTACGGGAACGAACGGTGTTGGTGCGCCACGCGGTGCGCCACGCCCTCCTGGCGGCCGTCAGCCTGGCCGGCTGGGTCTTCGGCATCGTGGTCGGCGGGACCGTCATCGTCGAACAGGTCTTCGGTCGGCCCGGCCTCGGCCAGGTCACCCTCACCGCGGTCACCACCCGGGACATGCCGGTGGTGCTGGCCGTGGTCACCCTC
>NZ_JAKKFF010000370.1 GCF_022229015.1 Micromonospora foliorum
AGCGGTGATGGCCCGGCTGACCGCCGCGACCACCGCCGGCCGGCCGGAAGCGCTGGCCCGACTGCTGGTGGTCGACGGCTGGGGCGCACGCACCCGCGCCGCTCTCGCCCCGCTGGCCGGTGAGCCCCGCAAGCTGCTGGCCGCCGGCCTGGTCAGCCCCGAATACACCGTCAGCTGAGCGGAGGAGTCGACATGGACACCGTGACCCGACGCAGGTTCCTGCTGACCAGCGGGGTGGTCGGCGCGGGCGCGCTGGCCGCCGGGGCCGGCGCGTACAGCCTGCGGGACCTGCTGGACACCAGCGGGGACCGCGACCCGCAGTCCCGCACGCTGGTGCTGGTGACCCTCTACGGCGGCAACGACGGGCTCAACACGGTCATCCCGTACGGCGACCCGGCCTACCGGGCGGCTCGCCCCGAGCTGGCGTACCCGGACGGGGAGGTGCGGCGGCTGGACGACACCTTCGGCCTCAACCCGGCGCTGGCCGGCCTGCACCAGCGCTGGTCCACCGGTGGGCTGGCGATCGTGCGCGGGGTCGGCTACCCGAAGCCGGACCGCAGCCACTTCCGGTCGATGGACATCTGGCACACCGCGCAACCGGACCGGCCGGGCACCACCGGCTGGCTCGGGCGGTGGCTGGACCGGGCCGGTGGCGACCCCCGGCTGGCGGTCTCCTTCGAACCGGCGCTGCCGCCGCTGCTCGCCGGGGCGCAGAGCGCCGGCGCGGCCGTGCCGGTGGCCGACCGGAAGGCCGCCAAGGGGCTGCCGGCGGAGACGCTTACCGCGTTCGCCGCCGCGGAGGCGGGCGAGTCGGCGGCCCGCGGCCGCGCCGCCGCCTGCTTCGCCGACCTACGGTCGGTGGACGAGATGATCCGCCAGGTACGCGACTCCGCCGACCCGGACACGGCGGACCCGGACGGCGAGCAGGCGCCCGCGACGGCCACCGGCGGGGCACGCACACCACTGGACGCGCAGCTCGACCTGGTCGCGCAGTGCGTCGAGGCCGGAGTGTCCACCCGGGTCTTCTCGGTGTCGCTGGGTGGCTTCGACACGCACGCCGACGAGAAGCAGTTGCAGGCCGTCCTGCTGGGTCAGCTGGACCGGGCGTTGACCGGGTTCGCCGACCGGATGAGTCGCACCGAGGCGGGCCGGAAGGTGGTGGTGGCGGTCTACTCGGAGTTCGGCCGTCGGGTCCGGGCCAACGCCTCGGACGGCACCGACCACGGCACCGCGTCAGACGTGCTGCTGCTCGGCGCGGGCGTCCGGGGCGGCTGGCACGGCGAACCGCCGAGCCTCACCGACCTCGACGACGGCGACCTGAAATACACCACCGACTTCCGGGACGTCTACGCCACGCTGCTGGAACGGGTGCTGGACACCGACCCGGGCCCGGTCCTCGCCGACTGGCCGGGACGAGTGGACAAACTGTTCTAGTCGTCCTCTTCCGGGTCCTGGTTGGCCTGCTCGCCCAGCACGAACGCCTGCATGGCCAGCTCGTCACCGGCCGGTGAGACGAAGGCGGGCAGCTCACGCGGCCCCAACTCCTGCACGTAGGACCAGAACAGCCGAACCGCCTCGGCGGGCGTGCCGGCCTCGATCGGCAGGTCCAGGCTGACCAGCCAGGTGCGCCGCGCCGGGGGCGGGCCGAGTTGGTCGGCCAGCGCCCGGAAGGCCGCCGGCTCCAGTGCGGTGACCGGCCCGTCGAGCGTCAGCAGATCGGCAGGCACCGGCTCGTCGAAGGCCCGCCGGGTGTACGCGACGACGAGCGTCCCCGGCTCGACCGGGGACTGCGGGTCGTCCGGGTCTTCGCGGTGGCGTTGGCCCGGAGCGCCGACCCGGCCGAGGGCCACCAGCCGTGGCGGCCCGTCGACAAGCACGGCCACCTGGTCTCCCGGCCCCGGCCGGGTGACGTCGGTCAGCCCGGTCAGCTCCAGCGTGTCGTGGTGCACGAGCCGCTCGGCCTCGTACCGCTCGGCGGGCAGCAGCACCGCCCAGGCGCCCACCCCGTCGGCGTTGCCGGCCGCACCGGCCCGGTGCGCGGTCTCGGTCGTCATGCGTGCCATCTCATCACGCCGCCGAGGGGAGGGTGACGTGACAGCCGACGATGTGATCGTCGACCATTCCGGTGGCCTGCATCAGCGCGTACGCGGTGGTCGGGCCGACGAACCGGAAGCCGCGCTTCTTGAGCGCCTTGGCCATCGCCGTCGACTCGGGGGTGATCGGCGGAAGCTCGGCGAACGAGGCGGGGCGCGCTGGCCGGGGCTCCGGTGCGAAGGACCAGAGCAGCGCGGACAAGCCCTCCGGCAACTCCAGGGCGGCGCGGGCGTTGGCGACCGCCGCCTCGATCTTGGCCCGGTTGCGGACGATGCCGGCGTCGGCGAGCAGCCGGGTCACGTCGGCGTCGCCGTAGCGGGCGACGGTCGGGAGGTGGAACTCGTCGAAGGCCAGCCGGAACGCCGGACGCTTGCGCAGGATGGTCAGCCAGGACAACCCGGACTGGAACGCCTCCAGCGTCATCCGCTCGTAGAGCGCGTCGTCGCCGCGCAGCGGCCGCCCCCACTCGGTGTCGTGGTAGATGGCGTAGTCGGGGGTGCTCGACCCCCAGGCGCAGCGAGCCAGCCCATCGGCGCCGATCACCAGGTCAGTCACCTCGTACACGCTAGGGCATCCGTCCGACAGCCCATTGCCACCGGCCGCCCGGCTGCCTATGGTGCTTGTTACCGACCGGTAGGTCGAGGTCACCCAACGATGGCCCCGACCGGTGACGGCGAGCGGAGGCCGCGCGGTGAAGGAGTTCCCGGACGTCATCGCCTGGTCGATCCCGGCCTTCGTGCTGCTCATCGTGTTGGAGCGGGTCTCCTACCTGCTGCACCGCGACGACGACGAGGTCGGCTACGGCGGCGCCGACACCGCGACCAGCCTGACGATGGGGCTAGGCAGCATCGTCGCCGACCTGCTCTGGAAGATGCCGATCGCCGCCGCGTACGCGCTGCTCTACGCGCTCACCCCGCTGCGGGTCGCCGAGCTGTGGTGGACCTGGCCGCTGATCCTGCTCGCGCAGGACTTTTGCTACTACTGGTCGCACCGCAGCCACCACGTGATCCGCATCCTCTGGGCCTCGCACGTGGTGCACCACTCGTCGCAGCGGTTCAACCTCTCCACCGCACTGCGCCAGCCGTGGACCGGCCTGACCAGTTGGGTGTTCTACCTCCCGCTGATCGTGGCCGGCGTCCACCCGGCCGTGGTCGCGTTCTGCGGCTCGGTCAACCTGCTCTACCAGTTCTGGATCCACACCGAGCGGATCGAGAAGATGCCGCGCTGGTACGAGGCGGTGTTCAACACCCCGTCGCACCACCGGGTGCACCACGCGTCGCAGGGCAGCTACCTGGACCGCAACTTCGGCGGCATCCTGATCGTCTGGGACCGGCTCTTCGGCTCGTTCGCGCCGGAACGCGAGCGCTGTGTGTACGGCCTGACCAAGAACGTCGGCAGCTACAACCCGGTCCGGGTGGCCTTCCACGAGTACGCCTCGATCGCTCGGGACCTGCGCGCCGCGGTGACCTGGCGGCACCGTGCCGGGCACCTCTTCCGCGCGCCGGGTTGGCAGCCGGCACCGGGCCGCACGGTCAGGGCAGCCGGCCCTGCTCGACCAGACGGGCAAACCTCTTCAGTGCCTGGGTGAGGCCGAGCTTGGAGCCGGGCCAGAGCACCGGCCAGGCCAGTCGACCGGCCCGCCCGCCCGGCAGGTGGAACCACTCGTGCCAGACGACCTGGGTGCGGTCCCGGCCCAGCTGGGTGCAGCGCAGCACCCCCGGGCCGCGTAGCAACTGGCCGTGGTGCACGACGCCGATCTCGTACGGCTCGTCGACCCGGACCACAAGCATCTCGTCGCGCAGCGTCGCCCGGCCGAGTGCGGTCACCGCCTCGATCCGGCTGCCCTCGCGCCCGTCGCCCTCGACCACCCGGACGCGGGTGAACGGGATCCAGTCGGACTGACGTTCCCAGGCGAGCAACGCGGCGAAGACCCGCTCCGCCGGGGCGTCGACGATCACCGTGGCGGTCACCTCACCGGCACCGGGTCGGGCCGCCTCCCGAAGATCGTCGGCGCCCTCCGGCTCGGTCACGCCGACTCCGACCGAACCACCGCGTCGCGCTGCTCGGTGCCGGCGGGGGCGCCGGCGGTCTGCTCACCATCTGTCGACTCGTCGTCGGCGGGCGCGGCGGCCGGTGCCACCCCGTCGGAATCCGCCGAGGACGAGGTGGCGGCGGGCAACGGGCCGGTGGTGGTCGAGCCGACCGGGGCCGAGCCCGCCTCGCCGGCCAGCGGCGCGTCCTTGCCCGGCTCGGCTGCCTCGCCCGGCTCCGCCGCGCCCGCGGTCGTCACCTTGCTGGCGGACTGCTCGCGGGCCTGGCGTAGCACGTCCGCGTCGTCGGTGCGCCCCTCACGCAAGGCGATGACCTCCGACTCCAGTACGCCGATCAGCTCGGACTTGTAACCGATGTCGTAGGCGGCACGGCGCATCGCCTTATCGACCTGGTCCATCCGGTACCCGCGCAACCCGGTGTCGAAACGGACCGCCCCCACGTCGGATTCGCGCAACGGGCGGGTGCCCGGCAACGCCACGGCCTGCGAATCCGGCTCGGCCGGCGCCAGGCCGGGATCACGGCCGCTGACCAGCACGGTCACGCCGAAGATCACCGCCGCGACTGTCAACGCCACGACCAGGAGGAGCAGAAGCTGACCCATGTACTGATCGTGGCATGGCAGCCGGCCCGGAGCGACCCCGCCACCCGCCCCGATCACGATCGGCGCCGACGCCCGCCCGGAATCGCGGACGGGTGACCGACTAGCGTCGGGACCGGCCGACGCGGCGGCGACGGCGCGGACTTCCAGGAGGCGGGCATGGCCGGGGCGCTTCGGCTGGGTGGGCACACGTTCGCCCCCGGCGAGCTGGTGGTGATGGCGATCATCAACCGCACGCCGGACTCGTTCTTCGACCGGGGGGCGACCTACGCCGCCGACAGCGCTCTGCGCGCGGTGGAGCGGGCGGTGGACGAGGGCGCGGCCATCATCGACATCGGCGGGGTCAAGGCCGGCCCCGGTGCGGAGGTGGGTGTCGCCGAGGAGATCCGGCGCACGGTGGACACCATCGCCGCCGTCCGGGCCGCGTTCCCGGAGGTGGTGATCTCCATCGACACCTGGCGTGCCGAGGTGGCGACGGAGGCCGTGGCGGCCGGCGCCGACCTCCTCAACGACACCTGGTCGGGCGCCGACCCGACGTTGGTCCGGGTGGCCGCGCAGACCGGCGCCGGCCTGGTCTGTTCGCACGCCGGCGGCCTGACGCCGCGGACCAGGCCGCACCGGGCCGCCTTCACCGACGTGGTCGCCGACGTGGTCGCGACGGTGACCGGGCTCGCCGAGCGCGCGGTGGCGGCAGGGGTACGCCCCGACGGCATCCTCATCGACCCGGCGCACGACTTCGGTAAGAACACCCGGCACTCGCTGGAGGTCACCCGCCGGCTGGACGAGCTGACCGGGACGGGCTGGCCGGTGCTGGTGGCGCTCTCCAACAAGGACTTCATCGGTGAGACGTTGGGCCTGCCGGTGGCCGAACGGCTGGAGGGGACGCTCGCCGCGACGGCGGTCTCGGCCTGGTTGGGCGCCAGGGTCTTCCGGGCCCACCAGGTCGGCCCGACCCGCCGGGTGCTGGACATGGTGGCCTCGATCCGCGGCGACCGCCCGCCCACGGCGACCCGCCGGGGACTGGCCTGACCGGTTGTCGCCGTAACCGGCCGCGAACGGCCGGACGGACCGACACGATCGCCGGACGCCGCGGCGCTCAGGTCCAGCGGAGGATGTTCCTACGCCAGGCGTAGAGGATGCCGAGCGCGAGCACCGCCACGAACACCGCCATCTCCACCACCGTCACCAGACCGAAGCCCGGCCGGTCGAAGACCACCGCCCAGGGGAAGAGGAACACCGCCTCGACCGCGAACAGGACGTACAGGTAGGCGTACACGTAGTAGCGGATCTGCATCTGCGCCCAGTCGGTGCCGACCGGGTCGAGCCCGCACTCGTAGCTGGCCCGCTTGCCCGCCGGGTCGGCCGGACGCGCCGGGCGTAACACCCGGTTGGCCGAGAACGCCGTAACGAAGAAGACGACGCTGGCGAGCAGCAGGAGCCCGAGCGTCGCGTACGAGCCCAGGTAACCGGTCACAGTCGGCAGCCTACCGTCCGCCCGGACGGGCCGTCCCAAACACGTTACGCATTTGTTTCCAGATGGGACTAGTGCACAGGGGCAACTGTTACCGAATATTGGACACCCACCCATGTCACCGGAGGACAGATGGCGCGCGTTAAGGCATCGCCCGGTAATCGGGCGGAGGGGCGGCGTTCCGCGCCCCTGCTGGCGACCGCGCTCGCGCTCGGCCTGCTCACGGCGCTCGCCGTCGGACCGGCCTGGGCCAGCGCCGCCACACCGGACGCGGATCCGGTCGTGACCTCGGCCGAGCCGGCCAACGAACCGGGAGAGGAAGGGCCCCCGACCACGCCTGCGGAGGAGCCCACCCCGACCGAGGAGCCGGGCGGTGAACCGGAACCGACCGACCCGGCACCGGAGACCACCGCGCCACCACCGGAGACGACGCCACCCGCGCCGGTGACCACCGCCCCGGAGGTCCCGCCGGCGCCGACCACCATTGCGCCCGCGCCGGGCGGCACCACCGCACCGCCCACCCCGGGGCCACCGACGGCG